>JAHFCY010000232.1 GCA_023249255.1 Candidatus Lindowiibacteriota bacterium | reverse complement strand
CGACCGTCGGATGGCTCGAAAGCGTTTGAGTATTTTGCAGGAACAGATAGACAGGATGGGCCGCGCCCGCGGCGTTCAGCGGTCGAGCCGGGCCGGCATCCCGCGCGTCGCGCTGGTCGGCTACACGAACGCCGGAAAGTCGACACTCTTGAACGCCTTCACCCGAGCCGGCGTCCTTGCCGAAAACCGCCTCTTTTCCACGCTCGACACCAAAACCGCCGCCGTCGTCTATCCACCCCAGAACGGAACGTCCGCACCCTTTCGCGTTCTTCTCAGCGATACCGTCGGATTCATCCGGCATCTTCCGGACCATCTGTTCGACGCGTTTCTGTCGACGCTGGACGAAGTCCGCGAGGCCGATCTCGTTCTGCACGTTCTCGACGTGTCCGCGCCGGAATTTCGCCGGCATGCCGAAGTCGTCCGCGACGTCCTCGCCAAAATCGCCGCCGACCGGTCCGTCCTCACCGTGCTCAACAAGGCCGACCGGCTTGATGTCCTTCCGGACCATCTCTTGCGCGAATTTCCCGATTCGGTTTTCATCTCCGCCCATACCGGCATGGGCCTGGCCTCCCTGCGCGAAGCCATCCGGCAAAAACTGACGGCGCCCCGGGCCCACGCCCTCTCATGAAAAAAAAATCCAGCCGGCCATCCTCCAAAAAAAATCCGGCCGCGCCCGAACTGGCCGACGAAATCAAGGAATTCATGGCCGAACACGGGCTGGACGAAATCCTGATCGAAGACGAAAAATCCCGGGTCGACGTGCGTCTCGGCGCTCCTCTCGTCGGAGTCCCGATCCAGCCCCACCACGCCGAACCCGCCGTGCCCGCGCCCGCCGCGCCTGCGCCCGCCGCCGACTCGGCGTTTCTCAAAATCCGTTCGCCCATGGCCGGCACGTTCTACCGGTCCACCTCTCCGAGTTCCCCGCCGTACGCCAATGAGGGCGACAAGGTCACTCCCTCAACGACTGTCTGCATTATCGAGGCCATGAAAGTCATGAATGAAATCAAAGCCGAGTGTTCCGGAAAAATCGTCAAAATATGCGCTGACAACGCCGAGCCCGTCGAGTCCGGCGCAGTCCTCTTCGAAGTCGACCCCGCCGGCTGACACCCGGAAAGACGTGGCATTCATGGTCGTTCGCGTTGCCCGCTCGTGTTTGTTCGTGGCGGCTTTTTTTTATTTCGCCTATTGCCTGTTCCCCGTTGCCTCCCACGCTGACTTGTCTGAATCCCGCCGGACGGCCATCGTTTCCGCCGTGCAGGCGGTCATGCCCGCGACGGTTACGATCGGCGCCGAGAAAGTGGCGATGCGGGAGGTCAGCCCATTCCGAAGTCTTCACGATGATTTTTTTTCCGACTGGTTTTCCGACCCGTTCTTCGGCGGGCTTCAGGAAGCCGTCCGGGTTCGAAGTCTCGGCAGCGGGATTATCGTCGGCGACCGGGGACTGGTCCTGACGAACGATCATGTCGTGGCCGGCGCTGAGGAAATCCGCGTGACTCTTTCGGACGGCCGCGTTTTTCCGGCGCGGCTCGTCGGCCGGGGCCTGCCGGTCGATCTTGACCTTCTGCAGATCATCCTGCCGGACGATTTCTCTGAAAAACTTCCGTTTGTCACGCTCGGCACCGCGACCGACCTCGCGCTGGGCGAATGGGCCGTCGCGATCGGCGCCCCGTCGAATCTTGAAGCCAGCGTGACGGCCGGTGTCATCAGCGCGACGGGCCGGCGTCTTCCGTCCAAAGAGGATTACCGGTATCTCGGCATGATCCAAACGGACGCCGCCATCAATCCCGGAAATTCCGGCGGCCCGCTCGTCAATGCTGACGGCAAAGTCGTCGGCATCAACACCGCCATCGTCTCCAAAAGCGGCGGATCCGAGGGCCTCGGGTTTGCCATCCCGGCCGATCAAGCGCGAAAAGTCATGGATGACGTGCTGGCGAAAGGTGAAATCCGCGGCGCGTGGTTCGGTTGGGAACTGGTCGAGTCCAAATCAGGTGGGCGAGCTGGAACGCCGGTCGCAGGCGGGCTTGTCGTCCAGAGCGTCAACGAATCGGGAGAAGCCGCGTCAGCCGGCATCCGTGCCGGCGCGGTCATCAAATCCATGAATGGTCTGCCCATCCGGGACGTGCGGGACTACGAGCAGGTCCTCATGTCGGTTCGCATCGGCCAGATCGTCGCCGTCCGGTTTGCGGCCGACGGTGTCGAACAGGTCGCAAAACTGACTGCGCGGGAAATGCCCGAATCCCTTCTTCGCGTCGATCTTGGACTAGAGGTCGACGACATGTCTGTCCGGTATAGCCGCCTCTACGGCGCGGGCGTGGTGGTTCGGGCTGTGAATCCGGCCGGCGTGTTTGGAAAAATGCAGTCTTCGCCCGTTCAGCCCGGCGATGTGATCATCTCGATCAACGGCCGGGGTATCCAGACCGTCAGCGATTATGAGAATGCAGAGCGCCGTCTGAAGAAAAATTCCATTGTCGAAATCGTCCTCCGTCGCCGCAACGTCGTCCTGACGTTCACGATTCGTCTCTGAAGAAGAATTTTCGCCGCGCTCCCGGTTTGCGCCGCTGTTCTCTATCGGCAACGGCGACGCGATATGCTAAACCGTCCGCATGGAATCCCGTGACCCCCTTGCCCGGATCACCCGGCATCTTCCGCGCGGCAGTTTTCTGGTCGGCGGCGCCGTGCGCGACGCCGTGCGCGGCGTACCGCCCAAAGATTTCGATTTTCTGATTCCGCAGGATCCGTTCGCGTTCGGGCCCGATCTCGCCCGCGCATTGGACGGATTTTTCGTGCCGCTCGACGAGGACCGGCGGATCGCCCGCGTGGTTCTTCGCGGCGGCGATGACGTTGACCTTCTGCCGATTCCTCCCGGCGGCGTGATTGAGAGCCTTGCCGAGCGCGATTTCACGATGAACGCTCTTGCGCAGGCGATCGATTCAGGCGAGATCGTTGATCCTTTCAACGGCCGCGCCGATATCACCGCGCGACGGATATGCTTCGTCGCCGAAAAAAATCTCGACGCTGATCCCCTGCGTATCCTCCGCGCGTTCCGGTTCCAAGCCGCGCTAGGTTTTTCCGTCGATCCGGCGCTTCTGGCCGCCATTCGATCCCGAAATCATCTCGTCTGGTCCCCCGCGCCGGAACGCATCGCCGAGGAATGGTTTCTCCTTCTCGCGGCCACTCCCGCAGGCCCTGCCATCGAATCCATGTCCGACGCCGGCACGCTGACCGCGCTTTTTCCGGAACTTTTGCCGACGCGCGGCTGTGAGCAGAATGTCTTTCACCATCTCGATGTCTTCGGCCACAGCCTCGCCGCACTCCACGCGATAGATGAGATCGTTGCCACGCCCGGACAGCACGTCCCGCCTGAATCGGTTGAACTCGTCCGCGACTATCTCGCCCGTCCGCTCGTGGGCAACCGCCCCCGCGCGGCCTACTTGCGATTTGTGTGTCTTCTCCACGACATCGAAAAACCGTCCACAAAAATGGCCGACGCAGACGGCGAAATACATTTTTACGGACACGAAAAAGCCGGCGCGGCCCGGACTGCCGAAATCTGCGAAAAACTTCGTCTCGCCAATGTCGAAATCGAATTGATGCGCCGTCTCGTCGTCCAGCACATGATTTTCGGCCCCGGCCTGTATGAAATCGAAAGCAACCTCGACCGGTTTTTTTACCGCCTCTTTCGCGACTTCGGCGGCGACGACGGACTTGGCATGCTGATCTTCTCTCTCGCCGACCGAGCGGCGGGACTCGGTCCGGCCCTCCCCGCCGACTTCAACGAAAAACACAAGCGTTTCGTCGCTGACGGCATTCTTCGATACATCCGCCAAAAAGACCGCATCGTCCCTCCCAAACTCATCGCGGGTGAAGACGTCATGCGCGCCCTCAACATGTCGCCAGGCCCCGAAATCGGCCGCATTCTCGAACGCGTCCGGGAACTTCAGGCCGAAGGCCGCATCCAAACGCGGGACGATGCCCTCCGTGAGTTGCCGGAGATCCGCCGCGGCGCCGGATAGGATTTAATCCAATCGGGGTCAGGCGTTGAATTGTTTCGGTTACAGATGGCGATATGGCGGAATACCAATTCGATTTTACCGCCGAAGTAATATGAAGTATAATTGAGACCAATGAAACAGCCAAAACAGGCACGCGTCCCATTAGCCCCACGATCCTCTCAACGCGGCTCGACTCTCATCGTGCTTCTGGTCGCGGCCCTGATTGTTGCCATCCTTTGGGTGACCCGCTTCGGAGGGAAAGAGGAGAAGAAGGCGGAAGAACCAATTGTTGCCACGCAGTCGGTCGAGAGTATGCAAAAATCGGTCGATCGGGTTCGGGAGGTTCAACAACTGGAAGCGAAGCGGGTCGAAGACTTGAACAGGAAGATGGTGGATTTGGACAGGCACTAACCGGCATCTTTTAGTGGAATGATTTTCTTCAGCAGAAATTGCGCTTCCTGTACCAGCCCGTTCCTCGGATCCCCTTTCGAAACTTCTTCCAGAAGCGGAATCGCTTCCTGCGGCTTCTGAAAATGTTCGGCCAGGATTTCTCCCAATCGCACCATGACCAAGGGCCGCCGCGGATGATCCGGCCAGCCATCCAGAACCTGTCGATACAGCGGATAAGCCTTGTCCGCGTGTCCCGTCTCATAAAATCCCTCGGCCAGTTCCAGCATGCCCCTGGCTGTCGTGTCCGATTCGCCCATGGACATCTGAAGAAGCCGTATATCGAGTCGGCGTTTCATATCATGATCCGGAATGCGTGCGTACAGGTATTTCGCCTCCTGTATGGAAAGGGCCTGGTCGCCGGCGTTCGCCGCGGCTATCGCCAGAGCGTGCCGCCGGCCAAGGTCGGACGGATCTTTTTCAACCGCCGCTTTCATTTTTTCGAGGTGTTGGCCGGCATCGGTGGATGAATCTGCAGCCGCGCCGACTGCGTATTCCGGCGTTTTCTGCATGGCAGGGAAGATATAACCGCAAACAGCGCCGGCCAGAAACCCTCCAATATGGGCCCAAACGGCGACCGACGTGTGTTCGGTCAAATAAAATGTCATGAATCCCTGCTCGAGAAACCACATACCCAGCACCACCCAGGCCGGCAATGAAATAAAAACAGGCCGGATCAACACGAGAACCATATTGCGAATCAGGGCGCGCGGGTAGGAGACGATGAAAACACCCATC
>JAHFCY010000070.1 GCA_023249255.1 Candidatus Lindowiibacteriota bacterium | reverse complement strand
CGTTTGCCGTCAGAATAATCGGCTGATAGCCGGCATCGGTCGAATCCGGGTTTAATATAATTCGGCTGTGTTGCCAGTCGGTTTCCCTATCCGGACGTTTTTCGCTCTCATAGACTTTGACTGTGTACTCTCCGCCATGATCCGGATCTGAAATGGAATGGTGCTGGACCAACAAAACCATGCCGCTTCGGCTCCCGACTACAGGCGTACAAAACACGCAATAAGCTCCGTTCGAAATCCTCCTGTTCATGGATTCGCCGGTCACCTGTGCGACAAATAATCCCTTCGCGGGCCGCGTTTTGCCCTGGGGTAGGACCCAGGCATCCGGTTCTTCTTCCCGCTCGATTTCTTGAAATCCGCCAAACTGCCCGGCGGCGGCTTTGAGCGAATACAGCGGAATGCAGTTCTCATAAGGCCGAACATCCGAGGCTGAAAGGATGCGGAAAGGCCGCGTATCTTCCGGCGCTTTGCCGACCCAGTCGTCCGCAATCAGTTCCGCCTGTTCCATGACCGTCTGCGTCGCCTTTTCCTGTTTGTCCGGCGGGTAACCATATTTCCGAAGAATGCGTCTTACCATCACGCGCAGTTTGGCGCGCACGGATTCCTTGACCGTCCAGTCGATCGTCGCGTTGGTCCGCACCGTTTCGACCAACTCCCGCGCGATGGTTTTGAGTGCGGCGTCGCCTAGAATCTTGACCGCGCTGTCGTTTACTTCCAGCGCTTCGTAAAACGCGATTTCGTCCTCGGATAAACCCAACTCATCCCCGCGCCGGTCCGCATCGCGCATTTGCTTGGCCAACCCGATCAACTCTTCGATCACCTTCGCCGCAATGATGGCACGGTTCTGGTACGCGCGGATGGCCTTTTCCAGCAATTCCGAAAATGATCGGGACTGTACGAGGTTTTTTCGGGATCGCAATTTGATCTCGTTCGCGAGGAGCTTACGGAGAAGTTCTACCGCCAAATTTTTGTGTGGCATTCCGCGGACTTCGGCGAGAAACTCTTCCGATAGAATCGAAATATCCGGTTTCTTTAAACCGGCGGCGGAAAAAATATCGATGACCTGATCCGAGGACACAGCGCGCGAAATAATTTGTCGAATGGCCAGATCGATTTCTTCCGGAGATTTCTTCCCATCGCCGTTGATTCCGGCCTTGGCAAGAGCGGCTCGAACGGCCTGGAAAAATGCCACGTCATCGCGGATCCGAAGCGCTTCCGGATGCGGAACAGAGAGCGCGAAGGCTTTCGAAAGGTCGGTTACGGATTGAAGGAGCCGGTCCTTCCCGTCCTTTTGAGCCAGAACGTGTTCCTGCGCGGCAGGCAGAAGAGTCAATTTCTGCGCCGGCGTTCCAGTTGTCCAGAGTGAACGATCAAACCCATGAAATAACCCGCAGCAGATTTCGTATTTTTCCTGCATCACCGCGACGGCCTCGTCCTGGTCGATGGCGGTTTCCCCCGTGCCGCCGCTTTCGGTGTATTCCGCCAGCGCTTTTTTGAGTTCGTGCGCCAATCCGAGATAGTCGACCACCAGTCCGCCGGGTTTGTCTTTGAATACGCGGTTGACCCGCGCGATGCTTTGCATGAGACCGTGCCCACGCATCGGTTTGTCGATGTACATCGTGTGGAGACACGGCGCGTCAAAACCGGTCAGCCACATGTCGCGGACGATCACGATTCGGAAGGGATCGGCCGGTTTTTTGAATCGATCGGCCAGTTTTTCCCGGCGAGGTTTATTGCGGATGTGGCCTTGCCATTCAAGCGGGTCCGACGCCGCCCCCGTCATCACAACTTTGACGACGCCTTGTGTATCGTCGTCGTGACGCCACATTGGCCGAATCGCCACGATGGCGTTGTAGAGTTCCACGCAAATTCTCCTGCTCATGCAGACCACCATGGCCTTGCCGTCCATTACTTCGATACGGCGCTCGAAGTGATCCACCAAATCGCGCGCGATGATGCCGATACGTTTTTCGGCGCCGACAACCGCTTCCAGCGCCGCCCACTTCGTTTTCAGTTTTTCCTTCTGTTCGACCTCCTCGCCCTCGGTCGCTTCCTCAAACTCCGCGTCGATCTTCGGTTTTTCGGTTTCTTTTAATTCCAGTTTCGCCAGCCGGCTTTCGTAGTAGATGGGCACCGTCGCCCCGTCCTGAACCGCCCGCTGGATATCGTACACGCTGATGTAATCTCCAAACACGGCACGAGTGTTGGCATCCGTTTTTTCGATGGGCGTTCCCGTAAATCCGATGAACGACGCGTTTGGCAAAGCGTCGCGCATGTGCCGGGCGAATCCGTCGATGAAATCATATTGACTGCGGTGGGCCTCGTCGGCGATGACGACGATGTTTCGCCGGTCGGACAGGAGCGGATAGCGGTCGCCTTTTTCTTCAGGGAAAAATTTCTGGATCGTCGTAAAGACAATCCCGCCGGACGCGACCTGAAGTTTTTTTCGCAAGTCGGCGCGGCTATCCGCTTGCGCCGGCGTCTGGCGCAAAATTTCGTGACAGCGGGAAAACGTGCCGAACAACTGCCCATCGAGATCGTTTCGGTCCGTCAGAACCACGATGGTCGGATTCTGCATACGGGGATGCAAAACCAGTTGGCCAGTGTAAAAAACCATCGTGAGACTTTTGCCTGACCCTTGTGTGTGCCAGACGACGCCACAGCGTTTGTCGCCTTTGGGACCGGACGCGCCAACCGTCGCCTCAACCGCCTGGCCGACGGCATGAAACTGGTGATATCCCGCCATCTTCTTGAGCGGGACGCCGCTTTCGTCATCTTCAAAAACAACAAAATGCTGAATGAGCTCCAGAAATCGGCGTTTGTCGAAGACGCCGCGGATCATGACCTCAAGCTGGGTCATCGTCGACGGCGCAAGCTCCTCGCCTTCGATGGTTCGCCATGGCATGAACCGTTCGCGGTCAGCCGTGAGTGTTCCGATGCGGGCCTCGAGGCCATCCGAGATGATCAGGGCTTCGTTGAAGACAAAAATGGATTGGATTTGCGCTTTGTACGTCTGAAACTGATGGAACGCGTTCCAGATCGTGGCATTCTCGTCCGCGGCGTTTTTGAGTTCGATCACCGCAAGCGGCAAACCATTGACAAAAATCACCACGTCCGGCCGACGGTTATTCTGGCCCTCAATTACCGTAAACTGATTGACCGCAATCCAGTCGTTCGCCGCAAGATCGCCGAAATCGATCAGCCGTACCCGATCGCCGGCGATGGATCCGTCCGCCCGGCGGTATTCCACCTCGACGCCATTCACCAGCATCTTGTGAAACGCGCGGTTGTTCGTGACCAGAGACGGAGTATCCGGCCTCGTCACTTTTCGGAATGCCTCCTCGATCGCCTCTTGTGGAATTTTCGGATTGATCCGGGTCAACGCCTCGCGTAGTCGCCGCGGCAAAACCACCTCGCCGTAATCATCCCGCTCGGCCGCCGCCTCGCCCGGCGGTCGAACGGCCGACATCCCTGTCCCGTTCGACACTTGGCCATCCGTGGCCGGCGCGATGTCCGGCCCGTGGAGGATGCCGTAGCCGATCTCGTCAAACCACGAAAGCGCGGCGTCTTCGACGGTGGATTCGGTGATGGTCATGGGGATACCGAATCCCGACACTTTGTCGGGATTATTGTCGGGATTTCAACCAAGGAGATCGTCATTTTTGTCTGGCGTCACGGCGCGCGTGATAGAGCCGTTCTGTAAACCCGCCCTCGTTCAGGAACTGCTTTTCCAGTTGTCTCAACTGCTGGTCGAGCAGATAGTTTGCCTGATGGATGAGGCACAGCAAGGTGTTCGCTGCTACATCCGCTGGGGCGGTTTCGACATTGGACTTATAGGTCGAATACGACCTATCTGTCGCATAGGCCAGCTTTCTAATTTTCTGGACCTCGGCGTGGTCCTTGCCCCATTTTGTCAGCCCGCGCTGGCGCAGAAAATCCTCATAATCCAAGAGCAGTTCTTCTAAACTCGCCCGCGCCACGCCGACGAGCTTCAGCTCAAATTTTTTCGAGGTTCCGGAGGCCATGCTCCCCTCGGCGATGTTCTGCTTGCCGCTCCGCGCCGCCTGCACCATCTGGTCATGTGTGCGGGATCGTTTGTCGATAAATCGGTCGCAAAACGCGACCGTGGCATCATAAATAATTTCGGTTGTCTGATAAGATTTGAGGTTCCGATACCCGCCATGCGGCCCGATCAGATCATTTTTGTTCTGCACCGCATCCTCACCTCTGATTTGCCCTGTTTTTCCGCATTTGTCTCATTCGTCCTATTCCGTCCTATCACACCCGAACCTCCCCCGACAACAGCTTCGGCAATAGCGCGTCCCGGACGGCGGCGAGGGTGTGGGTTCCACTTCTTGGGACTGTAAATGGCTTTCGCACGAGATTAGAACGGAACATCGTCGGTCTTCTTCTCTTTCGGTGCAGGTGGCTTGCCGAATGAGTTGTAGATTACGTCGGACACGCCGAACGCTCCAGCTACTTGACTATTTTCTTTGCATGCTTTCTTCAACGCGTCTTTTTCCTCCTCGGTAAAATCTGTTACTTTTACCACATGCTTGCTTATGGCAATTGCCATGGAATATGACGTTGCCTCGGCAAACGCAGATACGAGGGCGCGGCGCATTTCGCCATGGGTCTGATGATTTATGAGCAAGGCATCAATAATTGAATATGCGAGATCATATGTCTTATCAAGAGAGCCACTAACGCCCTGTAATTTGCCGACGAAACCGTATGGATCAACACCCAAGAACGCAGGTATTACCGGTAGACTACGCCCAAAAGCCCAGCCCACCTCCTGATCAGTCCATTCGCTGGCATGGAAGTCCGACGTTATTAAGGCAACAAGAGCGTGCATAGAGCGAAGCGCTATTTCAATCTCCCGCTGCCATTCTAAGCTCGGTTCGATATCTTCGTGTGCTACGAAAGCATCTAGCGTTGGGACAATTCGTCTTTTAGTTTGGATACGGCGACCTTGTGGCATGAAACGTGGCTCAGGAAAAGGCGGAACCGGCGTTCCCGCCATAGCCGACGAATTTCCATTTCCGAAGGAGTCATGGTTCGGCCAAGCGTCAATGCTCCCGGCGGGAGAGGCGAAATCGTCACCTCACCTATATTGTCATTCGGACAATCGCGGATTAAATGCCGAATCTTGGCGGCGATATCTCTTTCGATGTCAGAGAGCCGTGGTTCGGCGGATGCGAAGACGGAAACGGGCACTTCAAGGCGCAACGCCCAAGTGGACGTGCCGCCATTCCAATTGTCGAATTCAGTCCGGTCAAAACGAGCATTGGCATTTTCAAGCAATTCAACAACGTCGATTCGTCCCTGATATCGGAAGACATCGGTTATGGTCGCCATGGCATCAGCCACCGATTTGGGAAATTCGCCTTCACCCACGAGCGGCCGTCTCCCGGATTGCCTCATTTACAGGAACCTCACCGGACAACAGCTTCGGCAACAGCGCGTCACGGATGGCGGCGAGGGTGCGAGATTCGACGTTGTTTACGATGATCCTCTCGATAATCGGAGCCATCTGAGCGTTCATTGTTTTCATCGCATCGGAATTCGGAATCAAGACTTCAGCTTGAGACAAATGTCCGCGCTGGATGTGGCCCATGGTCGTTGCTTTGTCGGCGGCAATGGCCCGGAATGTTGGCAGATGATACTTCGTCCACAGGTAATAGAACCACTTCGGGTAATTGGTGGAAGTGACTTTGAAAAGGTGCTGATTGAGAGCACCACGACCGCCACACCAAATCACAACCTCAAGGCTGCCGGACCACGAGAACAAAATATCGCCGTCTTCGACGACATAGGCAGGATCGAGGTGCGCGCTTGCGCGATCCGATCCGGCTGTATCCCCAGTGCGTATTTGGGCAATCTTGATTACAGGCAACGAATCATTTCTATCCGGCGGAAATTTTTGGAGTGCGAGCCCGTTGAGATATGTGGCGATGTTGTCCAATCTGTCCGACCGCCACCCCTCGGGCAATCCGTCCTGGACCGCGTCCACGAACCAGGATTTGAACAACGCCTGCGCCATCGCCTCCAGCGTCTCGTTCATCCGCCGGTTCAACTCGATCTTGTCGTCCAACGCGCCCAGGATTGTAGCGATGGCGCGCTGGGTATCCAAGTTTTTTGGATACAAGATGGTGACGTCACTCAGTATTTGCGTATTAAGCGATGGCATGGTCGCGCCTACCGCGATAGCGCGAATATGCTCCTTGAATGACTGAAGTCCAAAAAAATATGAGAGGTACGTCGAATCGATTTTTGAATTGTCTGGTCGCACTCGCAGACACCGGCCAGAGAACAACCAGCCCTCCTCCTCTTTCCGTACTAGTGCCCGCCTATCTACGGAGCCGACTCGGCTAAAGACGATGTCTCCTTGATGCAATTGATATTTGGACAGACGATTACGGTCCTCATCAGAAACTCGGGGCAAATCTTGATGTTGAATCCTGTTTTCTCCGAGGTGCTCTACTGTAATTATGGGCGTCCCAATAGAAACATAATCCTCGTGGTGAAGCAGGCTTCCGAATGGACCAGTCTGCACCCCGTCTTCCGGGACACAAAGAGTGGTGAGGCGACCTTCCACAAAATCAGACTGAATTTTGGCGGTCGAGATAACTTTTTTTCTCTCACCCATTCCCCAACTCCTTCTCGATATCCTCGATGCTCGGGAGCGAGCCTTTCAGTTCCTTGGGGAGCGACTTGACGATCTTCGTCTCCCAATGCGCCACGCCGATGGGTTTGTGGGATCGGGTGATTTGTGCAAGCGGCCCTTGCACAATTGTCTTGTCCGGCCCGGCCTCCTTCATGGAATCTGAAAAACTCCTTCCTCGGGTTTGTAGAAAGGGATGCTCTGGTGACCGTGGCCGAAAGCCTCGTAGAAGGGGACAATGAGATGCCAGGCTGTGAAGTCGGCGTTTTTTAGAATATTTTTGACGTGGAAGTTTCTGCGAACATGGACATAGGGGGAGTCGGACTGCTTGGCGGTTTGAGACATCATCTGGGCGGCGACCATATAATTGACAGATTCCGGGTGTTCGGGCAACAGGATCCAGTCTTCCGCCGGCCCGAACACGATTTCACCCACCGCCCAGCGCAAGTGATTGACCATTTCATATTTCTTCCACACGGCGGCTGCATACCGAAAAAATGATACGGGATACTCCACCGCCGTGTAGGGATAAAGCGTGTGTTTGCCGACGGACTCTTTCATCGGGTTCGGGAGTATCCATTCCAATAATTTTTTATCCGGCTCCAAAAAGGCGATGGTTCCATCACAATAGACTCGAAACGGCCGGAATGAAGTGTCAGGATTTCCGAATTCCACGTATTCGCCGGATGAAGACTGCCCCGGATTGTTAAGGCTGCGGGGTGTCCACCCATTTTCGCGAATACCGCCCACGCCGGGAACGCTCAAGAGTTCGAAGAGGTCGTCGACGACCTGCTTCCTCTTGACATCAATGATATTCGGCGTTGCACCAGCCGCATGAATAGGAGCCAGCGCGATCCACATCGACGCGTCGCCGTTTTTGTTAGCATATATCCGGCAAAGTTCTTTTCGAAATTCATCCAATCTGTTCTCCGTCGCCGCGCGATCGCGATGTTCCCCATGGGATTGTTTTTCAAGCAGAATTTTGTACTGCATCTGAAGCACTCTATACATGACATGGATGGAGACGCCCTTCGATTTGATCGTGTCATGAAGCGCATCCCAAGCGGCGCGGCTATCTCCGAGGGAAAAGTATATCCGTTCGAAAAAGTCGTTTGGATTTCCCGCCAGCGACAGGTAACCCCCTGCCCGATCCGTCAAATCAGAAAGATCAATCGTGTTTTTGCCGTCCGTCCAGACGATATATCCGTTGACCGACCGTTCTATCCGCGTCGGATACGGCGTCGCCGGATAGAGCGGCGGCATGTAGACGTCATCGCCGAGAACAATGTCCGCACGTTCCATGAGCCATTTGTAGGTCGGATTGTAGAGACCTCGTTCCAATTTGCTTACAATGTTCGGAGTCGTTCTTAACCGCCGGGCATAGTTTTCGATTGTCTCGTTTGCCTGCTTGCGGCGAATGCGGAACCGCTGTCCCAAATCAAGCAGTATCGGGTCAGAATGTTTGGGGCGTTTGGACTTCGGGTGATTGTCCGCCGGTTTTTCTCCGGAAAATTTCTTCCGAAGCGTTGAAATTACGGTGTCCCACCATATCCGGGTGTCCAAGGGAGAAACCTCGGAGAGTTTGGGACCCAGACGCGCCCACGCCCGAATCAACGTTTCGGGGGGAATATAATCGAAAACCGTTTTCGTATCCGTGGTTTTTGTCAGAAGTTCGACAGCCAAAGAATAAAACCGGGGGTCGGCCGGGTTTCCGAGAATGTCTTTATATCTGGCCCGGGCTTCGGGTGTCTTGTCCCACCCGAGGAACGGTTTGGATTCCGCCATAACCGTTTTATCCTTTCTCAACGACGTGCTCCATCAAACGCATGAGTTCGGCGTCGATGTGCCGGAAAATCCCGGCCTTGGGATCGGGTCGTTCATAGAGATCCATTTCGATATACTCATGCAAAAAATCTTCGCGGCTGAATCGTTTGCTCCAGATCACCAGCCGCCGCGGCAAATCGGAATCGAACGCTCCACGGTCAAGTCCGTTCACGACAAATTTATGAAGAGGGCAAACGCGGTTGGACAAAAAATAGATATCCACCAAATCCCGGGCAACACGCCGGCCGGCAGGTACCTCCGCGCCTACCTCTGTCGTCCGTGATCTGCTTCCGGCTACAGCGTATATTTTCCTGATGTACAGACTTTCTTCGCCGTAAACGGGCATCCCATCCAAGCTATTCACTTTCGGTTCCGGATAAACGTCTTCGACAAAATCGAGTTTCAATTTTTCAAACTCCGGGCTGATATGAATGGGTAGAAAAAATTGTTGAATGCGGGCTGAATCGGGGGTCACCGTCACGCCTCGTGGTTCGGGTCGATGTGGATATGCCTTGGATAGAGCTTCCATGGCGGCGGCGATTTCCTCCGGGTGAAAATCCTCCGCGAAGAAATCCAAATCATAGGACATGCGGTGATGCAGATAATACCAAGAAAGCGCCGTCCCGCCGGCCAAGGCAAAATGTGGGGTATGGCGGTATACAATCTCGAAAACACGCTTCTGCTCGGCTATGAATTTATCCTTTTGGATATTGCTATTATCATTCATTTGTCATATCTTATCGGATAAATTCCTATTTGTCAATTAGTGTGAGATTTCGGTGGATCTGATCCTCCAGCTTCCGGCCTTCGGAGAATTGCTCTTCGAGTTTGGACGTCAGCCGTTTCATCTTTTCCTCAAACGGTTCGCCGTCGTCCTCGATTTCTTCGGCGCCGACGTAGCGGCCGGGAGTGAGGACATGACCGTGTTGACGGATATCTTTAAGGCCGACCTTCATGCAGAAACCCGCGACATCCGCATATTTTCCGGCGGTCGAACGTCGGACATCCCTGTCACGTTCGACACTTGGCCGTCCATGGTCGGCGCCCTTATCCCCGCGCCACGCGTGATACGTCCCCGCGATTTTCGCGACGTCCTCGTCGGTCAGTTCCCGGTGGACGCGGTCGATCAACCGGCCGAGTTTTCGGGCATCGAGGAACAGCGTCTCGCCGCGGCGTTCGCGGAACCGTTTGTCCGCTTTGTTCCGGGCGATGAACCAGAGACACACTGGAATCTGTGTCGAATAAAAAAGCTGGCCCGGCAGAGCGACCATGCAGTCCACAAGATCGGCTTCGATGATGTTCTTTCGGATATCGCCATCGCCGGATTGGTTCGACGACATGGATCCGTTGGCGAGAACAAATCCCGCGAGGCCGTTTGGGGCGAGGTGATGGATGAAGTGCTGCACCCAGGCGAAGTTGGCGTTGCCGGTCGGCGGGGCACCGAATCGCCAGCGCGGATCTTCTCGAAGGCGCTCTCCGCCCCAGTCGCTGTCGTTGAACGGCGGGTTGGCGAGGACGTAGTCGGATTTGAGATCTTTGTGGAGATCGCGATGAAAACTGCCGGCATGTTCCGGACCGAGGTTGCTGTCGATCCCGCGGATGGCGAGATTCATCTTGGCGAGCCGCCACGTTGTGGGATTCGATTCCTGACCGTACACGCTGATGTCGCCGACACGTCCGCCGTGAGCTTCGACGAACTTCTCGCTCTGCACGAACATGCCGCCGGAGCCGCAACATGGATCAAACACGCGGCCCTTGTAGGGCGAAAGCATTTCAACCAGAACCTGAACCACGCATCGAGGCGTATAGAACTGCCCGCCTTTCTTGCCTTCGGCGCTGGCAAACTGCGAGAGGAAATATTCGTAAACGCGGCCGAGGATATCTTTCGAGCGATTCTCCCGGTCGCCAAGGCCGATGGTGCCGATGAGGTCGATCAGTTCTCCGAGCCGCTGTTTGTCGAGCGCCGGCCGGGCGTAATCCTTCGGCAAGACGCCCTTGAGAGGTTTGTTATCGCGTTCAACGGCAACCATAGCATCGTCGATCATCTTGCCGATGGCCGGCTGTTTCGCGTTTGCCTGAAGTTTGCCCCAGCGCGCCTCTTTGGGCACCCAGAAAATATTGTCGGCGCGGTACTCGTCCGGGTCTTCAGGATCGGCGCCGCGACTCTTTTCTGCGAGGAGGACGGTGCGGCGTTCCTCAAAGGCGTCGGATATATATTTGAGGAAGATGAGTCCGAGAACGACGTGCTTGTACTCGGCCGCGTCCATGTTGTTTCGCATTTTGTCGGCGGCGGACCAGAGGGTGGATTCGAAACCGAGGTTTGCGGAAGAATTGGAAGGTTTATGCTTTTGTTGAGCCATAACCCCTTTATAGCTTACGTTGTATTGTTGAACAAAACGATTCGCTATATCAAATTTGAAAAATCAGGCCGAGAGAAGAATCGGAGGGGCGTTCAGGAGGGCCCAGTAAAGCGAGCGGGCGTCCTGCGGCTCCAGGATAATCGTGGCCGAGGGGGAGCGGAACGCGCGGAGGCGTTTGGCGAAAAAAGCGGCTTTCACGAACGCGTTCGAAACCCGCTCGCCGATGCGCAGATGCGATTCGGTTCGAGGCAGGACAAGCAGGAGCGATCCGTCGTCGAGTTCGAGGGAGTAAAAGTCCGGCATGTCATCGATTTCAAAGCTGTCGTCGAGTTTCTCCTCGACGATTGTCCCGGTATCCGCCTCCTCATCTTCTTTTCCGTCTTTTTTCGGCGGATTGATGATCACGCGGTCCGGGGTGTTTGATATCCCGCAGTGTTCGACGGTCCGTTTCTGAACCGGCGGATCCCATGGGTGGTGAGTTTCGACGGACAGGATTTTGAATTCCCGGAGTACCTCGCCGCGTATTTTGATCTGGATCGACCGGGCCGGCAAATGGAAGACGGCGTAGAGAACCGATTTTTTCGCGAGCGGCAGTTCCAGAGACAGGAGACGGTTCTCCATTGCCAACGGGTGCGGGGTGGATCCGGCTGGGGCTGACCCGCAGGCCGCCGCAAGGATGATGAACGCCGCGGCCGCGGCGCATCTAATAGATGAATACCGGCGTTCCAACGGAAACTGACTTGAAGACTTTTTCAAGATCGGCGTCGCCGAGACGAATGCAACCGTGGGTGACGCTGCGGCCGAGAAGCCGGCGATAGAGCGTGCCGTGGATCATGTAACTGTTTCCGATGTGCATGGCGTAATCGCCCAACATATCCTCCTCGATGCGCTCATTGTACGAGCGGGGGATGTCCTCTCCCTCCTCGATAAACGCCCAATCGGGTTTGGTCCAGACCGGCTGCTGGACTTTTTTAATGATGCGGCGCTCGCCGGTCGGCGTGGCGAAGACCCATTGGCGGTGTTTGACCGAGTCACGGAGGATTTTGCCGTTGCCGGTCGAGCAGACGGCGTCAAGGAGGGTCGTGTTTCCCTTTTTCAAATAAAGCCGGTTTTTGGATGTGTCGACAACGACATACGTGCCTTTTGGGGCGGTCTGATCCAGAGCGTCTTTGAGCCTCTCGTTTTCAACCTTCAGCTTCTGATACTCACCTGCCGTGAGATCGGTGGGGAACCCCTGCGAGACACCCGGATCCCAGCCTTCGGCGATGCAAAGACCAAGGACAATCACGGCCAACGTGAGAAGGATTTTACGAAAGCGCGGTTTTCCAAAAAAGAGGCACAGGATTTGATCGAACATGGTTCTCAACTTTGGTCACCCCCACCCGACCTCCCCCGTCAAGGGGGAGGAAATCAACAGACCCACTACGATTTTTGATTGGTTCGGAGCAGACGCTCGTAATCGGAATAATTGCCGACGATCGTCACGGACGTCCCGACATCCACCCTCTTAAATATATCGTCCATGTCGGAATTATCAAGTGCGACACATCCCTCGGTCCAGTTCTGGCCGCGGCCGCCACCGCCATGAATTTCGATCGAGCCGCCCAACATGGTTCTGGGGAGAAGGGACCCGGCGGCGCGCATGCGCCGATACATTCGGATGTCGTCTTCGTTCGGATAATTGATCAGAAGCGCCTTATAGTATTTGGACTGCCCGGATCCTTTCTTTTTCACGATGTGGTATCTGCCCTCGGGCGTGGCTTCGTCGCCGCGATAATTTTTGTCGAACACGCTGTTTTTGCCAAGGTCGGCCGGAAAGGATCGAACGAATCTGCCCGAATCGAAAAGCAGACATACCGCCTGGTGCTTGACGATCACGACGGCTGTTGAATTGGAACGATTGGAGGCGTCAATCGCCTGCTCGACCCATCGGTCCCACTGCCGCATGAGGTCGGCGTCGTAATACCGGCCAATCCGCTCCTCCTGCTCGCCTTCAGCCGCACGCGTGAGGGTGAGGGCGGTGGACACGCGGTCGTTCGCGTCATACCACTGATCGGAGTCGGCAAGCATGTCGGCCTCGCGCAGGAGCACCTCGGCGCGGATCAGGCGCGCACGGCTTGGGTTGCTCAAGGCGACGCGATTCAGCCGGCTTCGGACATTCGCCACCCGGTCGCGGACTTCACGGCGGTTTCGGGTGACATCGCGCTGGAGGGAATTGCGCGTGTCTAGGGCGACGCGTTCGGCGTCTCCCGAAGATTCGAGCGCCTCGCGGCTCAACCGCTCAAATGTCAGATACTGCCGCACGTAATAGAATTGCTGTTTCTGAAACTGCAGTTCCTGGTGGGCGCGGGAGAGAGTCTGCCTGTAGGCGTCGTATTGGGTCTTTGCGTAGACCGGCGCGTCGACCTCCTGCAGAATCCGGTCCTGAGACTCGGCAGTTCTGTAAAAATTCAGGTTGGGAGGGGCCGGCGCGAAACCGACGGCGGCTGAAACCACCGCGACAGCGCCGAACGCCCCCCCCCACCACGCGTTCAAGCGGAAGAGGTTCACATCCTTCTTATCGGACGGACCCGCCTTCAACCTGAACGGTTCTACTCCAAACGAAAACTCTATTTGTGCTTCTTTGAATGCGGCTTCGAGGCCATCTTCGCCTTGGCGGCGTCAACATCCGCCTTGATCTGCGCGGCCTTTTCCTTAACCGACATCGCCTTGTTCTTGGCGTCCATGTACATTTCGCGGGCAAAAAGATCATCAAGTTCCGGCAACATCGTCTGCAGAGATTTGAGATAGGTGTTCATCGCGTCGATGTCCGCCTTCGTATCCTTGCAGCG
>JAHFCY010000231.1 GCA_023249255.1 Candidatus Lindowiibacteriota bacterium | reverse complement strand
TGCGGGAAATTGCCGACGGCATTGTCGGTGATGTTCCCCACGGCTGGGTCGCCGGCCACTATGTCGAACTTCTTCGAAAGATGCTCCTTCGGGAAGAGCGCGGCGCGCTCCACCTTTTGCCGAACGTCCCGCGTGAGTGGCTCGCCGCCGGACAGGTGATCGACCTCCGGTCCGTGCCGACATATTTCGGACCATGTTCTTTCCGGCTCGAATCCCGATCGGATCGGTCAGTTCTCACGATCGATATGCCGACGCCGCCCCCGTCCGGATTTCTGCTCGATCTTCCCCCGGATACCGCCATTTCGGCCGTCCGGATCAACGACGAACCCTTGAATAGATCGTTTGACCGTCCATTACAATTGCCGCCTGACGCCAAAACCGTGACGATCGAATGGATGAAATGAAAACAGGAGGATTGACCATGACTCAAGTTGGGCAAATGTCGAAGCGGCGGGTGACCCTCCGCACCGGGCTTCTCTGCGTCGTCGTGCTTCTCATGTTCGCGGGATGCGCGGCGTATCGTTCGGAACTCCAGCATCCGCAGTTGTCGATGCCCAAAAAATTGGCGCCGGCCGGTTCGTTCGTCTCAAGCCAGGAATCGGACGATGTCCGGGCCGCGATGGCCTTTGACGGCGACGCCAAAACCCGCTGGTCTTCGGCCCACGCGGACGGGCAGTGGATTGTCGCCGATCTGGGCGCTGACCGCACCGTCATTGGCGTCCGCCTGGTCTGGGAAACCGCATTTGCGGATGAATACCGGATCGAAGGATCGCTCAACAACGAGGACTGGTCAAAAATCGCGACTGTCAGAAACGGCGACGGAGAAGAGGATCGGCTCGAATTTTCTCCGGTGACCGCCCGCTATATCCGAATGTTCGGCGCCCACCGCGCAACCGAGTATGGGTTCTCCCTGTACGAATTTGAAATCTGGGGATTTTGACATGCGCGGGTCGTGGCTGTGTCTGGCGCTGTTCATGTCTCTCGTTGCGCCCGCCATGGCCGCTGAAAATGTTGCTCCCCGCGCGCGTGTCATTGCCTCTTCCTCGTTCGCGCCGTCCGCCATGCCGCATTTCGCCGTTGATGAATCCCTGTTCACCGCATGGGTGCCGGCCGCAGGAGTCGGCGCGTGGATCGAACTCGATCTTGACAAGGCCTATGAGGTCCATCACGTCGTCATTCGGTGGGAATTTTCCATCATGGCAACCTGGCGTCTCGAAACGTTTCGGGATGGAAACTGGGTTGAAGTCGCCCGGGGAATCAAGGAAGAAGCCTCAACGATCATTTCGCCGTCTCCGCAATTGCAGACGGACCGATTGCGCCTGCTCGTCAACTCCAATAATCCGGTGGCCGCCTCCATTCTCGACATCCAGGTTTGGAGTAATTCGTCGCCATCCGCCGTTCCGGTCGTGAAATCTCCCGCACCGATCGCCAAACCTGCTGAACCATCCCCGAAGACGGTTGCATCACCGCAACCCCCGTCGCCGCCGGTCGCAAAACCGATTCCTGTTCAAGCCGCACCCGTCAAACTGCCCGCGCCTGTTCCTATTGTCGAATCCAAAATTGAAAGTCCCTCCACGCCTCCCCGCGTATCGCTTTCGGAACCGATGCTCCCCGCTCTTGCCCGATCCGCGGAAACGAGGCCGGCGCCGACTGCGCCAATTCGTCCCGTCGTGATTCCTCCCCCGCCCCCGCCGCCTCGATCCACTCCGACGGATACACAGAAAAAAATAGCATCGGTGCAGCGGCCCGCGATTCATCCCATGGAAATTCCAATAGACACCCCGCGCCTTGCCCCGTCGCCTGTAAAATCCATGAATGATTCCGTCAAACCGCCGGATCTGTTCAGCCACTCCCCCTCTCCCGCCTTGGCGGGAGAGGGTCGGGGTGAGGGTGGCAAGATTCGCACATCACTCTCTGACTCCTCTCACCTCAATCGAGGAGATGATCAGTTACAAATCCTGGTCGATTCGTTCGAGGAGGCGCAGGAGGCGGCGGTCGGATCCGCGCCGGTGGTCGACGCATCCGAAGGAAGTCTCATCTCGGCGGCGGTAACGCCTGACGGTCAGGGCCGGGGCGGCACAGGCAAAGCGTATCGCGCGGCGTTTGTGGTCGTCCCCGACGGCAAAACTTCTCTCACCCAACGCCTCGGCGCCGGCCTTCCGGAAAACTGGACTGAATTATCATTCTGGATGCGCGGATCGTGGGCGGTTGGCGCGCCTCTCGAATTGACCCTGCGCGACAACGCCGGAAAACAAATGACTCTCGCGGCGCCCGGCACGGAGGGCGGAAGCAAAGATTGGCGGCAGGTTAAAATTCCGTCATCGGTTCTGACAAAAATTGATCGCAACAATCTCCAGTCCTACGCGCTTCGGTTTACGGACAAACATCAGTCCGGAGAAGTCTTCATCGACGACGTCTGGATACTGGGAGGCGTTCCCGTGGGGAAAAAATCTGTTATAAAATTTATTTCGTCCGCCGCACCTGCCTCCCCTGCGTCTTCCTCGCCGGTCGACGACTGGGACAACTGGCAGTCCGCTCCAGTGCCTGTCGCCGCTCCGAAAGATTCGGCGCCCTCGGCCGCATCCGCTTCCGGCATCCCGACCTCCACGGACGGGGGGAGTGTCGCGGGAGGCCATGGACGGCCGGAGCGACCCTCCTGGAGCCCCTATTTCAAAGCGCCGATCCGGCAATCTCCCGTACCGCTCACCGAAGTCCGCGTATTCGATTACACAGACAAAGACCGCAAAGCCGTTCATGACATGCTCCTGTCGTCTGCACAGGCCGATCCCAAGACGTCGGACGGAATGTCGGACGACGAATTCCTCGACCTTGTCGAGCGCCGCGCGTTTTTATTTTACTGGTACTGCGCCAATCCCGAAAATGGAATTACGCTGGATGGCGCCAGCAATTGGGCGGCCACCGACGACCTTGACTGGAATTCGATTGCGGCCGTCGGATTCGGTCTCACCGCCATGTGCATTGGCGCCGAACGCGGCTGGATCACCCGTGACCAGGCGTTTGAACGCTGCCGCGTCACGCTCGCGGCTTACCTCGACAAAATTCAAAACAATCACGGGTTTTTTTACCATTTCACCAACCGTAAAGGCGTCAACGACCGGAACACGGAACTGTCCTCCGTCGATTCGACCCTGCTGTTCTACGGCATCTTGTTTGCCGGTCAGTATTTCAAAGGCACCGAAATCGAATCCATGGCGCGCAAAATTTACGAACGGGTCGACTGGAAATGGATGCACAACAACAACAAGTTCGCCGCGATGGGCGCCGGCGCCAATAACGGCGGTTTCATCAATGCGTACTGGGACCGCCACTGCGAAGGCCAGATGCTGGCGATTTTGGAACTCGGCCATCCCCAGAACATGCCGACTGATCTCTGGTTTGACGTTCCGGAAAACTACGGAACATACGAAGGATTCAGCAGCCTGAACCAGGGGCCGCTTTTCACGTTCCAATTCCCCGAATGCTGGATCGACTTCCGGGATCGGAACGACGGCACTATCAACTTCTGGGAAAACGCCATCGAGGCCACCCTCGCCAACCGATACTACGCCCTCGACAAGGCGCCGGACCACAAGGGATACGGGCCCAATTCCTGGGGGTTCACCGCCGGTGATTTCCCCGGAGGGTATCACGCCTTCGCCGCCCCGCCATCCTATCCCGGACAGGACGGGACCATCACCATCAACGCCGCCGGCGGGTCCGTCATGTTAACACCTCAATTGTCCATCCGCGCTCTGCGATGGATGTACGACAACCTCCACGACAAAGTCTGGGGCAAATATGGATTTACGGACGGATACAACCTCGACAAGAACTGGTCCTGTCCCCGGATGATCGGAATCGGCACGGGACCCATGATGCTGTCCATCGAAAATTATCGCTCCGGATTCGTCTGGGACGTCGCCATGAAAATCGACTATATCCAGAAAGGTCTCGACCGGATCGGATTCAAGGACGAGCCTCGCCGCACAACCAAAGTCTGGCCGCTCGATCTTTCCGGAAACTGGAAATGGAACAAGGGCGATAACGCCGCGTGGAGCAAACCCGATTTCGACGACTCCAGATGGCGCGACATGTACGTGCCCGACAAGTGGGAAACAGAGATCATGAAAGACGGCGACCGGAAACTTCCCGAGTACGATGGATTTGGCTGGTATCGGCTCCGCTTCGAAGTCCCCCGGCAAGTCTGGGATTCATGGCAGGGCCAGGACCTGTTCCTCCACATCGGCGCCATCGACGACGCCGACGTCGTTTTTCTCAACGGCGAAAAAATCGGCGCCACCGGATCAATGACCGCCGGCGGTGAAAGCGCATGGGAAAAATCGCGAAAATATGCCGTCCCGCAAAAACTCGTCGACGTCGGCGGCGAAAACGTCCTCGCTGTCAGAGTATTCGACGCCAGCGGCGGCGGCGGCATCTGGATGCGGCCCGTTGAGTTCGGCCCCTACCTGCCGCTTGATTATAAGCCGTGGAAAGTCCAATGAAATTTTGGATTTTAGATTTTGGATTTTGGATTGGCGCCGGGCTGGAGAAACTGATGTTCGGGGGAGAATGCCGTGAATGAGCAGGATTTCAAAAACAGGACACGAAAGGCGGCGTTGGCGGTGATTCGATTGATCGAGACACTTCCCAAGAAACAGGCAATGGATGTGATTGGGCGGCAGATCTTGAGGTCGGCGATGTCAGTAGGGGCAAACTACCGTTCCGCGTGCAGAGGAAAATCACGGCCTGATATGATCTCAAAATTGGCCATTGTTGAAGAAGAAGCAGACGAAACCGTATATTGGCTGGAGCTCCTCGCCGAATCGGGGTTGGTCCCCACGGCAGTGTTGGAGGATCTCATCTCCGAATACGATGCCATCGTCGCAATGACCGTTGCATCCATCAAGACCCTGCGTGATCGTTTATGACCTGCCTTACACGGGGTTGGATTTTTGAATCCAAAATCCAAAATCCAAAATCCAAAATCTCGGGTGTTTGTCGTGGAACCTAAAACCTGGGGCGTCAGCGCGCTTGTCGGCCTTCTTCTGAATATTTTCGGCCTCGGCGTCATGCTCGAACCGCCGCGGTTTGAGATGTCCCTCGAAGGCCAGTGGAATTTGTCGACCGGTGACAATCCCGATTGGCGCCTGCCGGCATTTAACTCCGATTCGTGGAAGAAGGCCCAGGTCCCGGC
>JAHFCY010000230.1 GCA_023249255.1 Candidatus Lindowiibacteriota bacterium | reverse complement strand
CGACCTGACATTCATCGCAAACGAGATCAAACTCGTCGAGGACAGCGTGAGGCGCTGATAGATGAAAAACGATGCGGATGACAGACAGGCAAAACACGAGTTGAGTATATTTTCCCGATTTGCCGCGGCGGTCAAACTTGCTGTTGTCCCGAATTCCATCCAAAAGCGACAGCCGCCGGAACCTGACATTCTCTGTTCCATTGATGGACGCGGCGATGGCTCCTTTGAGCTTGGGGAGATTATCGATCAGAGTATGGCCAGAAGAGACAGCGACGTATCCAAGCTGTACGTGCTGTTGGACGAGACATTCAAGAATTTCTCCGATGAAAAACGTGTGGCATTTTTATCCCGATATCAACATAGTTCGATCCGCATCGCCTTTCAGGAAAAGGTCACATACAAGGCCAGAGCAAATGCGGTCACTGCCGTCCTCGATTTGCTCTTGTCTTCCGCCGAACCCGTAACCGGGTTGGATAGGTTTGCGGAATATCGGGAGGATTTCGAAAGAATTTACAGATGTGCGGAGTTCACACATGCCGACGAATATGTCCGTGTCGTGTTCCCGCGGTCCAGAAGGTCTCCTCTGTTCCTCCTGAAGAAAAAATCCCAGCTCTTGAATACAATAGACCAGCTGAATGTCTCGCAATGCGACCATTTTCAAGGCCCCAGCTTTTACGTGAACCCGGCCGGATTTTTCGGCGAGCGGGCATTGCAGGCCATTCAGAAAAAGTTTAAAAAGACGTATTCAACCGCCACCCCGATCGAGCTACTGGCATTTTACGAATCCCAGCCTGTTCAGCCCGCCGAACTCTGGCTTCCGCAACTCTCCTCTTATATTGAACAAAATATCGGCCCCTCCCCGTTCAAGAAGGTTCACGTCTTCGACGCGGCAAAAAATGAGGTTTTATTCCAGTCTCCGACTTGCCGAAAAGGAACGCGTCCGGGGCCTCTGTGAGGCCGGACGAAAATTGGTCTTGAACACGAACATCCACCATCAAAATTCTGACTGATTATTAAGGAACAAAAGTCCGCCTGACGGACGAACGGCGGGATCACATTCTGGAGCATCCTGAAATGGCGGGTATGGAATCCGCCATTGAGGAGACTCTTCGCGGCCCCGCACTGGTTATTCGATCTGCGACCGACCCGGACGCGTCGTTGAACTACAGGTACTATTTCGGCACCGCCGTCGGTGAGAAATGGTTGTGCGTCGTCGTAAAATATTTGTCGACCGATGCGTTTGTTTTAACGGCTTATTTGATTGATAATCCAAAGAGAGATGACCAGCTATGGCCCAAAAAGTAAAAGTCTGGTTTGACCCCGAAGGCGATTTTCTGGAGGTCCTGTTTTCAGAGAAGCCCGGATTCATGCGCGAAACCAAGCACGACGCCGTGATGGAACGGGTCGACGATCGCGGAAACATTCTCGGCTTTTCGATCATGCGTGTCAGCCAACTCCAAAAAGGAAATCCCCTGATCGCCGAGCTGGCGTAGCGGTCGAGAAAAAGAAAATCCACTCAAAAAAATTGGACGGGCCGGGTATAGACCCCCGTTGATTTTCCGGGCGGAGGCGGGTATGAACGGCTGATGCGGTTTGACATCGGCGGGTATCGCTGGCGCATTTGCGCGCTTTTGTTTTTCGCCACCACCATCAATTACATCGACCGGCAGGTTCTGGCGCTGGTCGTCACGGATCACACCTTTCTGGCCGACGTGGGACTCCTCGGCGCGGACGGCAAACTCAACAAAGAGATGTACGGATATTTGGACGCGGCGTTTAAGGCGGCGTATGCGATTGGATTTTTGATTATGGGAAATCTTCTCGATCGGATCGGCAACCGGAAGGGGTTCTCTCTCTCCATATTTATATGGAGCGTGGCGGCGATGGGGCATGCGGCGGTACACTCGATCCCGGGAATCGGCGCCGCGCGGTTTCTGCTTGGTCTTGGGGAGGCGGGAAATTTTCCGGGAAGCGTCAAGACGGCGGCGGAATGGTTTCCGAAAAAAGAACGGGCGATGGCGACGGGGATTTTCAACGCGGGGACCAACATCGGCGCGATCCTGGCGCCTCTCATGGTTCCGTGGCTGGTCCTGAATTACAGCTGGCGGTGGGCGTTCATCGTCACCGGGTCGCTCGGATTTATCTGGCTGATTTTCTGGCTTGTGATGTTTCGCCGGCCCGAGGAACATCCGAAGGTCAGCCGCGAGGAGTTGGCGTACATTCAGAGCGATCCTCCGGAAGCAACCGCGCGCATTCCGTGGTTGCGTCTTCTGCGTTACCGCCAGACGTGGGCTTTTGCGGTCGGCAAACTGATGACCGATCCGGTTTGGTATCTGTATCTCACGTGGCTGCCGACTTTTTTCAAGGAAGAGCACGCGATCGACATCAAATCGATGTTCGTTCCGATGGCCGCGATATATCTCGTGTCGGACGTCGGCAGTATCGCCGGCGGATGGCTTTCGTCTCATCTTCTCCATTCCGGATGGTCCGCGAACCGCGCGAGAAAAACCACGTTTCTGGTCTGCGCTTGCGCGGTCACGCCGATTTTTTCCGCGGCGTTCACGCCGAATATTTGGGCGGCCATCGCACTGATCGGACTTGCGACCGCCTCGCATCAAGGGTGGTCGACCAATCTCTACACGATTGTTTCGGATTGTTTTCCCAAACACGCGGTCGCGTCAGTCATCGGCATCGGCGGAACGTGCGGCGCGGTCGGCGGCATGGTGATGGCGGCGTTGAGCGGGATCATCTATCAGCGATTCGGCCCCGCGCCTCTGTTCGTCTACGGCTCCTGCGCCTATCTTCTCTCGCTCGGCCTTGTTCACTTGCTCAATCCCCGGCTGGAACCGGTCAAACTTTAGAAGCTCCATGGCGCGAATCCAATTCGGCCCGAAAGAAAATAAACCTATAAACCTAAGTCTGACCCCGAATGCCCCGAAGGCGAACGGTGTCGAAATTTCGGATGGGCGGAACCGCGTTCGCGTCACTTGTGAGGATGAAGGCATCTGGCGGATGACTTTTTTTCCGAGCGGGGAGGACCGGCGGATTCCGACGTTTGGGTTATTGAGCAAACAGCCAGGACGTGCGGCGCGGGTCTCGGAGACGGCGGATGGGTGGCGGGTGGACGCGGACGGGAAAATGAGCGCATCGATTCGCCGATCGACCGGTGAGATTGAATTCATCGACCGGGACGGCGGACGAATTCTTGCGACGCATCCGCATCATCGAATGTCGTTCAATCCCGGCAGCGGCGCGGTGTCGGCATATTTTGCCCGTGAGGCGGACGACGTCTATTTCGGGTTGGGCGAAAAATCGGGAACGCTCGTTAAAAACGGCCGGATATTCCGTTTCGGCGCGTGCGACGCGGCCGGATACGAGAGCGAATTTCACGATCCGCTCTACAAAAACATTCCGTTTCTTCTGATCGGAAACAAATCCCGGCGGCGGTTCGGCGGCGTGTTTTTTTGCACCGGTTGGGAAGGCTACATCAATCTCGGCGCGACGATCGACAATTATTTCGGCGGAGATTTCCACGTCGAATTCGAAGGCGGGCCGATGGATATCTACATTTTTTCCGGGACGACGCCCGCGAGCGTGATCGAGCGCTATACGCGCCTGACCGGCCGGACGGTTCTTCAGCCGAAATTCACGCTCGGATACCTGGCCTCGGCGTTCTGGCCGAGCGAACAGCCGAACGCGGCGGATCTGATTGTGGGATTCGCCAAAAAATGCCGGGAACTCGGAATTCCCTGCGACGGGTGGCACCTTTCGAGCGGATACACGACCGATCCGTCGGGATCGAAACGGCGCGTGTTTCAGTGGAACGCGAAACGGTTTCCCGACGTTGAAGAATTTTGCCGGAAATCGCGCGACCTCGGAGTTCGAATCGCGGCCAACGTGAAACCGGCGCTTCTTATCGACCACCCAAACTATGCCGAAGCGGCCGACGCGGGATATTTTATCCGCAACGCGGACGGCACGGGGCCTCTGGTCACCCGATTCTGGGGCGGGGACGCGAGTTTCATCGATTTCACAAATTCCGGCGCGCGGCGGTGGTGGATCGACAAGCTCAAGTCCACGCTTCTGGATCGCGGAGTCGAGGGGATCTGGAACGACAACTGTGAATTTTCGATTTATGATTCCGACGCGATTTGCGAAGGAGACGGGGAGCGCTACCCGATCGGCGGACTCAAGACGATCCAGACCAACTTGATGAACCGGACGGCGCACGAGGCCGCGCGCGAGCGCGATCCGAACCGGCGGCCATGGGTCGTGTCGCGCGCGGGTTGGGCGGGCATTCAGCAATTTGCACAGACGTGGTCCGGCGACAACACATCGAGCTGGCATGAACTGAAATGGAACATTCCGGTGGGACTTGGAATGGGATTGTCGGGCGTCGCCAACGAAAGCCACGATGTCGGCGGATTTTGCGGTCCCAAACCCGAACCCGAATTGCTCGTGCGCTGGTGCCAGGCTGGAATTTTCATGCCGCGATTCACGATCCATTCCTCCGGCAAGGACATGACCGAACCGTGGTCGTATCCCGATATGGCGCCGCACGTGCGGGAATCGATCCGGTTCCGGTATCGGTTGATTCCGTTGATCTATTCCCTGCTCGACGAAGCAAGGAGAACGGGTGCGCCGATTCAACGACCGATGGTATGGCATTTTCCGGACGACCTGACGATGTGGGATCAGAATTTTCAATTTCTGTTTGGCGAGCATCTATTGACGGCCCCCGTGACCGAATCCGGCGCGCGGATGTGGCCGGTCCGTCTGCCGGCCGGACACGACTGGCTGGACTGGTTTACCGGTAAACGTCTCGACGGCGGACAAACAGCGGTGATCAACGCGCCGATGGATCAATTTGTTCTGCTCCTGCGAGACGGCGCGATCGTGCCGATGCAAAAAATTGTTTCGCACATCGGCACGGAGACCATTGAAAATCTGGAACTACATCTTGCTCTTCCGCGCGGCCTGCCCTCCACGTTCACGTTGTACGATGATGACGGGGAGACGAATCAGCATCTTACCGGAAATTTTCATCGGCGCGGCGTCGAATTGAACCGGGAGGACAAACGCGTCTGCCGGCTGACATTCCGAGCCCCCGAAGGACTGTTTGCTCCGACCTGGCGGACTCTGTCTCTGCATTTTATGGAACCGGTGGCTCGTGTGCGAACAGCCGGCGGCGCGGACTCTCCGATCCAATCATCCGACGGACGCACCATCGCC
>JAHFCY010000229.1 GCA_023249255.1 Candidatus Lindowiibacteriota bacterium | reverse complement strand
ATCGAATACAACGCCAAAGGCGCCGGAAGCCTGACGGCCCAGCCCCACGCATTCCAGAGCGCGATGGAATACAACGCCGAAGGTCTGGGCAAACCGACGCGCCAGCCGGGCGAGTCCCAGAGCCTCGCGAGCGGCGGCGTCTGGCGCGGTGGGGTCTGGACACTCGTCATGCTTCATGAACTCCGGTCCGGCGACAAAATGGATGTGGCGTTCTCCCCGTTTGATGCCGAACGCCCCGTCGCGTTCGCGATCTGGGACGGCGCGGCCGGCGATCGTGACGGGCAGAAAGTGGTGTCGCAATGGCACAGGATCAAATTACAGCCGTGACTGATTTGAGGGGCAATATCCAACCGGTCAGTTATGATTCGGCGCTGATTGAAACGGCCGTGCGCTTGCGGGTCGACAGGGCGGATAAAACGGACGCCGGATGGATGGCTGAATACAGGCGCGAATTGGATGAAATTTATGAATTACCCGAGCAGTCCCGGGAGTCCGCATTTGTGGCGCTTGATCGCAGATACTTTCAGCGTATCGGCATTTCCTCCGTGGTGGACGAATGCCTGGCCGCCCGGGCGAAGGTCCTGTCTTCCGCCACGTCGATCTTTTTGATCACGGCACAGTCCCGGTCGGAAGAAGGCGCGGACGTCACGGCCGACGGGCGGCTGGTGATCCGCGTCCGGCACTCCAGTCTCGAAAATATCGCTGTCTTCCGTGACCGGCTCCGCCGCGAACTTTTACAGGCGGCGGATTGCCTGAACCCGGCGTTTGGCCACTCGCCCGGGGATTTCGAGACATTGATGCCGTCGGAGAAAGAGCGCATTCGGACGGCATTCTCGTCTCTGTGGGCTCTCTCCGCTCGGATCCGTCTTTGCAGTGAAGAGATGAATACTTGCGAAGAAGAACTGCCTCTGGCGTCAATGGGATGCCTTGCTCGATTGAGAGACAAGACTCTGACCGCGCTCGGTCTGGCGGACGAGGAAAAAATTCAGGTTCTCTTCTCCCGGATGCCGGATCATCCGCCGACATTCCGGCGGATGCTGGAATTCTGCAAGGAACATCTCGGATCGGAAAAAGTCAGCAAGGGTATCTGCATCCTGTGCCGGTTCCCGTCGGAGGATGTCCGGCCTCTGGCGGCATTGCCGCCGGAACTCGGCCGGTCCCTGTGCGTGGAATTCCCGCACCTTCAAGCGGATTCACCCATCTGCCACCGGTGCGTCGAACGACAGGACTCCATCCTGAATTTTTCGTGTAAAAAAGGAGCACACACATGACAGATTCTCAATGGTCCACTTCCCGCCGCGGTTTTTTGAAAGCTTCCGGCATCGCCGCGCTTCTCGCCGCCTGCGGCAAAACGGATTTCCGTCAACTCAAGTCGATTGTCGGCGTCGAAAATCCGCTTGACTATTATCCGGAACGCGGCTGGGAAAAAATATACCGCGATCAGTACCGGTACGACGGCTCATTCACATACGTCTGCTCGCCGAACGACACCCATGCCTGCCGCGTCCGCGCATTTGTTCGAAACGGGGTGATCGTACGCGTCGAGCAGAATTACGACGTGCAAAGATACGGCGATCTTTACGGCAACAAGGCCACCCGCAACTGGAATCCGCGAATGTGCCCGAAAGGAATGACCTTCCCGCGGCGCGTGTACGGGCCCTATCGCCTGAAACAACCGCTGATGCGCAAAGGCTGGAAATCGTGGGCCGACGACGGATTTCCGTATCTGACGCCTGCGCTTCGGACAAAATACAAATTCGACGCCCGCGGTCGGGATGAATTTCTGCGCGTCTCGTGGGACGAGGCGTTCGGATATGCGTCGCGCGGGATCGTGGCCATCGCAAGGCACTACAGCGGCGACGAAGGCAAACAGAGGCTCCTGGCCGAAGGCTATGCGCCCGAAATGGTTGACACGATGGAGGGCGCGGGAACTCGCACGATCAAAACGCGCGGCGGCATGGGCCTCCTCGGTGTCATCGGCAAGTACGGGATGTACCGGTTCTGCAACACGCTGGCGCTGGTCGACGCGCACGTGCGGGACGTGGACGAAGAACGCGCCAAAGCCGGCCGCGTCTGGGACAATTATACATGGCACGGCGATCAGGCCCCCGGGCATCCGTTCGTTCACGGCATTCAGACTTCGGACTGCGATTTCAACGATCTGCGGTTTACCAAACTCCACATTCAGTGCGGAAAAAATCTGGTCGAAAACAAAATGCCCGACTCGCACTGGTTCATCGAAACGCTCGAACGCGGCGCCAAAATCGTCGTCATCACGCCCGAGTACAGCCCGCCGGCCACCAAGGCCGACTACTGGATACCGATCCGGCCCAACAGCGACACGGCGCTTTTTCTGGGACTTACGAAACTTCTGATCGACGATAAGAAGTACGACGTGAAATTCGTCAAACAATACACCGATTTCCCAATGCTTGTGCGCACCGACACGCTCAACCGGCTCAAAGCGGCGGATATTTTCCCGGGATACATCAATCGCGACCTGCGGGCGGGGATCAGCTACCAAGTCCAGGGTTTGACCAACGAACAGCGGGAGAGAATCGGCGACTTCGTCGTGTGGGATCTGAATAAGGGCGGCCCATCGGCCGTCACGCGGGATGACGTCGGCGGAAATTATGACAAACTCGGAGTTGACGCGGCGTTGGAAGGAAAATTCACGGTAAAACTTGTCGACGGCCGGGAAATAGAAGTCATGCCGCTCTTTGAAATGTACAAGATCCACCTGCGCGACTACGATCTCGACAGCGTCCATGAGATCACCAACGCTCCGAAAGAACTTGTCCGTCGGCTCGCGAACGACATCGCCACCATCAAACCCGCCGCCGTGCATGTCGGCGAAGGCATCAATCACTGGTTCCACGCAACATTGGTCAACCGCGCGACGTACCTCCCGCTCATGCTCACCGGGAACATCGGACTGCCGGGGACGGGATCGCACACTTGGGCGGGCAACTACAAAGCCGCCAATTTCCAGGCGGCGCCATGGTGCGGCAAGGGATTCAAAACCTGGATCGCCGAGGACCCCTTCGAACCGAATCTCGATCCGAACGCGGACGGCAAGGACATTCACGCGCACGCGTATACCCGGGACGAGGCGGTGGCGTACTGGAACCATGGCGACAAACCTCTCGTCGTCGACACGCCCAAATACGGCCGGAAGATGTTCACGGGCAAATCGCACATTCCGTCGCCCACCAAGGCCATCTGGTTCACCAACGTCAACCTCATCAACAACGCCAAGTGGGCTTATGAGATGATCAAGAACGTCGATCCGAAAATCGATCTCATCATGTCCAACGACATTCAGATGACAGCCAGCATCGAATACGCGGATTTCGCGTTTCCGGCCAACAGCTGGTGCGAAACAAAAACGTATGAGATCACGAATTCCTGCTCGAATCCCTTCGTTCAAATCTGGAAAGGCGGCATCGATCCGCTGTACGACTCGCGGGACGACGTGATGATCCTCGCGGGCATGGCCAAGGCGCTCGGGGATATCTTCGGCGACCAGCGGTTTTCCGATTACTGGAAATTCGCGCTGGAAGGCCGGCCCGAAGTTTACATTCAGAGGCTTCTTGACGCGTCGTCCACGCTTCGTGGATACAAATTCGAAGACATCGTGTCGGGAAAATACGGCGAGCCGGGCGTGGCGATGATGCTGTACCGAACGTACCCGCGCATTCCGTTCTACGAGCAGGTTCACGAGGACCACCCATTCTGGACGGACACGGGACGGCTCAACGCTTATTGTGACATCCCCGACGCGATCCAGCATGGAGAAAATTTCATCGTCCACCGGGAAGGCCCCGAGGCGACGCCCTATCTGCCGAACTGCATCGTCAGCTCAAATCCGTTCATCCGGCCGGACGATTTCGGAATTCCTGAAAGCGAAATGCACTGGGACGCGCGGCACGTGCGGAACATCAAGAAACCTTGGCCGGCCGTGAAGCGCACGGTCAATCCCCTTTGGGAGAAGGGCTACAAATTTTTCTGCCTGACGCCCAAAACCCGCCATCGCGTTCATTCCCAGTGGAGCGACTGCGACTGGAACCTGATCTGGGATTCGAATTTCGGCGATCCCTATCGCGTGGACAAACGCATGCCGGGCGTCGGTGAACATCAACTGCACATGAATCCGCAGACCGCGCGCGATCTTGGGATCAACGACGGCGATTACGTCTACGTCGACGCCAATCCGGCCGACCGCCCCTACATCGGCTGGAAACCGACCGACCCGTTTTACCGCGTGGCGCGGCTCATGCTTCGCGTGAAATACAATCCGGCTTATCCGTACCACACCGTGATGATGAAACACGCGCCGTTCATCGCGACGGAACGCAGCGTCAAGGCGCATGAGACACGCCCGGATGGCCGGGCTCTGTCGGCCGATACGGGTTACCAGTCGAATCTGCGCTACGGCTCGCAACAATCGATCACGCGATCGTGGCTGATGCCCATGCACCAGACCGACACGCTCTTTCACAAAACAAAAATCGGCATGGCCTTCATGTTCGGCGGCGAGGCCGACAACCACATGATCAACACGACGCCAAAGGAGACGCTGGTGAAAATCACCAAGGCGGAACCCGGCGGTCTCGGCGGCGTCGGGATTTGGGCGCCGGCGACGAGCGGATTCACGCCGGGGAACGAAAACAAGGCGATGAAGGCCTACCTGACCGGCGACCTCACGAAAGTCGAGGGAGGTGGGAACAATGTCTGAAGTCTACAACTGGCATCTCGGCCGCAAGATGTCTTATCCGTACGACGAGGCGCATCCCAAACGGCAGTTTGCGTTCGTGTTCAACATCAACCGCTGTATCGCCTGCCAGACCTGCACGATGTCCTGCAAATCCACGTGGACATTTTCGAAAGGCCAGGAATACATGTGGTGGAACAATGTCGAAACCAAACCCTACGGCGGCTACCCGAAATTTTGGGACGTGAAACTTCTGTCGATGCTGGAGGAAGCGAATCCCGGCGGACAAATTTGGAACGCCGCGGCAAAAAACGGCCCATCGAAACCCTATGGCGTATTCGACGGCAAAACCATTTTCGAAGCCGCGGAAAAATCGTTCAGCCCCGACGGCCACACGCGCGCCCTCGGATTTTTGCCGGACGAGGAAGCCTGGCGCGCGCCGAACCACGGCGAGGACGCCGCCGTCACGTTCGAGGATTCGTACCGCAAGGCGAGCGCAACCAATCCGATGTCCGTGG
>JAHFCY010000228.1 GCA_023249255.1 Candidatus Lindowiibacteriota bacterium | reverse complement strand
AACCGACGCGGCTTCGACGTTTGAGAACAGGGCGATCTTCGCCCGCGCAGCGTCATTGAGCCGGACCGTCGAACGCGCCACGATCAGATCGGGCTGAATTCCGATCCGGCGCAATTCCTGCACGCTGTGCTGGGACGGCTTCGTCTTCAGCTCGTCCACGGTCGCCAGATACGGCACAAGCGTGAGATGAACAAACACGGCGTCGCCCCGGCGGTCCAGCCCGAGCTGGCGGATGGCCTCCAGGAACGGCTGGCTCTCGATGTCTCCCACAGTGCCCCCGACTTCGGCCAGAATGACATCGACGCCATTCTCCAGATTCAAAATCTGCGATTTGATTTCTTCGATCACGTGCGGAACGATCTGGACCGTCGCGCCGAGATAGTCCCCCTTGCGTTCCTTCGCGATCACCGTGGCATAGACCTTGCCGGTCGTCACGTTGTTCTTCGCGCTCATCTGCACGCCCAGAAAACGCTCGTAATGTCCAAGATCGAGGTCCGTCTCGGCTCCATCGTCCGTCACGTACACTTCGCCGTGCTGGAACGGATTCATGGTGCCGGCGTCGACGTTCAGATACGGATCGAGTTTCACCGATGTCACTTTCAGGCCGCTCGACTTGAGCAGCGTTCCGATCGACGCGGTCGTGATGCCCTTGCCGAGCGACGACAGCACGCCGCCTGTGACAAAAATAAATTTGGCCCGGCGCGCGGGTTTGCGCGGCGCGGGCTTTGACTTCGCCATCTCTACAGCTCCCTCAGCACGATGATCCGGCTTTTGAATTTTTGCCGGCCAGCGGGAGCCACGATGCAGAGACTGAGCTGCCGGTCAAACCCGCCGACTTTTGTGTATTCGAAATCCGATATGTAGCCCTCAAATTCACGTGTCTCTTTCACCACGTCGTATCCGCCGGGATGATCGGCGTAAATCACAAATTTTCCGTTCCGGAATTTGCCGCCGCCGATGATCCCGGTCACGCCCCATAACGGATTCAGGTCGTTTTTAACGACCAGAAGCTCTTCCGTGCCGTTGCCTTCGAAATCGTCGAACATGATTTTTTTCTGAATCTTCTCCTTTTCCCGCCCGTTGCCGGACACGATCTCCTGGGTCGACCCCCCGAGCGGCTGTACGCCGCGCCAGACGATCAGGCTCGACCTGTCCGTGATGCTCAGCCTGTCGTTGTAATCCAAAAATGCCATCCGGGTCTTGCCGATACCCAACCCCAGCACGTTGGCCGGGCCCTCGTACACATCCCGAACCTGCGTGACGGCGTTCGTTGCCGGATTGTACTTGACCTCCATCACCGGCCCCGAAAACGGCTTCGCAAAACCGTAATGCTGGGCGTAGAGCGCGTCCGCGTTCTGCCGCACAAAAACGCCCTTCATCTCACCGCGCTTGTTGAGGTGCCCGTCCTTGTATTGATAGACATCGGTCCGCGCCGTGTTTCCCTGCTTCTGGCCGATGAATATTTCTTCTTTGCCGTCACCGTCCGCGTCGAACAATTCCAGATTCACATACTGAAATCCTTTCAGCGTCTCCGACCAGATTTCCTGCGTCTTGCCGCCCATCACGCGGTACAGCTTGACCTTCCGAAGCTCCAGCGTCGCCAGATCGGGCACGCCGTCGCCGTCGACGTCGCCGAAATCGTAATCCAGAATCTCGCCCTCCATGCTGAAATCGCCGATGACGTCGCCGCCGCGCTTCTGCTTTTCGACAAAAATTTTGTCGCCGCCGGTCGCGGCATGCTCGACAGGACGCTCTTCGCGCTCCAGCGGCACAACCAGCGGAGCGGGCACAGCGCCGATTTTCTCTCCTTCGTACCGCATCACGCTGTCACGCACCTGAACGACCAGGTTTTCCACGACCTCCATGGCGTACGTCTTCGAGTAGTGCGGCGCGACGTACATCACCCGAAGCTTCGCGATCGGGACTGGATCGCTACCCAGCGTGTCGCCTGTTTCCGGATCGACGATCGCCTTGCCCGGCCGCACGACCGTGAACATGTCCCCCATCCGCACGCCCTGATCCTGGCCGGCGTTGATGTAGACAAAACTGTCTTCGATCAGAATGACGTAGAACCGGTCGGATGAGACTTCCGAGGCCCCGGCGGCAGACGCCCACACACCCACGAGCGCCAGCACAGCCAGACTCGCGCCGAAAAATTTCGCCGGCCGGGGGGGGGATCGATCAAACCCGCCCATGCCGGCCTCAGTCGGTTCTTTCGGAATTTGGACTTGGCGGTTTTGCGGGTTCGGAGGGCGTACGCTCGTATTGACTCAGAACCACCTGCTGGATTATTTCTCTCATTTCGTTGGTCACGGGATGGGCCACGTCGACGAATTTGTTGTTCGGAAGCTGCCGGGACGGCATGGCGACGAAAATACCCTTTTCGCCGGAAACAATCCGCAGATTGTGGACGACAAAACAATTGTCAAACGTAATCGATGCAAATCCGAGAAGTTTTCCCTGCGGCGCGTCAAACCGCTTGATCCGGACCTCCGTGATCTCCATGGCGAATCCGGCTCAGCGGTTGTGAAGATCCTTGACGACTTCGAGACAAACACCGCCGGTTTTTCCGGTGGTGACTTTGACCTCGTCCATCATCGCGATCGCCTTGTACAGCGTGAACTCGTGCGTCTGGATTTTCGATTCCAGCTCCAGCTTTTCCTTGATGCCCAGCGAGTTTAACTCCGGATGCTCAACCACCATCTTGACCGCCTTCTCCCCGCCCGGCCGATCCAGAAGCTCAAACGACACGCCGCCCACCGATCCGGCCAGCGCAACCTCTTTGATGACTTTGTCGAATGCCAGAAGCTGATACACGCGGTGATAACGGTTTGATTCGTACATCTTGATGTAATCCTCAACCTGCCGCGCTTCCCGCATCACCCGCCGCTTGCGAATCTGAATCCGCCGGCGATGCTTCTCCTCCTGCTGAAAGGCGCTCAGATTGATCGCCTCTTTGTCCTTCTCCTTCAACTTCACAATTTCTGTCGGCATGCTTCCATCACCTGTCTCTCGTTTGACAAACGCGCTCCCCGCCCCGCCGCCAAAATCGATGCGGGATCAGGAACAACTCTCCAACAACTTCATGGCTTGTTCTTCCAGGACCGGGAAATGACGCGTTGCTATCGTGACCGCCTCCTGCCGGCTTTTGCGCTCGTCTCTCTCCAAATGAACCATGACCGCCAGCAGCTTCAGGGCATCGTAGGAAAGCCCCGCCAATTTGTCAAGTACGCCGGAGGAGGCCGCGGACGGCGCCCCAATCCCGGCCAGACCCTCCCGACGCATGGCCGACCCTCGAACCTCCCACAGCCGGTTGTCCTGAATTCGAAGCAACTGATTCCACAACACCATCGCGATCGCCAGATCCAGCGATTCACTGAACGGCACCAGATGCTGAAATTGAAAATCGTACCGCGCCGGAAGACCGTTCAACTTCTGGGCGGTATAGATCAGCATGTGAAGATGCCCCTCCGTCACACCACCGTCAAACCGTCGAACCAGTGACAATAAAAACCGCTCTTCTTCCTCCGCGGCATGTTCCGCCACAAGCGCTTGCGCCTGCCCCATATCCCCATTTTCCCCCTTGCTTTAACGTCCAAACGTCCGGTGTTCGCCGTCCAGGGTTTGATGCTCTATGGCACACACCCCCACGGTGCGCGCCGCGCGGAAATCTTTCCCCCGCCCGGTTGGCGGGGCGAAAAATCAGCCGGCTTTTTTCAAACCTTGAACTTTGAACCTTGAACCTTGAACTCTCTGACCCCTCTCACGGGTGCCCGATGGATTGGACAGGTCGGCGGGACGAACCTGATGGTAGAGCCGCTGGACATCGAGTTTGAGCAGACCCTGACCGTTCATGTCGAAATAGGCGCCTTTCTCCTGGAAGATCAGCGTCCTGCCGTCGGTGTGAATCTGAAGCCGCGACAGAATCCGCTCCTCGCGAGGCATCATGCGCTTGAGCGTCGCCATGAACCGTCGAATCCTCTGCGTCGAAAATCCCTCTTTCTGCAAAGCCTCCACCATCCGGAACTCTACGAGATTGGCGAAATCATAATAGCGGCGGCGTTTCGTTTTGAGTCTGGGAACAAGCAGTCCGGTCTCGTCCCAGTACTGAACCTGCCGGGTCGAAAGCCGGAGCCACTTCAAAAGTTGTCCCCGCGTCCAAAAATCCGATCTCCGCGTGCTGTCCTGTTCCATCAATGAAACAAATTTCCTCTCCGAGGGCATTTTTCTGATTCACCCTCAAATAGCCGCCCGAAGTCTAATTCGGAAATGGGGAATGTCAAGCGGGAAAAAATAAAAAAGTAAAGGCTCAATATTCAATGCTCAATTTTCAATTTTCAAGTATTCAACACTTGGGACTTGAGCATTGAACGTTGAGAATTGAGCCTTATTCACACCCAACCCGCGGGCGGCGATGGCCAACCATCTCCGCGCGAATTCTCTCAGGATTCCGTCAGCTCGCCGCGCTTGCCTTTCTTGTCCTTGGACGCATCCGCGGTCGGCAGCGGATCCTTCTTCTCCTTGATCACCGGCCAGCCTTTCGCCAGACGCGCGTTCAATTCCACGTACTCTTTCATGTCCTCCGGCAGATTGTCCTCTGAATAAATCGCCTTCGTCGGACACTCCGGCTCGCACAGTCCGCAGCTGATGCACTCGTCGGGGTCGATCGCCAGAAAATTCGGACCCTCGTGGAAACAGTCGACCGGACAGACCACCGCGCAGTCGGTGTATTTGCAGTTGATGCAGGCTTCCGTCACAATGTAGGCCATATCACGCCCTCCTCGGGAATGTTCGATTCGTTTTTATCGCGCCGTCAATCAGAGACGCACCCGAAGATTTACCGCTGTCCGGATACGTTGTCAAGACAAAAACTTAATTTTCAGTAACCGGTCGGTCAGCGCGTCAGTTCCAGTTTCTTTTCGGCGCGGCGGATATAGTCTTTGGCCTGCTCGTGCGCGGGATCGATCGACAAAACGCGGTTCCAGTCGGCGATGGCCTCCTGCAACTGCCCGCTCTGGTAATGGCCCATGCCGGAATAGAGATATTTCTGGATGTCGGAAGACTGGCGCTCTCGCAGGGCCTTCTGGGCCGACGACAACTCCGGCCGAAGGTCGGCCATGGCCTTCTGCGCCGTTGCGTTCGACGGTGAAACTTTCAGAGCGGCGCGGTAGATCTGGATAGCCTTCTGAAGACGCGTCACGTAAAGATCCGGACGGTTCTGTGCCCTGGCCGACGACGC
>JAHFCY010000069.1 GCA_023249255.1 Candidatus Lindowiibacteriota bacterium | reverse complement strand
CGAAGTTGCTTTTCCGTCAAGTCCCGGAATCGCCGGCCACGGCGCTCAAGGCGCGCAACCAGTCCACCGACAATATCGTGCGCCTGGCGGAACGGAACTCCCTTTCGCGCAAGATACTCCGCGAGGTCGGTTGCCTCCATGAAACCATCCTGACAGGCCTCGCGCATGCGGCGCCGGTCGAATTCGAGTTTCGGGACCATGCGAATGTGGACATCAAGCGCGGACGAGACGAGATCAATGAGGTCGAACAAATATATTTTGTCTTCCTGAAGATCCCGATTGTACGTGAGCGGGAGAGCCTTCTGGAGCGTCAGAAGGCCGGTGAGGTCGGCAATGGCGCGGGCGGCCCGGCCGCGCGTGAGTTCCGAGATGTCGGGATTGCGTTTTTGAGGCATGAGAGACGATCCCGTGGAGAATCTGTCCGGCAGGCGCACAAAACCGAAGTAGGGATTGGACCAGAGCACGATTTCTTCTGAAAACCGGGATAGATGAATCATGATGACCGTCAGCGCGTAAACGAAATCGGTCGCCAGATCGCGGTTGGCAATCGTGTCCATCGCAACGGCGGTCGGCCGGGCAAACCCGAGGCGTTTGGCGAGGAAGTCGCGGTCGACCGGCACAGTCGTGCCTCCGATGGCGCCGCATCCAAGCGGGCATGCGTCGAGGGGCTGGAGAAGGAGTTTGATGCGGCCGAGGTCCCGGAGGAACATTTCAGCGTAGGTGAGCAGATGCGCGCCGAGCGTGACGACCTGCGCGGGCTGGAGGTGTGTGAATCCGGGCATGGAAACCTTTTTCTCCTTCGAAGCGCGATCGAGAAAAATCCGGGCGAGAGTTTTTAATTGTCCGCAGATACCGGCCGCCACGTGGCGGATGTAGAGCGCGACGTCGGTGATGACCTGGTCGTTGCGGGACCGGCCGGTGTGGAGTTTGTCCGCGGTGTCACCGATGATGTGGCGTAATCGGGACTCGACAAAGCTGTGGACATCCTCAAACGCGGCTAACGAGTCGCCCGAAGGTGCGGGTTCGCGCAAAATTTTGCGCAGACCCCGCGTGATGGTTCGAAGCTCGGCCGGCGTGAGAATCCCGGCCTTGCGGAGCGCCTCAGCCCACGCGATGCTTGCCTCAACGTCGAACGGCAGGAGGCGAAAATCGTTCGCGATCGACGTGGAATACGCGAGCGCGGCCGGATCAAGGCCCCGTTTCATTCGGCCGCCCCACATGGTTTTTCGGGGCTTCGCCGCATCCACCGAAGGGAGGGGGTTCGGAGTCGGCTCCGTCATGTCAGGCACGACTGATTATTTTCCCGCGCGGCGCATCCGCGCCCGTACCTCGACCGGCAGGCCGAGGATCTTGATGAACCCGACGGATGCCGACTGATCGAATACATCCGCCGCGCCGTAGGTCGCCAGTTTCTCCTGATACAGCGCCCTGCGCGCGCGCCGGCCGATCGGAATGGCCGAGCCGCGATAGAGCCGCAGGCGGACATCGCCGGTTACGAACGCGGCGAATTTTCCGAAGAACGCGTCCAGCGCCTCGCGAAGAGGAGTGAACCAGAACCCGTCGTAGACGAGCTGGGCGTAGCGGTCGGACAAGGCCGGCATCAGATGGACTGTGTCGCGGTCGAGGACCATCGACGACAATTCCCGGTACGCGGCGTAGAGAATCGTCGAGGCGGGCTGTTCGTAGACTTCACGGGATTTGATGCCGACGAGGCGATTTTCAACGAGGTCCACGCGACCGATTCCGTGCCGGGCTCCGAGCGCAGTGAGCCGTTCGACCAGCGCGACCGGATCCATTTTTTTCCCATTGATCGACGAGGGCCGGCCACGGTCAAATCCGATCGTGACGACCTCCGATTTCACCGGGGCGCGTTCGGGCGAGGTTGTGATCACGAAGGCGTCTTCCGGCGGTTCGTGATACGGATCTTCCAGCGGGCCGCACTCGATGGAGATTCCCCAGAGGTTGCGGTCGTAGCTGTAGGGAATTTTTTTGGTCGCGGTGACGGGAATGCCGAATCGCCGGGCGTAGGCGATTTCGTCATCGCGGGTTTTGAATTCCCATTCGCGGACCGGCGCGAGAACTTCAAGATCGGGCGCGAGGGCCTTCGTGGTAATTTCAAACCGGACCTGATCGTTGCCCTTGCCGGTGCATCCGTGCGCGACGGCGTCGGCTTTTTCGCGCCTGGCGATCTCAACCAACTTTTTGGCGATGAGCGGCCGGGACAGGGACGTCGCGAGAAGGTATTTCCCCTCGTAGACCGCTCCGGCACGCATCGACAGAAAACAGTATTCCTCGAGAAATTCCCGTCGAATGTCTTCGATCACCAATTTGGCTCCGCCGGCCGCGCGCAGGCGCCTTTCAAGATCGCGGTTCGGTTCGGCGATGCCGAGATTGGCATTGTAGCCGATGACGTCGCAGCCGTATTTGTTTTTCAACCAGCGGACGATGACGCTGGTATCAAGCCCGCCTGAATAGGCCAGAACAACTTTTCGAATTTCCCGTTTCATTTTCGTTTCCTCGCCGCCTTTCGTTGTTTGAGTTTGGAAAATTTCAAAGATTCACCCGGCGCCAACAGCGCCAGGAGGACCGCCTTTGCGGAATGCAGACGGTTTTCGGCCTGATCCAATATCGCGGATGCCGGCCCGTCGAGCACCTCGCCGGTTACTTCCTCGCCGCGGTGAGCCGGCAGGCAATGCAGAAAAATCGCGCCGGGCCGGGCGCGCGCCATCAACGCCGCGTCGACCCTGTATCCCGCGAACGCCTTCCGCCTCTTCTCCGTCTCCTCTTCAAATCCCATGCTTGTCCAGACATCGGTGTAGACGGCATCCGCGCCCCGGACAGCCTCGGACGGGTCGTGCATAATCGTGATCGAGGCTCCGGTCGCGTCCGCGTCCCGCCGGGCCTGTTTTAAAAAATCTCCGGCCGGCTCGTATCCTTTCGGACAGGCGACGCGGATGTTCGTCCCGCACTTGGCGGCGGACTGGATGAGCGAATGACAGACGTTGTTTCCGTCGCCGACGAACGCAAGCGTCAATCCCTTCAAGCGGCCCTTGCGCTCAAAAATACTCAGAAAATCTCCGAGAGCCTGGCAGGGATGTTCAAGATCGGTCAGGGCATTGATGACCGGGACCGAGGCGGTTCGCGCCAGCTCCAGCACGGTGCCGTGCTTGAACGTCCGGGCCACGATGCACCGGACCCAGCGCGACAGGTTGCGCGACACGTCCGACACGCTCTCGCGTTTTCCGAGACCGACCTCATCGGGGCCGAGACAGATCGGATGGCCTCCGAGTTCGGAGATGGCAACCTCAAAGGTCACGCGGGTGCGAAGCGACGGTTTTTCAAAGAGGAGCACGACCGACATGTTTTGAAGCGGGCGATAATCGGCGTGCGTCCGGCCGGATCGAAAGGCCTTCAAGGCATGGGCTGTCCGAAGAAGGCGCTCAAAATCCGCCTGTGAAACGTCAACAAGCGTCGCGAAATGTTTCATCGGATTTTTTCGATCTCCTCGTCAATGGCGCGAAGGCCGATTTCAATCTCGCGTTCCGAAATGATGAGGGGCGGAGTGAGGCGAAGCACGCGGTCGCCTGACATCCCGGCGAGGATGCGCCGCGCGTGGAGCCGGTCGCGCAGGGCGCGGGACGAGTGGGGATTTTTCAGCCGGATGCCGGCCATAAGTCCGATACCCCGGAGACCTTCGATTTTATCCGCGTGCCGGGTCTCGATGCGGCGCAGGCGGCTCCAGAGAAACTCGGCGCGCCGGTGGACCATTTTCAAAAACGCCGGGGACGAGAGGATGTCAAACACCGCGCATCCCGCCGCGCAGACGAGAAAATTTCCGCCGAACGTCGCCGCGTGATCGCCCGCCTCGAACGCCTCCGAAAACGGTTTGCGAGCCAGAAGCGCCGCGATGGGCAGGCCGCCGGCCAGACCCTTGGCGGTTGTCATGAGATCGGGCGCAAGCCGGGCGCCGTAATGCATGTATGCGTAGAGTTCACCCGTTCGGGCATTTCCGGTCTGGACTTCGTCGTAGACCAGAATCGCGCCGTGTTTGGAGCAGATGCGCCGCAGGCCCGCCAGAAATGTCGGCGTGGCCGTTTCCATCCCTCCCTCACCCTGAACAAGCTCGACAAAAACCGCGGCCGTCCGGTTCGTGATTTTCCGGCTGGCGTCGGAGAGGTCGTTGTAGAGAGCCGTCTCGACACCGATGAGCGGCCGAAAGGGTTTCTGATATTTTTCCTGGGCCGTCAGTGCCAGCGCGCCCGTCGTGCGTCCATGAAAGGAATTTTGAAACGAGACGAGCTGGTCGCGGCGTTCGCCTTTCGCATAAAAATATTTTCGAGCGAGTTTCAGCGCCGCCTCATTGGCTTCCGCGCCGCTGTTGCAGAAAAAAATCCTGTCGGCAAACGTCTCCCGAACCAGCCGTTCGGCCAACGCGATCTGCGGCTCGATCAGATACAGGTTTGACGCGTGGATGATTTTTCGCGCCTGCGATTCGACCGCGCGGCGCACCGCCGGATGGTTGTGTCCCAGAGAATTGACGGCCACGCCGCCGAGAAGATCGAGATATTTTTTTCCGGATGAATCCCACGCCCACACACCCCGGCCGCGCGAAAACGCCAGCGTTCTCGGACCGTACGTGTTCATGAGAACACGATCGGCGCGACGCGCAAGAAACCGTGCCGCAACCGCGCCCGCCTGCCGCATCCGCATCATCCTACGCCTGAATGATCTCGGTCCCGATGCCTTCGTCCGTGAAGAGTTCAAGCAACAGGGACCTCGAGACCCGGCCGTCGATGAAGTGCGCCTTTTCGACGCCCGCGTAGATCGCCTGCGTGACCGATTCGATTTTCGGGATCATGCCGCCAGAAATCACACCGGACTGCCGCAGATCGTCGACCTCGGACAACTTGACCGTCGACAGCACGCTGTCTTCATCTTTTTCGTCCTTGAGCAGACCCGGCACGTCGGTGAGGTACATGAGCCGCGCGGCCCTTAACGCCGCGGCAATCGATCCGGCGGCGGTGTCGGCATTGAGATTGAGACTGACACCGTCAGCGGTGACGCCCACCGGCGCGACCACGGGGATAAAATCAGTTTCGAGCAGAATTTCCAAAATCCGGGGATTGACGGTTTCGACGTCGCCGACAAGGCCGAGGTCGATCGTTTTTTGTTTGCCGTTCACATCGACCAACTTCTTCGGCTTCTTTCGCACCGCCTGAATCAGCCTGCCATCCTTGCCGGTGAGCCCCACTGCCGATCCGCCGTGTTTGTTGATGAGCGAGACGATCTCCTGATTGATCCGGCCGCCGAGGACCATCTCGACGACGTCCATGGTTTCCGAGTCCGTCACCCGCAGACCTTCGACGAACTTGGCATCCTTGCCCAGTCGCTCCATCATGCCCGAGACCTGTTCGCCGCCGCCGTGTACGATGACGGGCCGGATGCCGACGTATTTGAGCAGAACCACGTCCTGCGCAAATCCTTCCTTCAACGCCGCATCGGTCTGTGCGCTGCCGCCGTATTTGATGATGATGATTTTTCCGTTGAACGCCCGAATGTACGGGAGGGCCTCGGACAGAATCTTTGCCCGAAGTCCGGCGTCCACAGTCTGCCGCCGTGCCGTCATCTCAACCACCCCAACTGCGTAGTCAGCCCCCCCTATATATATATGGAGAGGACGACATTCTATAACAAAGCCGTGGATGCTTCACAAGCAAACGGACAGAAAAAGTGTCCAGTGAGTTCCTAGCCGCTAAAAGCGCAGATTTTTCCGAAGCGCCTCGGTCAGCGCCTCCCGCGTCACGGGTTTGTTCAACACCTCGTCGGCATGGCCGAGCGACGCGCGATTATCTTCGGCAATGTTGCTGACGACAATCAGCGGGACTCCGCCGAGATCGGGATCGGACCTCATTTCCCGGATCAGGTCCCAGCCGTTTTTGTTGCGCATCAGCAGGTCAACCGTTATGAGATCCGGTTGAGTCTCACGCGCCATTTGAACGCCTTGCTCCGCCGAGCCGGCGGAGTGGACTTGAAAGCCGAGATCCTCAAAGTGCCGCGACAACAACAGCCGTGAATCAGGTTCGTCGTCGATGATCAACGCAATTTTTCCGGAAAATTTCGCCGGGGCCGGCTCCCCGATTCGCGCCGTGGCGACCGCGGCAGGTCGTTTCGTTCGCCGGACGCCGGGATTCGATGCGTTCCATTCCCGCGCCGCCTCTTTGGGAATGATCACGCTGAACAGGGACCCTTTTCCCGGATCGCTCTGCGCCTCAATCCGGTATCCCATGAGTTGACAGAGCGACCGGCAAATTGTCAGTCCCAGACCGGTTCCGCCGTATTTGCGCGCGGAATCGGGATCGACCTGCTCGAACGGTTCGAATATGGATTGGAGTTTGGTTGGCGAAATGCCGATGCCGGTGTCAATCACGTCGATCCGTTCCGGCGCAAGCGATTCGGGATCAACCACCACGCGGATCGTGATGGTTCCGTGTTCCGTAAATTTCACGGCGTTGCCGATCAGATTGAACAGAACCTGTCTAAGTTTGACCGCATCCGTGTCTATCGGCGCCATGGGCCTCGGCAGATCGGCGACCAGTTTTACCGGCCGGCCCAACACCCGGTCTTCCATCTGATCCAGCGTCTGGCGGATGAATCCCTCCAAGTCGACGGATTCGATGTCGAGCCTCATCCGGTGCGCTTCGACCTTCGACAGATCAAGGACCTCATTGATGAGCGTCAGAAGGTGGTTGGCGTTTTCGAGGATGCGATCAAGATAGGCCAGTTCCGTATCCTGGAATTTTTTGCCTTTGTTGATCTGAAGAATCTGGGCGAAGCCGATGATGGAATTAAGCGGGGCGCGAAGCTCATGGCTCATGTGCGCGAGAAATTCGCTCTTGGACTGATTGGCCGCCTCGGCCGCATATCGGGCCTGAAGCAGATCCTTCTGGGCCCGGCGGCGTTCGGTGATGTCGTAGACAAAGGCGTTGAACGTATAGGCGTCGCCGACGTGGATCGGCCAGACTGTGATCTCGACGGGAAATTCGCGGCCATCGCGGTGGAGGGCCGACAATTCCACGCGGCGGTTCAGAATGGGCCCCTCGCGGGTTTCCATAAAATGTTTGAAGCCGCGCGTATGCGGTTCCCGGTATTTCGGCGGAATAATCAGTTCGGCGATGCTCCGGCCGATCGCTTCATTTCGTTTCCAGCCGAACGTCAGTTCCGCCTGCCGATTCCAGTCGGTGATGACGCCGGTCTGATCGGCGGCGATGAATGCGTCCGACGCGGTCTCGAGGACCGATCGCAGTCGCGCGGTCATGGTTTCGGCCTGGGCCAGCGCGCGGCGGCGTGTGGTTGCCAACGACCAGGTGATGCTAAAAAGCAGAAAACTGCCAAGAAGCCCGATGACGAGAACGAGAATAGGCCATGCACGGTCCGACGCGGCGTCGAATTCGGGCCGGGACGAGACATTCAGCAGCCACAACCGGTCGCCGACTTCGATCGGCGCCGTCAGAAGAAATCGCGGACGGCCGGCAAGAACGGGATTTTCGGGGTTGGATTTCGTGGAAAAAAGCAGATGACCGGCATCCATTTCGAGGCCGTCAAAAATTTCAAGATCGACGTCCTGGCCCTCCGAACCGCGCATGCCGTCCATGAGACGGGCAAGATCGAACGGACAATAGATCCATCCCTGGATCGCCGCCCGGCGTTCGTAAACGGTTTCCGTCGGAAAGCTGTTGCTGTAAATCGGGAGGAGAAACGCAAATCCCGATCGCATGTTCGTGTCGTTCGCCAGAATGATTTTTCCGGTCATAGTCGGCCGATCACGGTCGCGGGCCTGCTCCGCCGCGGGCCGGCGCATGGCCGTATCGGCGCCGATGTCGTAGCCGAGGAGACCGGAGTTGGCCGCCATCGGCTCGATGTACGTGACGACTAAATAATCGGCGCGGATTCCGGCGGGCCGGACGGAAAAATCAGGGAAGCCTTCTGACCGCACCGCCGCCGCGAAGGCCGGCAAATCTTGGTTTTTCACGCGCTGGACAAAGGCGATGCCTCTTGCGCCCGGATAATTTTCTTCGATGTTCAACGAGGACAGGTAAGCCCGCCATTCACCTCGCTCGACCGATTTGGAGGCCGCAAAGAGTCCGGACGCGCCCCGAAGAACCTGCTCGTAAACGTGCATGCGCTCTTTGATCGACGTCTTGACCATCTCGACCCGGGTGTCAAACCGGCCGGCATCCCGCTGGAGGACCTGGTCCCGGGCGGCCTCGTAGGCCCAGAAAGCCGCGGCCACGGAAACCGCCAGGACAAGCCAGGCCAACCACAAAATGTTCCGGCGAGCGGACTGCGATTCCATGGAAAACGATCCTACTATATTTTTCCATGATCGTCCGCCATGCCCCGATAACTTTTTTGGCTTGATAAATTCCGGCTGTGGGATAGCATGACCGGCATGTCACGACGCAATCGCACGTTCAAACACAGGCCGGGACCGCCGGCCGCGAAAGAATGGGAGGGCGTGATCCGACGGGTCGACGCCGGTTCCGGATTTTTTATCCCCGACGATACCTCCGAGGATGACCTGTACATCCACGGTGCGAATCTGAATGGATCGCAGGACAAGGACCGTGTCCGGGCAAAGATCCTGCGGCCGGGCGGACCGGGCCGTCGGGCGGAGGGGCGCGTCGTCGAAATTCTGGAGCGCGGCATCCCGCGGGTGGTCGGAGATCTGCGGCGGCACGGCGTGTTTTATTATCTCATGCCGCTGATGTCGCGATTCTACGAGTCGATCACGATCGACGCGGCCGACCTCCACGGCGCGCGCGAGTCCGACCGGGTGATCGCCGAGATGACCGCCTACAATCCGCTTCGCGCGGTCGTGACGGACGTCATCGGGCCGAGCGGATCGCCGGACGTCGAAATGAAAACGGTGCTGGCCCGGCACGAAGTCCCGGCCGGATTTTCCCGGGCTGTCCATCGCGCAGCGGACGAAATTCCGGACCACGTGCCGAATCACGATCTGACCGGCCGGCTTGATCTGCGAAATCTCCCCATCCTGACCATCGATCCCATCGACGCGCGCGATCTCGACGACGCCATCTCATTCGAACGGATAACAGACGACCGTCTGCGAGTCGGCGTTCACATCGCCGACGTGTCGCACTACGTCCGGCCGGGCACGGCGCTGGACGACGAGGCCGTGCGGCGGGCCACGTCGATCTATCTGGTCGACGGCGTCATCCCGATGCTTCCGCAAAACCTCTCCAACGGCATTTGCAGTTTGAACGCCGGCGAAGACCGGCTTGCGCTGTCCGCTTTTCTCGAATACACGTCCGACGGACGGCTCGAGGGTGCGGCGTTTCACAGAAGCGTGATCCGGGTGGGCCGGCGGTTTCATTACGACGAGGTTGACGAAATTCTGGACACCGGCCGCTATCCGGAGCGCTTTGAATTCCTCCGCGATCTGGCGCGTCTGGCGCGGCAGATTCGGGCGAGGCGGGCGGATCGCGGCAGCATCGATTTTGATTTTCCGGAAGTGAAACTGATCCTCGACGAACAGGGGAAGGTCAAGGACGTGCGGGTGCTCATGCACACGATTTCGCATCAGCTCATTGAGGAATACATGATCGGCGCAAACGAGGCCGTCGCCGAGTACCTGACCGCCAAAATTCTTCCGATGGTGTACCGTGTTCACGCGCCGCCCGAAGAGACCAAACTTCTCGTCCTCGAACAATTTTTGCACAACCTCGGCGTCAAGGCCCGTCTGAAAGGCCGGGGACGCCCCGAGACGCGCGCAGAGACGCGGAACAAATCCCTCGTCGTCGCGCGGCGCCTGCAGGCGCTGCTTGGCGAAGTCAAAGGCGGTCCCTGGGAGCGCGTCGTCAACTACCAGCTTCTGCGGTCCATGCCCAAGGCCGTTTATACGACGACGAACATCGGCCACTTCGGCCTCGGCTCCTCCTGCTACTGCCATTTCACATCGCCCATCCGCCGCTATCCCGACCTCACCGTTCACCGGATGCTGTCGGAGGTCTTGCAGGGCCGCACTCCCCCGAAATCGGAATTGAAAAAAATAGAAAGCCTTCTGACGCAGACGGCCAAACATTCGACCGAGATGGAAATCAAGGCGATGGAGGCGGAGCGCGAGTCGGTCAAGGTGAAACTGCTCGAGGACATGCAGGGCCGGCTCGGCCAGGTGATGAACGGCACCGTCTCCGGCGTCGTCTCGTTCGGCCTCTTTGTTCAACTTCCGAATACCGTCGAGGGTCTATTGCACGTGTCAGCCCTTCGTGACGACCGGTACGAATTTTCGGAGATGACGGCCAGCATTGTCGGCCGGCGCTCCGGCCGCCGGTATCGGATCGGCGACGAGATCCGCGTGCGCGTGGAGCGGGTCGATTTGCCGCTCCGACAGCTTGACCTCACGCCTGTAGATTAACCCCTCTCTTTCACTTGCCGCCCGATTTTGCCGATAATTGAAGCATGACGGGGCTCAAGCGCGACCTGGGACTTTTCAGCGCAACCATGCTGGTGATCGGCAACATTATCGGTGTGGGAATATTTCTCACGCCGGGCGAGATCGCCGGGCTTCTGCCGTCGGCGGGCTGGGTGCTGATCGCGTGGGCGATCGGCGGATTTCTCGCGACGGCCGGCGCGCTCACGTACGGGGAACTCGGCGCGGCCTACCCGTACGCGGGCGGCAATTATGTGTTTCTCCGGGTGGCTTATGGCCCGCTGATCGCATTTTTGTACGGCTGGGCGTTTGTCCTCGTGACGAGCACCGGCACGGTCGCGCTCCTGGCAATCGGATTCGCGAAACAAATCGGGCTGTCGGAGGAGGCCATCCTCTTCCGAATCGGCGCTCACGCGGTTTCCCAGACGGAGGCCCTGGCGCTGGCGGCCGTCGCCGTCCTGTCGCTTCTCAATTACATCGGTGTGAAATTCGGCGCGGGCGTGACGAACACGATCACGTTCGCCAAAATCCTCGCGATGGCGGCCCTGATCGGCCTTGGCGTCACGATCGGGCACGGCCACCCGGAAAATTTCCAGAACGCGATTGTCTCTCCCGGCGCGAATGTGTGGGTCGGCATCGGCGCGGCACTGGTTCCCATGGCCTTTGCCTACTCGGGATGGAACGCGACAGTGTTCGTATCCGAGGAGGTCCAGAATCCCTCCCGGAATATTCCGCTGTCTCTCATTTGCGGCACCCTGCTCACGGCGCTCATCTATGTGGCGATGAATTTCATCTATCTCTACGCCCTTCCGATGAACCAGATGGTGGCGGAACAGTCGGTGGCCGGCGCAACCGCGACGGTATTGCTCGGCGAGACTGCCGGAAAATCAATTTCGTTCCTGGTCGCGTTTTCCGCGCTCGGATGTCTGGGCGCGTCGATTCTCACCAATCCGCGCACGCTGTTTGCCATGTCGCGCGACAAATTGTTTTTCAGTTTCGGAGAAAAGATCCACGAAAAATATGGCACGCCATCCGGCGCGATTGTTTTTTCCGCCGTTTGGGCCTGCGGGCTGATCGTTGCCTTTGGAGGATCGTTCGACGAAATATTGACCTACCTGTCGGTACCTCTTGTTGTTTTCCTGTGTCTCACGGTCGCGGCAATCTTCGTCCTGCGTTTTCGGCATCCGGAAATTCCCCGGCCGTACAAGTGCTGGGGCTATCCGTGGGTGCCGGGACTCTATGTTCTGATTTCGATCGTGATGCTGATCAACCGGGTTCAAGTCCGCGGACCGAAGAAAGTCGCGGTCGGATTGATCGTGTGCGCGATCGGCATCCCCGTCTATTATCTCTGGCAAAAAATTTGCAGAAACAGTGAATCCAATTCCCGCTGATTTCAATTTTCCAGGAAAATGATTGAGCAACCGGCGATTCTCGCCGCCGTTCTGGTTTTCATCGTCGCGGCGGTCGTGGCCATATCTCGAACACGTATCGGCGAAAAAATATTCCGCTTCCTTCCAGTTCCCTTTTACTGTTATTTCCTTCCGATTGTCGGCGCGACGCTCGGATTCTTTCCGGAAAAATCTCCGGTCTATGATTTTTTGTCTCGACACGTTCTTCCGCCCTGCCTCATCCTGCTTCTGCTCGGCTCGCCCTGGAACGAACTGGCCCGGGTCGGTCGTGAAGCGCTGCTTGCGATGGTCATCGGCACGGTCGGCATGATTGCCGGCGCTGTGTTCGGATTCATCTGCGTTCATCGAAATCTGCCGGCTGAATTCTGGATGGCTGCGGGCGCATTGCTTGGATCATGGACCGGCGGAAGCGCGAACATGATGGCTGTGAAAGAGGCGCTGTCGATGCCCGATTCGTTCCTGGCGCCATTGATCGTTGTCGACACGATCATGGCTTATGGCTGGATGGCGATCTTGATCGCTGTGGCCGGATATCAGTCGAAATTTGACGCGTTCGTTCGCGCGACGCCGATTGCAAGCGGGCAAGCCGATGGGGCGGAGGGTGACGGTTCCGCCCTGTCGGTCGGACATCGAATCGGCATGGTGATCTCGGCGGTGGGACTTGGAGAAGCGTGCGTCTGGATGGGCCCGCTGCTGGCCGCATTTTTGCCGCAATTTTCGGCGAAGGCCTGGGCGATCATTCTCGCGACAACTGTGGGTCTCGCTCTCTCGCTGACGCCTGTGCGCCGGTGGGAACGTCACGGCGCATCCCGGTTCGGCACGACGATTCTTCTCTTGATGCTGACCTCGTACGGCGCGCAGAGCAATCTTCGCGCCATCCTTCAATCGCCGTCCGTGATGATCTTTGGCGCGGTGATGGTGGCGACGCACGGCATCATTCTGGTCGCCTGTGGGTACGTCTTTCGCATTCCGCTGTTTTATCTGGCGACCGCAAGCCAGGCCTGCATCGGGGGGCCTGTGTCCACGCCGATCGTCGCAGGAGTCTATCAGCCCACGCTCACGCACGTCGGAGTCGTTCTTGCCCTCATCGGCGGCGCCATCGGAACATACGTCGGATTGTTCGGCGCGGCGCTCTGCCGGTTGTTTTCTTGATTCGACGCATCAGCGATTCGGTTTTCGAATGCCCGTCATTTGTCGACACGCATTCGCATGATGATCTTGCGCTCCTGACCGATCCCGAACGCAACGACAAACGCCTCCAAGGCGTCGGACCGCAGGTCATCGGCAACTGCGGGATCTCTCCGTTTCCGCCCCTGCCAAAAGACGCGTTCGCGATCCACAGTCTCTTCGATGCCGTGATGGGACAGACCCCCGGTCCGTTTTCATCCGCCGCCGGGTATTGCCGCGCACTGAATCGGCCTGATGTCCGCGTTCTTCAAGGCTACAACGCGCTTCGGGCCGCGATGTTCGGTCCCTCGCCGCGGGCGCTCGGCTTGGACGAACGCGCGCGCATCGGTGACGCGGTTGCGCAGGCCGTCGAGGACGGCGCGGCCGGGCTGTCGCTTGGACTTGCCTATTTGCCGGCGGTTGGCGCCGACATTGAAGAGTTGACGGACGTCGCGCGGCGCGCTCCGATCGTGACGGTTCATCTTCGAAATGAATCCATCGCCATTCTGGAAAGCGTGGAGGAGGCGCTGACGATTGCGCGCCGGGCGCGATGCCGCCTGCACATCTCGCATCTGAAAATCGCCGGGAAAAAATATTGGCCGCTCGCTGAACATCTTATTCCAAAAATGCTTGATGCCCACGATGAACTCGGCGTCACGTTCGATCATTATCCGTACGCTTACGGCTGTACGGCGCTCTCGGCAATCCTGCCGCCCGAGATTGCGGCCCTGCCGCCGGACGAACGCGCGAAGGTGCGGCCGGAGGTCATCGAACGGCGTCTCAAAGAAACGGATTGGGAAAATTACGTTCACATGTGCGGCTGGGAAGGCCTTC
>JAHFCY010000227.1 GCA_023249255.1 Candidatus Lindowiibacteriota bacterium | reverse complement strand
CGACATCCAGCATAAATGTGTCTCCGGGCCCCAGATCCATGGGAATCGTGCATCCAAACAGCGCTTTCGAAAATGTCCCGAATACGTTGCTCTTGCCGGCCGTCGCATGAACTTGCTTCGCGTCGATTCCAATCGTTTCAGAACTGAATTTCCCGGACAGCCAGATATCAATCATGTTCCGGTTGTAGAACGCCTCCTGCGTATCGAAGACTTCCCGGAACAGAACGCGATCGGCGGCAACTACTCCCGGTGACACCCCTTCGTTTTCCACGATGACCGATGTCGTATCCATGGCCGTAAGGCCAGCCGAATTCACAGCCGTGAGAGTGAGGATGTACTTCCCATTTGGAACGTCCGTGGTACGCCAGTCCGCCGCTTTAAATCTCGTGACGCTTCCCGATCCCGATACGACCTGGATGACTCCCCCTCCGGCCACGGGTGTTGCGCTTACGGCCCAATTCACCATTTGACAGTTCGTCGCGGTCGGAAAACAGTTGGCCACGGTGATGACGATTTCCTGCGTGCTGGACACCTGTGTCACAACCGAATCGGCAGGAGTATCTATCCTTGCGGTGGGTATGGGTGTGAGGGTCTTTCCGATGGCCACGACTGTGTCAAAAAAGTAATCAAAACCATCGTTAGACGGAGATGTCGGCTCTCCCCCCATGTCCACGTGGACAACATGGTCCGTATATCGGTCGTCGTCCACCTCTAACGTGTAGACCGCGCCGTCGTTTCGGCGCACCGTCACCTTCTGCGCGCCGTCTCGCCCAACTTCCGCGCTCAACCCCCGAATTGATTCCGTCGTGATCCCGAATGATTGCAGTGAATACAAAACAATCGGACCGCCCGTGTCGAGCCGCTCGATCGTATGGGTCAGATTCAGTGTCGATGTGATCTCGCCTCCAAACTTGACCCGATACCCCCTCGCCCCCAGCTCCGTCGAGAACTTGTCGCTTTGCAGAAAATATCCGAAATCCAAATAAGATGAATACGTCTTCGGCTGGATCCGGAATCCTTGCTGGAGAATCAGTTGGGCGTGTCCCACGTCCAACTGGAACGTGTCGCCCGGTCCCAAAGCCATCGGAATCGTGCATCCGAACATCGCCTTCGAAAAAGTCCCGAACACGTTGCTCTTGCCCGCCGTCCCATGGACTTGCTTCGCATCGATGCCGATTGTTTCAGAACTGAATTTCCCTGACAAAAATTGATCCATGATGCCCCGGTTGTAGAACGCCTCCTGCGTGTCGAAGACTTCCCGGAACAGCACTTGACTCATCGGGGATGCCCCCGGCGACACGCCTTCGTTCTCCACGCGTACCAGAATCGTATCCGACGCGATCAGTCCGGCCGAATTGACGGCCGTAAGCGTCAGGACATACTCCCCGTTGGGAACGGAGATGGTCTGCCACTCCGCCACTTTGAAACGCTCAATCTTTCCCGAGCCGGAGACGATCTGGATGTCGCGACCGCCGACAACTGGCCGAGCCGTGACGGTCCAGTCCACCGGGAGGCAGTCAAATGCGGTCGGGAAACAGTTGACCACAGTGAGGATAATGTCGGCGGCACCGGACAATGTCCCTCCGGTGGGCGTGTCGATCCGGACGAATGGCACCGGATTTAAGGTCTTACCCTCGGCAACGACGGTGTCAAACCAATATTGGAAACTGACGGAAGGGAATGACGTGGGCGAGCCGCCCATGTCGACGTGTGCCACATGGTCCGTGTATCGGTCGTCCTCAAATTCCAGAATGTCGACCCCACCCCCAACTCTTCGCACTTTTAATGTCTGCGCTCCTTCGCGGCCCACCTCTGCCATAAATCCTCGGATGTCCTCTGTAGATTGCCCGTTTGCCACCGAAAAGATCGTTACGGGACCGGCGGTGTCCAGCCGATCGATCGAATATGTCGTGTTCACAGGTGGCGACGTGAATTGGCCGCCGCACATCAGGCGATACCCTCTTGCACCTGATGCCATGGAAAAGACGTCTTTTTGCTGGAAATATCCGAATATCAAGAACGAGGAGTGCGTCAGGTTCCGGTCGCTTCCGGGCGTCAATTCTTGGCGCGCATAGCCGATGTCCAATTTGAATGTGTCACCGGCGCCGAGGGTCATGGGGGTCGTGCATCCGAGCAAGATGTGGGAAAAGGCTTGAAAGACGTTTGAACGGGCGGCGAACGCTACCACTTGTTGCCCGGCCACTCCAATCGTCTCAAACCCCGCAAAGTCCGTGCCGTACGTATCGATGATGTTCTTATTTAAGGACGACTGCGGCGTATCGAAGGCATCTCGGAAAATCACGCGGCTCACGACGCTCGCCGTCGGCGATACGCCCTCATTCTCCACCCTCACCCGGAGCGTGTCCACCGCTTCCGCTCCGCCCGAATTCACCGCCCGGAGCGTCAAGATATACTCTCCGTTCGGAACTTCTGTGGTCTCCCATGCGGCAACCTTCCGCTTCGTCACGCTCTCGGCGCCGCTTGCAATCGGTATGTCCTTTCCGCCGCCGACTGGCGTTGCCGTCGCCGACCAGTCGACCGGCAAACAATCGAACACCGTCGGGAAACAGTTTGCTACAGTGACCTCGACATCGGTCAATCCCCTGACTGTGGCTCCTTCCGACGGCGCGTCGATCCGGGCGACGGGAATCGGATGGATGCCCTTGGCGCTCGCGATGACTGTGTCGAAAAAGAAATTGAACGGCTCAAGCTGGATGCCGGGCGCAACGCCTGCGTCGATGTGAACGACACGGTCGGTGTATCGGTCATCAAAGACTTCGAAGACATCGGTCACCCCACCCCGCCGAACGGATAGCTTCTGCTCTCCCTCCCGACCAACCTCCGCTGAAAAGCCCGTAACGCTCGTGACCACAAGGCCGAACCGCTGGCTCGAAAACAACGCGATCGGCCCGGCCGTGTCGAGACGGTCGATACGAACCGTCAGATCGTTCGGGGAGGTGTTGAGAGGGCCTTCGGCCACGGCTCGATACCCTCGGGCACCCTCCTCCGTCGAAAATTTGTCGCTTTGCAGGAAATAGCCGAAGAACATCCGCGCGGATGAACTCACCGAACTGCTTGTGTTGATTCGCTGGACTCTTGCGTGGCCGATATCGAGTTGGAAACTGTCGCCGATCCCGAGATTGAGCGGGATGGTGCAACCGAGCAGAACGCGCGATATGGCGCCATCGTAGTTTCCGAAGAAGGTATATCCCAGCACCTGTTTTGCCTGGACTCCCATCGTCTCATAATTGTTGAACCCCGCTTGGAACGTGTCGATGATGTCCTTGTTCTGTATCGCCGCCGCGGTGTCGAAGACTTCCCGGAAGAGGACGCGGCTGACGACCTGACCGGCAGACGACACGCCTTCGTTTGCCACACGGACAAGGACGGTGTCGCTGGCCGTCAGTCCGCCGGAATTGACCGCCGTGAGCGTCAGTATATAGTCGCCGTTCGGCACGGTCGTCGTCACCCAATCAGCCGCTTTTTGTTTCGTGACACCACCGCTACCGCTGACGATGAGGATATCGGCCCCGCCCGAAAGCGGCCGTGCCGTGACGGACCAATCGACGGGACGCTGGTCGAAGATTGTTGGGTAACTGTTGACGACCGTAATGAGAATCGCACGCATGCCGGACAATTCCACGATCGTGTCGCCATCCGGATCGTCGATTCGGGCAAAGGGCACGGGGCTCAATCCTTTTCCGGTGGCGACGACGGTGTCTATATAAATATTGAACGGTTCAAGGTCGATGCCGGGTGATGCTCCCACATCGACATGCACGACTCTGTCTGTCCAGCGGTCATCTGCGATTTCAAACACATCGATGGCGCTTCCGCGCCGAACCGTGATCTTCTGATCCCCCTCCCGGCCGACCTCTGCGGCAAATCCCGTCACGCTGTTGACGGCGATTCCGAAGCGTTGACTGGAAAACAGGGTGATGGGTCCGGCCGTATCCAATCGCTCAATGCGGACCGTCAAATCATTCGGCATGTTGTTGACCGGGCCTTCGGCCACCGCCTTGTATCCGCGGGCGCCTGCTTCCGTAGAAAACTTGTCCGACTGGAGGAAATATCCGAAGAACATGCGCGCCGATGAACTGCCTGAAGTGGTGTTTATACGCTGAACTCTGGCGTGTCCAATATCTAGTTGGAAAGTGTCTCCGCCGCCCAGACTGAGAGGAATGGTGCAACCCAAGAAAACTCGTGATATCGCACCGGCGTTGTTTCCGTAGAAGGTATATCCCACAACCTGTTTTGCTTGGACGCCAATCGTCTCATAATTGTTAAATCCAGTCTGGAAGGTGTCGATGATGTCCTTGTTCTGGATTGACGCCGCAGTGTCGAACGTCTCGCGGAACAGCACGCGGTTTCCGAGGGTGATGCTCGGTGACACACCATCATTGTTGACTCTGACCTTAGCTGTGTCTATGGCCGTAAGCCCACCGGAATTGAGTGCGGTCAGCGTCAAAATATATTCGCCGTTCGGCGTCGTTGTCGTGATCCAATCTGCAGCTTTGAATCGCGTGACACTCCCGGAGCCGGACGCGATTTGGACAGTTGCCCCGCCACTGATGGGAATAGCGGTGATTGTCCAGTCGACCGGCTGACAGTTTGACGCAGTTGGGAAACAATTCGCAACCGTGATGACGACCTCTTGGGTTCCGGAAACATCGGTCACGCCAGAATCTCCGGGGTTGTCGATCCTGGCGACAGGGATAGTCGTCAGGCTTTTCCCAATCGCCACCACCGTGTCAAAAAAGTAATCGAAACCATCGTTGGACGGAGACGTAGGCTGGCCGCCCATGTCCACATGAACGACGTGGTTTGTATATCGGTCATCATCGACTTCGAGAACATATACCGCTCCGTCGCTTCGACGAACGGTTATCTTTTGCGTACCATCCCGGCCCACCTCCGCAGTTAGTCCCCTGATCGATTCGGTGGTGACCCCAAAAGATTGGAACGACATGATCGTGACGGGCCCGGATGTATCGAGCCGGTCGATGAAGTGCGTCAAATTAGGATTTGTTGTGATCTGTCCTCCGCTCGTAAACCGATACCCGCGAGCGCCCACTTCCGTAGAAAAAGTGTCGGTCTGCAGAAAATAGCCGAAATGTAAAAAGGATGAATAAGTCTTCGGCTGGATCCGGAATCCCTGCTGGAGGATCAGTTGGGCGTATCCGACATCCAGCATAAATGTGTCTCCGGGCCCCAGATCCATGGGAATCGTGCATCCAAACAGCGCTTTCGAAAATGTCCCGAATACGTTGCTCTTGCCGGCCGTCGCATGAACTTGCTTCG
>JAHFCY010000226.1 GCA_023249255.1 Candidatus Lindowiibacteriota bacterium | reverse complement strand
CCGATATCCAGTCCCGCGTCGTTCAAACCGCGGGGGAACAGGCTTGGAACGTGGACGCCGCCATTCCGGCCGCGGATCGTGTCCTGTCGCCCGGCGATTTCGGATTGCACAACGCTCTCCGTCAAAACGACGGCGTGGTTCGATTCATCGATTTCGAATACGCCGGCTGGGACGACCCGGCCCGGATCGTGTGCGATTTTTTTGCGCCGCGGGATTTGCGCGCGCCGATGACGGAGATCGACGCTTTTGCGGCCGACGTGGTGAAAGACCTGCCCGATCCAGAACGCCAGGTCCGGCGCATTGCGCACGTGTGGCCCGTCATCCGGATGATGTGGTGCTGTATTCTGATGAATGAATTCGTTCCAGCAGATCGGGCGAGGCGCGCGTTCGCGGCGGGCCGGGACACGGATGAGCGGCGGCGGATCCAGCTCGAGAAAGCCCGCGCGGTCCTGGCCGATCTCACCGACCGCAATCTGGAGATGCGCATCCGGGTGACCGCATGACCGCAAGACCCCGGACAACCCGCGCCGCCATCCTGGCTTCGCTCCGGCAGCCGCTGATCGTCGATGAGGTCTCTCTGCCGTCGGAATTGGACGTCGGACAGATTCTGATCCAGATCGTCTGCAGCGGTATCTGCGGCGCACAGATCAACGAGATCGACGGCGTCAAGGGCGACGATCCGTTCCTGCCGCATCTGCTGGGCCATGAGGGATTCGGAAAAGTCGTCGAGACCGGGCCGGGCGTGACGAATGTCAAGGCCGGCGATTCGGTCGTTCTGCATTGGAAGAAAGGCCGGGGCATCGAATCGCGTCCGCCCGAGTTTCTCTGGCGGGGCGCGAGGCTCAACGCCGGCTGGGTAACCACCTTCAGCGAATATTCCATCGTCTCCGAGAACCGCGTGACGGCCGTGGCGGCCGACGTCAATCCCGAAGTCGCCGCGCTGTTCGGCTGCGCCGTGACGACCGCCTTCGGCGTGATGCAGAACAACGCGCATCTCAAGATCGGCGAATCAGTCGTCGTTTTCGGCGCGGGCGGCGTGGGCCTGAATGTCATTCAAGTCGCGGCCCTGATGTCGGCCGATCCGATCGTGGCCGTCGATCTCCACCCGGCCAAATTGGACATGGCCCGGCGCTGCGGCGCGACCCATGTAATCAACGCCCGGGCCGACGATCTGAAATCCGGCCTGAGCGGCATACTCGGGCCGGCCGGCGCGGACGTCGTCGTCGAGACGACGGGTCAGAAATCGGTGATCGAGACCGCCTACGAAATTTCCGGCCCGCAGGGCCGCGTCGTTCTGGTTGGCGTGCCGAAAAAGGGGGACGCCATTTCGATTTATTCCCTGCCGCTTCATTTCGGAAAAGTCCTCACTGGTTCTCACGGCGGCGACGCGCGGCCGGAGGTGGACATCCCGCGGTATCTTCGCCTGTATCACAAAGGCCTTCTGCCCCTCGACGGGATCATCACCGACCGGTTTTCTCTGAATGACATCAACACGGCGATCGACCGCCTGCGGACGGGAGACATCGCCGGCCGATGCGTCATTCATCCCGGCCGGAGCGGCGAGGCCGCATGTTAGGCGGACGGCGCGGCAAATCCGACGTCTATTTTTCAGACGAATCCGTCGTGCGCGCCGGACCCGAACTCATCGCACAGCTCAAAGAGCGCGCGCTGCAAAGTCCACGGGGATCGTGCCGGCTCTGCGCGCATCGAACGGAGGACGACCGTGTTCACGAGATGCTCATCGTCCACGCGAGGCGGATGTATGTCCGACCCATGAAGCACGTCGGAAGGTCGATGTCCTATCATGTCATCGAGGGAACGGCGGACCTCATTCTCTTCGACGACGATGGAGGCCTGACGAATGTGATCCCGATCGGCGATGCGACAAGCGGCCGCATCTTCTATTGCCGCCTGTCGGAACCGGTGTTCTGCGCCCAGCTCATCCGGTCCGATTTTCTGGTTTTTCACGAATCGACTTCCGGCCCATTCAAACCGGACAACACCGAGTGGGCTCCATGGGCGCCGGAGCCGTCGGACGCGGACGCGGTGAAATCATATTTGGACCGGCTCGACCGCGCCGCCGCGGGATGGGGCGGCGCCCGATGAAAATAACGCGCCTCGAAACATTTTTGTTAAACGTGCCGATGCGCCAGCGGACGATCACCGATTCCCAGAGCCGGGTCGAATCGGTCGAGTTCATTCAGGTGAAAATCGAGACGGACGACGGCATCACCGGCTGGGGATTCAATTGGAATTATTCGAAAGGCCTGCATGCGGTCCAGGTCATGATCGATGAAGTCTATGCGCCGGCCCTTCCCGGGCGCGATCCGATGGACCGCGCGGGCATCTGCGAAGATCTTCTCTATCGAACGCACTTCATCGGCCGCGTCGGCGTGGCGCTGGTCGGCATTTGCGCGATCAATCTGGCTCTGTGGGACATTCATTGCAAGTCGCTCGGGAAACCGCTCTGGCAGGTCCTCGGCGCGAAACGCGACCGCGTCAAGGCCTACAACACGGATGGCGGCTGGCTGTCGTGGTCGACGGACGAATTGATCCGCGACATGTCGGCGCTGGTTGAGCGCGGCTTCGACACCGTCAAGATGAAAATCGGCCGGACTGATCCAGCCGAGGATTACGCGCGCGTTCGGGCGGTGCGGCGCGCGCTGGGCGACGGCGTCGCAGTCGCCGTCGACGTCAACACGCAGTGGCGGCTCGAAACGGCGCTCGTGTGGGGGAAACGCCTCCAGGAATTCAACATCGCCTGGCTCGAAGAGCCTCTTCATCCATTCGACGTCAAAGGCCACGCGCGCCTGGCGGCGGAACTGGACGCTCCCATCGCAGTCGGCGAAACGGTCTACACGAAATACGCATTCGCGGAATTTCTGGACCGCCGCGCGGCGGACATCCTTCAGGTGGACGTCACGAAACTTGGCGGCATCGACGAGTGGCTGGAAGTCGCGGACATGGCGGCCCGGCAAGGCGCACCGGTAATTCCGCACACAAACGTTCAACAGAAAGTCCATGTCCAGCTTGCGGCCTCGCAGGCGCATGTTCCCATGGTCGAATATTGCTACGAATCGATCGCCGACATCTGGCGCGAACCCCTGCGCGTCGAAAACGGCCACTACAATCTGCCGCAGGAACCCGGCGTGGGCTGCGAACTCCAGCCCGCCGTCCGCGGGAAATTCCGCGTTTCATGAACGGGCCGCACACGGACCTGACGATCGTCGCCATGATCCCCGCCCGCATGGGCAGTGAACGGCTTCGGATGAAAAACCTCGCGATGATCGCGGGCCGGCCGATGATTTCGTACGCGATCGAGGCCGCCAGATCGTCCTGCGTATTTGCGAAGGTCGTGGTGAATTCGGAGAACGTGAAATTCAAAACGATCGCCGACCGGCACGGCGTCGATTTTTATCTGCGGCCGGCCGCGCTCGGATCATCCGATACGCGGTCCGACGACGTCGTCCGCGATTTCATGAAACACCGCCCGGCCGACATCGTGGCATGGGTCAATCCGACTTCCCCCCTTCAGACCGGCGAAGAAATCAAGGATGTCGTGGATTATTTTCTAAAGGAAAATCTGGACACGCTGATCACGGTGAAAAACGAACAGGTCCACGCCGTGTTCGACGGCAAGCCCGTGAATTTTTCTCCGGAGGGAACGTTTGCCAAAACACAGGACCTTCGGCCCGTTCAGATTTGTGTCTATTCCGTCATGATGTGGCGGTCAAAGACGTTCCAGGCGGCGTACGACCGGCTGGGCTATGCCATGCTATCCGGCAAAGTCGGATATTATCCCGTTGGCAGACTCTCGGCGGTCATTATTAAAAAAGATGAAGACCTGTTGATGGCCGACTGGATAGTGAAGGGAATGAATGAACGAAAGGACCGCGCAATTCAGTACGACGATCTGGCGGACGTGCAGGGAAATTCCGGAGGGTAACGGTTACTTCGAAGCCGTCGGTGTCAGTCTTTCCGTAAACAACTCGTCCCAGGCTGCCAGCAATTCCCCCGCGCGTTCGGCGCCCGGCGCGTCGCGGATCTCGATTGGCATTCGCCAGTCGTCGATGTCGAGCAACCCAACCCGATCCCCGATGAGTGCGCCGTTTCTCAACAGGAAGGGATGCGTGACGCACCCGAGACCTTTGATTCCGATCCGGACGGCATGCCGGAATTTTCGGCGGGACAAGCCGCCGTCGACGCGCCGGAATTCTCCCTTTCCGTCGACCCAGCACGTGTTGTACTCACTGCGCGCCGGAAGGACCGTATCAAAGCCTCCCTTCACAAGATGCAGGATGATCTGGTCGATGAGGTCCGGCGGTCGAAACGGATAGGTGATTTCCATCGACACGAGCAGATCGGGAATGACACCGCCCGCTTCAATTCGTTCGAGGCTGTGCCGAAGAACTTTTTCGAACGGGACATCGTCGCGGGAGAAGGCTGGATCGCGCAGAAACGGCGCCTCGGCGCCGGCCGCCACAGCCAGATCGGCGATCTCGGGGCTGTCGGTCGAAACGATGACTTTCGAAACATACCGCGCCTGCCGCGCACGCTCGATCGTGTATTCCAACAGCGGCCGGTCCGCGGCGCGGAGTATCTCGCCGATGACCGGGATGACCGCCACCACATTCATTTTTTCGATGTTCAGATGGTTGTTGGCCAGCCGGAACCGGTCGCTCGGGATCGATTCCAGAATACTCACGACGTTTGAACATCGTTTGGGATCCAGGGTGTGGTGGATGCCGTGATAGTGCATCACGCTTGCTTCCGGTTCATACGCGATTTTGTATCCGGCCTTGATGATGTCCTCGGCCCACAGCCGATCCTCGATGTTGGTCACTTCATCATTGAACGGAATTCTGTCCCAGAGACTGCGTCGGAACGCGCTGTTGGCATTGTGGAAAAAGCTGTCTTTTTCCTGAATGCGATGGTCAAGACCGAAAACCGTCAGCATGTCGCGCTTGTCGGCATCCGAGCTGTACGACATCGGCTCCTGCCGGCCGTAAACGGCGCCGATGTCAGGCCGGTCATGGAAATTCCGCAGGAGCGCCGACAACCACCGACTGCCGACCGGAATACAATGTGCGGAGATACTGACGACATAGTTCCCCGTCGCCTCGCGAATTCCCGCATTCAGCGCTTTGCCCGGGCGATACCCGTCGATCGTCAGAATTTTCCGAACCGGGAAAGCCTGCGCCTTTTCAACTGTCTTGTCAGCGCTGTTGTTGTCGACGAGGATGACTTCGAAGCACGGATACTCCTGATTGAACACTTCCCGAAGACAGGAGGATATCCAGCGTTCC
>JAHFCY010000225.1 GCA_023249255.1 Candidatus Lindowiibacteriota bacterium | reverse complement strand
TGACGGTTTTCCCATTGAACGAAACTGTTTTCTTATAATTATTACCGACATTATCCGGGACATCCAGCAGGTTGTAATAATTACCCTCAAAGGCCAGCGCCCGCCAGGAATATAAATCCAAGGGATACCCGCTACCGGTATTGGAACCGTTCAACTGATTATCCAGCCATGTTTTAATTTTAGCGGCTTTGGCCGTCTCCCCACAGAGCTGCAGCGCGGCATAACAATCGATATTACCCTCAGAATGGCCGGAGGCCGCGAACGTGGCGTCGTTATTCTCCCAGCCGGAGTAGACATATCCGGTCGTGGCGGATTCGTCATGATAAAAGGCCAGCAGTAAATTTTTCAATAAATTAATGATTGTCTGGTACCGCGTGGAATTATATTTTTTTTCATAATATTTGTAGGACAGTAAAAGCCATGCCATATCGCCAATCCACCGGTCTCCGGAAGCGTAGACCGTCTGACTGGTGGGAAATGTCGAAATCTGAAAAAAACCGCGGGCTTCGCCGTTATAATACAAGTTCTGATTGTTCAAGACAGTGTTGTTGGGATCCGTCGCGTTGGCGTAATAATCCAGGACGTGTTCAGCCCGATCTTTTTCATCGCACAATATTAAAGCCATAACACCCAAAGCTTCGTGAAAAGGCGTAAAATAATTGCCCGCCCAGCTGTTCGCGTCCAATAATCGGCCGCTTGAAGCGTTTAAATCCTGATTGGCGTGGAACCATTGTAAAATTTTCGACGTATACAACCCCTTGATATGAACTTCCCAGATGGAGTTGCCGAAGGCCGTGCCTCTCTTGATACAGTTGATTTTGATATATCGCAGGGGAGTACCGGAGAAAAGAATCTCGTCAACACCGCCGTTGCCGCTGGGCGTGTAATACGCCGTGTCCCAGGTGGAATTATCCTGTGAAGTCAACACGCTGTATTCGACAGGATACGCGGTCTCCCAATCAATAATAATTCCCTCGCCGTTGATGACTTCGCCAACATCAATGCTTAACCATTGATTATCCGCGGCGGCGCTGCTCCATCTGGTGGAAAAATCCCCATCGATGGATTGGCCCGCCGTAAAACTCCCGCTTTCCTCACTTGATGCGGTAGCCGTTACACTTGCAAATGCTGATATTGGAATAAGCAGGATCATGCAGACAATGACCGACCGAACGGATCGGAGAGTTGATTTTTTCATCCTAATAGCCGATTTTCAGTTCCCCACCGCCGGCGAGGTCGTCGAGCCTCACTTCGGATGGACTGAAGTCCTTCCAATCCGAACCGTTGATCTTTACGGACTGGATTGGCGCGTCGATCGGGGATTTAAAAATAATTTTTCCGGGAACCTTTACGTTCCCCCAGACCTTGACGCGCAACCCGTCATCGAGTTTTTGCATGGAATAATTCAGCGTGCCCCAGTACGTCGGCGCCTTTTCGATGCCGACCGACTCGCCGGATGCAAGCCAGTCTTCCGGGATGCCCTGCGCCAGAATTAAAGACTGATCCTCCTCCCGCTCGTAGACAAACATGCTCCGGACGGAGTTGATGTAATCCGAGCCGATCCAGGTGTGCGGCATGTCGCCGATGAATTTCGGGTCGTCCCGGAGACGCCAGACAACTTCAGCCCAGTGGTTCCAATTCTCCGGACGCTGGTCGTGGAACAGAAAATCAAACAGCGCCATCGAGCGCTTCTTCTGCCCCATGATCATGAACGTCCGGGCGTTTCGGATTTCGTAAGGCGTGTACGCGGCGCCCCAGTTATAGTCCGGGATCAGGCGTTTTTCCAGTTCCTCCTCGTAGCGGTCAAAGGTCCGATCCAGGGCCGGCTGGGGGATATGTCCAAGTTCTTCGCAGGGGAAAATGCCGATGGAAGTCGAGGTCGCGTCGAAATCTCCAAGTTCCGCGCAACCCGGGATGAAGTCGATGTTCTTGATCTGCATTGCGAGTCTCATCGAATCATACAAACAACTGCGGTAATCCTCGACTTCCTTGCGATAGATTCCCGCCAGATCGGAATGCCCGAGGATGTCGCAAATGGTGGCGGCGTCCTTCAGGCCTTTGAGCGCAAAAAAGTCGTCCCAGTAGGAGTGCATCGGTTTGGCGAAATACCCTTCGTGGCTGACCGATTCCGGCACGAGACCGTAGAGCATGTGTTTTTCCGGCGGGCCGTTTTTGAATTCGTCTGTTTTGCGCTGGTGGCGCATCTGGACGATGAAATCCGCGGCTTTCTGGATGTGTGGAAAATGTTCGGCCAGAAACGCGCGGTCATTCGTGAAATAATAATACTGCAAAAACGCGTAGATGAATTCGCCGTTAGAGTCGTTCTCCGGCGTGCCGTCGGCCCCGCGGTCGTCCACCACGCAGGGCACCCGGCCGTCCGGAAAAATATTCGGCGCGTACCACGTCAGATACTCTTTCACTTCCTTGATGTTCCCGAGCCGGAGCACCGCGGAGGACGTCATCGCTCCGTCGCGGATCCAGGACCGGAGGTACGATCGTGATCCCGGCTGGAACCGGTATCCATCGCGATTGATAAAAATGTAGGCGAGATTGGATTTGAGGGTGTTGATGAATTTTTTGGCTTTTTCCGGAACTTTGAATTCCACCCGGCTGACACGCTGATCCCACCAGTCGGAGGTTTCGTTCAGCCGGGTTTGAAAAATGGACGCGGCCCTGGCCGGCTCCTGGTTGGGTTCGAGTCCCGGCCCGATCTCGTGAAACGGAATCACGATCTCCACGTCCGACGATTCGCCCGCGGCCAGATCGAACGGAAACTCGAGCGCGCCGGACGCAAATCCCTCGGGGTCGGCGGCGGATTTGTCCGGGGGCACGGTTCCACGGTCCAGCCATTCCGTCACGTCTCCCGCGTCCGATCGGGCGGCGCCAAACGATGCGGGCCGGATCAACGGAATGATCTTTTTCTGATCGTTGACCCTGACGATATCTCCGTCGTATTCGATTTTGGAAATCTTCGCGACTCCGCCTTTTTGGTTCAACTTCTGCCATGGCGGATTAACCTGGAACGGCCGGACGGCCAGAAACAGCTTTCCGGCCTTTCGGTCGGTCGAATGGTTCGTGACCCGGTAGGATGCGTACATCGACGACGCGGCGGCGGGACCGTGCGCGAACAGTTTGACGCTGAGGTTCACGTCCGGATGGTCCCAGCGAACTTCCGGAATCGGCAGATATTCCTTTTCGAGAGACTGGGACGTTGCGACATCGGCCCACGTGATGAGCTTGCCCTCCCTCGCCAAGGTTTCGGAGGACAGGACATTCAAATACAGGAATGGTTCAATTGAAAACTGTTCGCGGCCGACTTCAAACGCGCCCTCCTCGTTGATCAGCGCCTCTTCCTTGTCCTCGCTGACGCCGACCACCGTCCAGTAGGTCTGGGTCTTTGAAAAATATTTCGGATAATGCCCCGGAGCTTCTCCCGCCGCGATCTCGTAGTAGGAGTTCTTGTCTCCCGAATATTCGGACCCTTTCACCTCAACCTCCCGGATGCCGTAGCCCTTTCCGGCGCCGCTTTGAATGCAATGGATTTTGACGAAGCGGGCCTCGAGGTCTTTGAAGATCATCCGGTCCCGATCGCCATTGCCTCGCTGGGTTGAATAATATTTGTTCCATGTTTTGAAATCCGAGGAAAACAGAATCTCGTAGGACTTGGCGTAATCGTCATCCCAGTAAATCGCGAATAATCCGATATCGCGGTCCCGATTCAGATTGAAAGCGATCCACTGGTCTTCCGCCGAATCCGAATGCCATGCGGTGCCGCGGTCGCCGTCCATCGCGTTTTCCACCGGCTGGGACGACGACGACGCCTTCATGCGGACTTCGTCCTCCGGCCCTTTCAGCTCGATCTCCCAGATCGAGTTTCCCCACGAGGTCCCGCGCTGGATGGCGTCGATTTTGATGTATCTTGCGGACTGTTTTTTGAAATAGAGGTCCGCCGCTCCACCGTCAAAGTTTACGGTCGAGTAGACTTTGGTCCAGTCCGTCCGGTCGTTCGATATGGAAACATCGTACACTTTGGGGTACGCATCCTCCCAATGGATGACCATCCCGACAAAATCCCGGACTCCCCCGAGATCCAGCTCCAGCCACTGACTGTCCTGGAACAGACTCGACCACCGGGTTCCCATGTTGCCGTCAACCGCGCGGGATGCGTCCAACTCATCTTTTTCCGAGGACGAGGCCGTCGCCGCGATGGAATATTGAGTCCTGCCGCCGGATAGATCGGTCAGATTAAGATCATCGATCAGAACATGCCCCTTCCCACCCTTGCCGCACGACACGGCAAACTCGACCCGCTTGACATTCTGGATGGCCCCGCCGCCCGAGGGTCCCCAGGCGAATACAATTTGCTTTTTCCGGATGGTGATCTCTTTCCAGTCCTGCGGGAACGAAAAATTCTCGAATTTTTTCCAGTAGGTGTTGCCGGCCGCGTCGATCAGTTTGAATTCGAGGGTGTTTTCCTCGGCGGCGCCCTTGATGGAAAACGTAATCTTGTAGTCATCGGGAAGGTTGAGCGGCAAATCTTTTCCGGCGCCGACATACCCGGTTGGGGCGGGAAATTCAAAGCTCATTCCGAGCGCCGATCCCTGGGCGCCGGGTTCCGGCGAGAGTTGACAGACGACGCCTTCGGATTTGATTTCTCCCCATCCGTCGATCGATTCAAAATCATCGACGACCTGCGGCCCGGACGACGCGGACGACGCACCGATCAGTTTGACTTCAAAAATGGAATTCCCCCATTCCGTCCCGCGCTTCTGACAGTCGATCTTCACATATCGCGCGGTTTGTTCGGGGAACCGGACTGTTTCCGTGCCGCCAGGTCCCGATGTGGTGGAGTAAACGCTTTTCCAGTCAGCCCGGTCGGTCGAAACAAGAATGTTGTATTCTTTGGTATAGGCCGCCTCCCAGTAGATCGTGAGGCCGGCGAATGCACGAGGCTCTCCGAGGTCGATCTCCAGCCACTGGTTGTCCTCGAATTTGCTCGCCCACCGCGTTCCCATGTCTCCATCGACTGCCCGCGCGGCCGCCAGATCGACGTTGTTCTCCTCGCTCGACGCCGTCGCGGTCATCCCGGCCCGGGCCGCGCCGGCGTGGGCAACCAGCGCCAGCACCATGCAGATTTGAGCCAAACGCTGCGAGGATCCGATGACACCCTGCATTTTGATCACTTCCCAGACGTTTCCGCCGGCTTTTTTGCTCCGAAGTCGCCGAACCGGATGCTGAAACTGACCCGGTGCGTGTTGCCGAAAACGCCAAACGGCACGAAAGCGTAATCGAGATCGAACGCGCCGAGCCGAAATCCGACGCCGGCGGTCAG
>JAHFCY010000224.1 GCA_023249255.1 Candidatus Lindowiibacteriota bacterium | reverse complement strand
GACGTGGTTTCGACCGTCAATCTGCAGGAGGTCGACAACGCCCTGGATCAGGCGCGGCGCGAGATTCAAACGCGGTTTGATTTCAAAGGCGTTCAGGCCGATGTTGTCCGTGACAAGGAAAAGCTGTCGCTGTCGGCCCAGGACAAGGGCCGGCTGGGGGCATTGCTTGAAATCGTCAAGCAGAAACTCATCCGCCGCAACGTCCCGCTTCAGAACCTGACGTTCGGAGAAATTCGGGAGGCGCCCGGCGGCGCGGCGCAGATGGATGTCACGGTCGGAATGGGTCTTCCGGCCGAGACAGCCAAGGAGATTTCGAAATTCCTGCGCGATTTGAAATTGAAAGTCCAGCCTCAGATTCAGGGGGACCTGGTTCGAGTCACGAGTCGAAACAAGGACGATCTGCAGACGGCAATCACACACATCAAATCAAAAGATTTCGGCCGGGTTTTGCAGTTCGTGAACTACCGGTAGAAGGCCGGGCCGCCGAAGTGCGCATTTACAGCGGATTTCGGGATCGACTCTGGCGCCATCGCCAGTTGATCGGGATTGTTTTTTTCGCCCTGATCGGCATCGGCATCGGCGTTTTCGCCGCCCTCGTCTACGATCTGCCCGATATCACGCCGCTTGAGGATTATTCCGATCCCAAATGGCAGCTTCCCTCAAAAGTCTATGACGGCAACAACGTGATGTTTGCAGAATTTTTTCAGGAAAAACGCGAGATCGTGCAGTTATCGGATTTGCCCAGGCATGTAAGCGAGGCGTTTCTTGCGGCGGAGGACCGCCGCTTTTATCTGCATCGCGGCATCGATTTTTTGGGCATCACACGGGCGATGGCGAAGAATCTTCGGGCGGGAAGGGTGGTCGAAGGCGGAAGCACAATCACCCAACAGCTGGCGAAGGTCCTGTTTCTCAGTTCGGAGCGGAAATTCGCGCGAAAAATCCGCGAGGCGCTGCTGGCGGTCCGCATCGAACGCCGGTTTTCCAAGAATGAAATTCTCGAGCGCTATCTCAACACAATTTATCTTGGCGAAGGCGCCTACGGCGTCGAGGCGGCCGCACAGATTTATTTTCAGAAACACGCCAAGGATCTCACACTTGGCGAATCGGCGATGCTTGCGTCCCTGCCCCGCCTGCCGTTTCACTACAATCCCTACCGATTCCCGGAGGCGGCCAAGACCAGACAGACGTACGTCCTCAATTCGATGAGCCGGGAAGGCTATATCGGTGACACGGAACTTGCGCCGGCGCAGGAGGAATTCTGGCGGGGGTTTGACGTTCATCGCCTGACCATTCAGGAGCGGCGCGGGCAGATGCGAGCCGTCCGCGCGCCGTTTTTTGCCGAAGTCGTCAGGCAGTATCTCGGGGAGCGATATGGATACGATGAAGTCTACAAAGGCGGGCTTGAGGTCAAGACCACGCTTGATATCACCATGCAGGAGGCGGCTGAGCAGATTCTCCGAAGACACCTCGCGCACTGGGACGAGATCAAGCGCAAGGAACGGGAGGCGGCGGGCAGGCCGCCAAAACCTCCCCTGCAGGGCGCGTTGGTTGCCATCCATGTCAAAACCGGAGAGGTCCGGGCGCTGGTCGGCGGAAACGAATGGAGCGTGAACAACCAGTTCAACCGGGCGACGCAGGCGATCCGCCAGCCCGGCTCGGCGTTCAAGCCGTTCGTCTATATCACCGCGCTGGAGAACGGGCTCACGCAGTCCGACAAACTGATGGATGCGCCCGCGATCTATCAGCACACGCGGCCCGGAGAATATTGGACGCCTGAAAATTATGATCAGGAATACCACGGCGAGGTCACCCTCCGCACAGCGCTCATGCACTCACTCAACGTCGCCACCGTAAAACTCATGGAAAAAATCACGGCGAAAAAAGTCATCGACACCGTGCGGCGGTTCGGGGTCACGTCGAAACTTGAACCGTTCTGGGCTCTCGCACTTGGTTCCTACGACATGAATCTGCTGGAACTCACATCCGCCTATTCGGCCATGGCCAACGGCGGCATCCGGCACGACCCTCTGCTTGTCCTGCAGGTGTTTGACCGCGAAGGGGCGCTCCTTGAGGAAGGCGTGCCTGTGGAGAGCGAGGCGACATCTCCGGCCATCGCCTATCTCATCACCAACATGCTGAAAACGGTCGTACAGGAGGGAACCGGCTCGTACATCGGAAAAAATCTGGGCAGGCCGGCGGCCGGGAAAACCGGGACGACGAACGATTTCAAGGATGCGTGGTTTATCGGATTCACACCGGAACTCGCTTGCGGCATCTGGGTCGGATATGACGATCATACGCTCAGCATCGGCAGCCGTATGAGCGGGGGTGTGGTGGTGGCGCCAATTTGGACCGAATTCATGCAGGCCGCATGCGCCAATACCCCGGCAACTGATTTCGCCGTGCCGCCGGGCGTCCGGTTCGCATCCGTCTGCAGTCAGACCGGCGAGCTGGCAACTGAATTTTGTCCGAAACCAAGATCGGCGGCCTTTCTGGTCGGAACCGAACCGACAGTCTATTGTCACGAACATCGCGGGCCGGGTAACTGACTTTGACACGCGCCGCCGGCAGACGTATACTCACATTGGATTTTAGATCAGGAGGGGCCAATGGCAGATCAACTGACGCACATCGTTGAATATCGAACCGAATTTCCGCCACCCCCGCCGGCGTCCATGCCAAATCCGGTAACCGCGCCAGTCGAGTCGCCCCAACTCAATGAAGCGCTCACGGCGAGAAATAATTTCTTCCGCTCCATCGGTATCGGTCAGACTGTCGACGTCCTCGTTTAACCCCGCCGCTTTTTCAGGCTGCCTTCCCTTGAGGCCCGTTTCCTAAAATTTCACGTAATGCCGGTGAAGTTTGGTCCGGGCGGATTCCTCTTCTCGGTGACGGGCGTTCAGGATGGCCTGGGCGGTCTGGGCGGCGACGCCCATGCAGAGGTTGAGATGGTTTGGGGTGAATTTGGCTTCCACCGAATGGCCGAAAATCAAAATGCCGAGGACGCGGCCTTCGGTCTGAAGCGGGACGTACATCATCGACGGGGATTCGTAGCCTTCGAGATCGTCCTTTGATACGCGCTCATCGGACTCGACGTCGGCGATGAGGAGGGCAACGCCTTCCCGGAAAACTTTCCCGACCAAGCCACGATCTTCAACCAATTTCAAAAGCGCGGCCTGGCCCGCGGGGAATCCCTCGGCGTCCCGAATTTCGAGACCACCGGCCAATTCGTTTTTCACGACGAACATTCCGGAGGACGCGCCAGTGGAGGAGAACAACCGGCGAAAGACAACCGTGACGATGTCTTGAAGCTGTTTGGCCTCGCCAACGGTTTTGCCTGTTTCGTAGAGCGTCACGAGTTCCGAATTGGTCTGCCGAAGCCGACCGCTGACGGTTTGAATGATGCCGAAAAGCAGATTGGCCGCTGTGATCGAACTCTTCTGCAAAAGGTCCTGAAATGCCTGGCTGGTCACCCGCGCCAAAGTCGATGAACCAAGAGAGACCGCCGACGCCGACCGCGGGCTTTTGTCGATGAGCGACATCTCACCGAAAAAATCTCCAGCGGACAAAATCGCCAGGTCCTTGGACAATCCTTTCTGCGGATCAATCATCTTCACGATTTTGACCGCGCCGTCGAGGATCACATACATCGCGTCGCCCGACGCGCCTTCGTGAAAAACTTCTCCACCGTCCGCGAACGTTTTCTCTTCGACGATCGCGGCCAGACCATCAAGAACCGCCGGCTCGATCGTCGAAAAAATCGGGACGGTCTTGAGCCGCGACGAATCCATCAGCCGATACCGGCGAGGCGTTTGAAATCAGGAATGTTGGAGGCCTTGGCCATGGCGTCTTCCGGCGTCACGATCCCATCCTTGACGAGTTTTGCGAGGCTCTGATCCATCGTGACCATGCCGTGCTGGCCGCCGGTTTGAATGGCGGAATAAATCTGGTGCGTTTTTCCCTCTCGCAAAATCGCGGCGATGGCCGGCGTCACGATCATGACCTCTCGCGCGGCGGCGCGCCCCTGCCCATCCGCCCGCGGAATGAGCACCTGCGACACCACACCCTTCAATGCCGTCGACACCATGATCCGGATCTGCTCCTGCTGATACGGCGGAAAGACGTCAATGATCCGATCGACCGTCTGGGCCGCGTCCTGCGTGTGGAGGGTCGAAAACAGAAGGTGTCCGGTTTCGGCCAGTGTAAGCGCCGCCGCAATCGTTTCGAGATCACGCATCTCACCGACCAAAATGACATCCGGGTCTTCGCGCATCATGCCTTTCAGCGCCCGTGCGAACGAATGAGTGTCCGAGCCGAGTTCGCGCTGATTGACCGTACAGCGCTTGTGGGGATGGACAACCTCGATCGGATCCTCGATCGTGATGATGTGGTGCTCCTTCTCCTCGTTGATGAGATTGATCATCGAAGCCAGCGTTGTGGACTTGCCGCTCCCTGTCGGGCCTGTGACCAGCACCATGCCGCGCGGAAGGCGCGCAAGATTGCAGATCGATTCCACCAATCCCAGTTCTTCCGCCGTCGGAATCCGGTTTCCGATCGTCCGCATGACCGCGGCCACGGAACCCTTCTGCACGAAGACGTTCACGCGAAAGCGCGACACGTTCGGAATGCCAATCGAAAAATCGAGCTCCTTGTCCTCCTCGAATTTGGCTTTCTGCTCATCCGTCAGAATGCTGTAGACAAGCGATTTGGTCTCGTCGCCCGTGAGTTTGTCGTAGCCGCTCGGCAAAAGTTTTCCCGAGATACGAAGCATGGGCGGCTGACCGACCGTGAGGTGGATGTCGGACGCGCCGTACTGGAGGGAATATTGCAGAAGTTCCGCCATGTCCATTAGGCAGACATATTAGATGGATCAAGGCTCAATTTTCAATGTTCAATGTTCAATTTTCAACGCGGAGCAACTTGGGTCTTGAGAATCGAGCATTGAATATTGAGCCTTTTGCGTAATAGTATTGCGGTAACATGTCAGACACCATAGCGGCAAAGGACGTGACGATTTCGTATCTTCTGCAGATCCTCGTTGAAAACAAGGGGTCGGATTTGCACGTGCAGACCGGTGCGCCGCCGCGCGGGCGGATTCGGGGAGATCTTGTGGCGTTTCCGATCGAACCGCTGGCCGAGGAAGATGTCCGGCGGCTGGTTCGGGAGGTCCTGCCGAATGACGATCGGGTCAGCGCATTTGAGAAGGCACACGAATTTGATTCGGCAATCGCGATAGACGGGCTGGGACGATTTCGCGCCAATCTATTCTTTCAGCGCGGCAAACCGGGCCTGGTGCTTCGAACAATCGGCACCAAAATCGCGACGCTGGACGATCTCAAACTTCCGCCCGTCTTGAAAAAAATATGC
>JAHFCY010000223.1 GCA_023249255.1 Candidatus Lindowiibacteriota bacterium | reverse complement strand
GCCGGATTCAGAGCCACGAAACGTCAAATCCCTCAACCATGTGCCAGGCCGCCGCCCTCGAGGCCCTCCGCCGGGGCGATGTTGACATAATCCCCATGGTCGAAGCCTTCCGAAAACGCCGTGACCTCATTTTGTCGCTCCTGGCCCAAATCCCCGGCGTCATCTGCCCAAAGCCGGAGGGTGCCTTTTACGTATTTCCAGACGTTTCGGCCTATTTGTCCCCCTCAACCTCCCCTTGTCCCCCTTTGGGGGAGAAGGTTGGGATGAGGGGAAACGCCGACGACCTCTGCCTCGCCCTTCTCGACAAAGAACTCGTCGCCGCCGTCTCCGGCGTCGGTTTCGGTGCTCCAACCTGTATCCGCCTCTCCTACGCCATCTCCGAATCCGACATCAAAAAAGGCCTGGACCGCATAACCCGGTTTCTCGCTTCCCTCCGCCCATGACTACATGGATGTAGGAATCCCGCGATAGTGACAGGGATGCGCGAAGCGGGATGCCCAAATTTTTTTTATCAAAATCACTTGACATCCTCCCCCAAGTTCGTTACACTGCCTTAATACCTAAACGGGGTTAGTCTGACTGCCGATAAGTCAGGGGTATCGCTTTCGGCGGGTGGACTGGCTCGTGGTACGTTGTTTGGCAGGTGAATAGAACGAACATTGACCTCGAACGGGCGTGGAGTCTCGCCCGGGTGGGGATGAAAGACCGCAGTCCCAAGACACCATTGGGATTTCGGGCAGGCATGACTCGATAAATCAGGTATCAGTTTAGGGGTGTGGGATAGACGGTTGGTAGGCTTCGCGGCCGGCCGCTTGGCGGTCGAACCAAGAAGTCTCGCGTTTCACGAATAGTGAACGCAACAGGAAGCACAGTGGAATTTCTGACATACATTTCAGTCAGCAGTTCGAAAGTGAGAACACTTTGGACCTTAACGGCAAAGGGGGAGTTCACTCCATGAACAAAGGTCTTTTAGCTTTCACAGCTCTCGTTGCTCTCGTTTTGGCGTTGCCGCTTGCGGCACATGCCAAGATTGAGATCACAGGAGCGGCTCTCGTCACAGCGCAGGACGTCGATTTTGACACGACGAAAGGCAACCTGGACGAGGATTTCAATTTCAACGATCCGCGAATCAATCTCTACGTCAACGGAGACGTTTCGGACAAGATCTCCGTGACGGCGAAGTTTTGGGCGTCCAACGACTGGTCGCATGAGAATCAGCGCGGCGGTCAGAACCAGTTGGGCGGAGCAATTCCCAACGGAGCGGCCGCGACCGCGGATGCCAACGGCGTGGCTATAGCCTCGCTTGGCAATGGCGGCAGCCTCAATGACGCAGTCGAGATGATCCGCGCGTACGTGACGTTGAAAGACGTCGCGGGCAGTGGGTTTGATCTCAAAGTCGGTACGATCGACATTCCCTATGGCTATGAGTATGCGATGCGCACGGCCAACGGGGATAACATGAAGAACGATTTTCTTACGAACAGCCTTCTCGACATCAACGGCGGCGACGAGGGAATTTCTCTCTCGGGCTCCTTTGATATGGGTTCGACCAGCACACCGCTGGCGTGGGAGATTGCTCTCCTCAACGGCGGTGCAGTCACCGACGGCAATCCGTCCGGCGCCAATTCGATCAGGCGGTCCAACGACGATCTGTCGTGGGCGATCCGCGCGGAAGTCGGCTTGCAGGAAAACCTCACTCTGCAGGCCAGCTACTACACGTCCGACAACAAGAAGGATGGAGATCAGGATCCGCTCAACGTCGGAAGTTCGTTCCTGGTCAGCAACATCAACTCTACACTGATGGCGGGCGCTGGCGGCACGGGCAACAGCAACTTGGCGGGTCTTGTGGTAACCACCGATCAGACGGGGGTCGCCTACAAGCGGGACATGTGGGAAGTCTCCGGCAAGTATGACTATGGCCAGGGATATGTTTTGGCGTTCTGGGGCAATATCGACGCCAAGGCGGATAGCTCGGCTGCAATTCTCAACGCGAATGGCGTCAGCAACAACCCCAAGTATGACTACTACGGCGCCCAGGGTCGCTACAATTTCGACGAGAATTCGTATCTTGCGGTTCGCTGGAACCGATTGGATCCGAATTACACGGTCGCCGGATTTACCAACAATTTGGGTCAGCCTGATATGTGGACAGTGGCTGCCGGTTATAAACTGGCGGACAATGCCATGGTCAAGGCCGAATGGTCCAAGTTTGACGAAGGCGGCGGCGGTCTCAGCAATGGGAACGGCCCATCTAATGACAACCAGAAAGCTGATGCGGATGCTTTGACGGTCGGCCTCGGCGTGTCGTTCTAATTTAGATCACGGGCGAAGTCAGTTTTCGCCTCTACGTTACGCACTTTCAAACCTGTCCCGCTACTGCGGGACAGGTTTTTTTTACCCACAGGGATGTGGGAATCCCGCGGGAGCGTCAGGGATGGTAACAATCCATTGGAGCGCGGGCATCCTGCCCGCCACAGGGCGCGCGAGACGCGCGCGCTCCCAGCCTGAAAAGGATTTCCGCCGTCTACCGACCGGTTTACGTTTTTTTTCACAAAAATTTGACAAACCGCCACCGGAATTGGTATCCTGCCTGAATGTGCGAACGTGGGTGGAGCTGTGTTCGGTGAGTGGAGCTCCGGCGTGTTTGCACGGGTGTGTCCGGCCGCATGGCGGACGGACGGGGATTTGTTCGTAAGGAAGATTTGACTCAAAAAAAAGCAAGGCATTTTGCTAAAGTACCGGCAAAGGGGGATTCACTTTATGAGTAAGGGATTTCTTGCAACAGCCGCCATCGCTGTGTTCGTTTTCGCCCTTCCGCTCGTTGCGGACGCGAAGATCGAAATTACAGGAGCGGCCCTTGTCAGCGCGCAGAAGGTCGATTTTGATTCGACGTCCGGCAACCTCGACGAGGATTTCAATTTCAACGATCCACGCGTGAATCTGTACATCAACGGCGACATCACGGACAAGATTTCGATCGGGATCGGTCTCTGGGCGGGCAATGACTACAGCCACGAGAACACCCGGCTTGTCAATGACGGGCAGGTTGCCGCTCGAGGAAACAACATCGACGGTCTCACCGCCAGCGCCGTCAACATGCTGAACGCGTGCATCATCATCAAGGATGTCATGGGGACCGGAATGAACTTGAAACCCGGTTTGATTGACATCCCGTACGGCTTTGAGTGGACCCGGCGGACCAACCACGGAGATGACAAGAACAACGACTTCATCACCAACGGTCTTCTGGATATCAACGGAACGGAAAACGGTATTTCGTTGTCCGGAGGACTTGAGGGACACTTCAAAACGCCGGCGACATGGGAAATTGCTCTCATGAACGGCGGTTCTGTCACCGACGGCAATCCGTCCGGAGCGGGCGAGGCCGTCCGGTCGAACCGCGATCTGGCTTGGGCGGCTCGCTTTGAAGGTCAGGTTCAGGACAACTTGACGATTCAGGCCAGCTACTACAAGAACAACGAGCGCAAAGACGGCGATCAGGATCCGCTCAATGTCGGAAGTGCCTTCCTCGTCAACAACATTAATGCTATGGGTACGGGTGCGGCGGGTACGGCCGCGAATCCGAACCTGAACGGCCTGGTCTTCACGAACGGCTACGATCGCAGCATGTGGGAAGCGTCCGCGAAGTACGACTACGGCCAGGGATACGTCCTTGGATTCTGGGGCGACATCAAGGCCGATTCGTCCACAACGGGCGCAGTCAGCCTAAACCGCAAGTGGAAGTACTGGGGCGCGCAGGGCCGATACAACTTCGACGAGAATTCCTACGCGGCTGTTCGCTACAATAAGCTCGATCCCGACTATTCGGCTTCGAACAACCTCGGCGAGCCTCACCTGTGGACCGTCGCGGCCGGCTACAAGCTGGCGGACAACGCCATGGTCAAGGCGGAGTGGTCGAAGTTGGACGAAGGTGGAGACGGGTTTGGCAACGCGGCGGCGGCCAACACGAATGACGGCCGAAGTTCCGACGCGGATGCTCTGACTGTCGCTGTCGGCGTCTCGTTCTGATTCAGCCCGATTTCGCTTAGATTCGAACTCACAAGCCGTTCCTTGCCTAAAAAGGCGAGGGACGGTTTTTTTTTTGTACTACCCCCCTCGCCCGCCTTCGGCGGGAGAGGGTGGGGGTGAGGGTGGCCGATCCGCCGTCCGTCTCCCCTCACCTTAATCCTCTCCCCCATTGGGGGAGAGGAGGTGAATAAAGTCACCGTTTTTACTTCTTCCTTTTCACCCGCTCCTGAATATGTTTAAGTACCTGCCTATGCGGATTTGGATTGTTTTGAGTTTGGTCTGTTTTCTCCAGGAATCCTACGCCGCCGATTTCCCCCGGGGATCGGTCAAGGTCTCTCTCCCGGACAAATGGGCGGTTAGCAAGGAGCCGGGTCCGGAGTTGTTGAAGGCCAATCTGTCGGACAGGCCGACCGTTTCGCTGGCCGTCTGGAAGTATAATTCCGCTTCGATGAGTTCAGACCAGTTTCTGTCCATGGTCCGGTCGGACCTCGGCTGGTCGCAGATTTCCAGCGAGACACGGAACGACGCGCGATTTGGGCGAGTCCATTCGACCCTATTTCAGAAAATCAGCCCCTTTGACGAGACGACATTGAACATCCACTCCTACGATTTTGTTCTCGACGGCAATATCTACGTTCTGAACATGCTTGCGCCGTCATCCGAATTTTCATCCGTCGAGCCGGAATTCCGCGCCGTGTTTGACGGACTGTCGAAATCTTCTCCGACTCCTTCGTCAGTCTCTTCTCCAATTCCTTCTTCCCCATCCCTTCCCCCGTCTTCTATCAGTCCTTCTCCCAATCTTCTTCCGCCTTCTTCCGCCCTTCCGTCCTCCTCCCCCTCCTTCGCCTTCTTCTACGAACTCTCCGACGGCACGCGTCTCGGATTTGACACCGTGAAAAATTGGGTCGCGATCCTGAATTCCGACGGGTCCGTCAAAACCGGCTATGCCATTTCAGGAAAACCGTACGTCTCCCCGCTCGGACTCTTTGCCCTGTCGGGCGAATACGCGTACCGGCTGGATCCGATGACCGGAACGATCGTTGGCCGGGATATGTTGAGCAAAATTTTCAAGCCCGTCAGTGCGCCTCCGCCTCCGTCTGTGTCGACCCCCCCGACGGCTGGGTCGGCCGTTTCGAACATCCAGAGCATTTCGCAAGGCCCAACCGGAAATTCGCAGTCATCGAAGGGCGCCGACTCCGTCAAAGCCGTGATGGACCGGGCGGCGGGCATGAAGCAGTCGCTCGACGTCCGGCACGCGATCGAATTCATGATGAACGAGCGTCCGCGGCTGGAGGCAAGCGGCAGTCCAAGTCTCTACGAGTTTTCTTTTCGTCTCGGC
>JAHFCY010000068.1 GCA_023249255.1 Candidatus Lindowiibacteriota bacterium | reverse complement strand
CGATGTGGAGATAGGAGAGCACGTCGTCAAAACTGACGAATCCGCGTTCCAACTCAACCCCCCCATCCTGCGCTCCAAAGTCTATATTGGAGAGGGAAACCACGGTGAGATACGATATATTCTCGTCAAATGTACCGGCCGACAGAATCTCGAATTCGGCATTGAAATTATTGAAATTCGCCGCAGGCTTTGTGGGATCGTTGACGCCATTGATATTCCGTCTTGCATTGCGGGGCGAAAATCCCGCGTCGGTGTGCGTCACGACGGAAATCGGCGGCAGATGCGGCAATGTACCGGGCCAAATCGCATCCGGCCAGACTTTCTTGTAGGCTTCGGATCCGAGAGACACCGGATCGTCTTTCACAGCCGAGGCGTCGTCGCCGGGAAACCGATAGCCGTTCTGACGGAAGGCCTCGCCAAACGTATTCAACTTTGGAAATGCCGCATGACAGGTCTGACAACTTGTCTGATACTTCCGCGCGAACACCGGAAACGCAGAAGCTTCCTGGGTCATCGCTGCCATCAGGCATAACCCCGCGAACAGCATGAGTAGAATCGTCATCAAATGAAATTTCTTCACATTCAAAACCCCCTTTGCTGTAAGGCCGAAAAGGCCTTGGCGGATCGATTTTCCAATCGTCCGTAGAGGGGACACACAAATGCCCCTCGTGTAGGTATGTGCAAAAAGGGTTCCAAGGCGGGCATCCGTGATGAAGTATTTGGAAGTTATTTACTGTATGCGGAATAGAGAAAAGTCATCTCTGACGCATTGGTCAATAGGTAGCGGAAAACCGCCGGTGTGTCCGTATACGACACACATACAACTCATCACCCAAGAGGGCTACGGAATCTTTTTCAGTTTCTCCTTGAGGGTTGAACGGGGAATTCGCAACATCTCCGCGGCCTTGGTCCGGTTGCCGTCGTTTAAGATCATGGCCCATTGAACGATTTCCCGTTCGACCCGGTCCAGTATATCCGGGAGGCTGACACGGCGTTCGATGTCCATGAGTCGCCGGGGATCGATCAGAGGGTGGAATCCGGTAACGGGCGCGGCGGAAAAATCCGGCGGCAGGTTGGAAACCGTAAGTTCGCGCGATGCGGAGCCGAGGGCCATTCGCATGACGACGTTTTGCAGTTCGCGGACGTTGCCCGGCCAGTCATGCCGCGCCAGGGCATGGAGAAGATCCTGGGAAACGGAGTCCGGAGTATCCGGCAATTGTGGGCGGATGCGACCGAGCATGTGCATCACCAACGACGGGATGTCCTCCTTACGCTCGCGAAGCGGGGGGACGCGCAGGACGACGACGCAGAGGCGATAAAAAAGATCCTGACGGATACGTCCGGAAGAAACCGCTTCCTCCGGATCAAGCGACGTTGCGGCGAGAATGCGGACATCCACGGCAGTTTCTTCCGACGATCCGACCGGCCGGACGCGTCTGTCCTGAAGCGTGCGCAGGAGGTTTGGCTGTTGTTCCAGGGGCATGTCGCCAATTTCGTCCAGAAACAGAGTACCACCATGAGCGGCGACGAAGAGACCGGCTCGATCTCCGACTGCACCCGTGAATGCTCCTTTTTTATGGCCGAAAAGTTCCGCCGCGACCAGTTCGCGTGGAATGGCGGCGGCGTTGACCGGAACGAACGCGCCTTTGCGGCCGCTGTGCCTGTGGATGTGGCGCGCCAGAAGTTCCTTGCCGACTCCAGTTTCTCCGACAATGAGGATGCCGGACGGCGCCGGGGCGACCTGTCGGGCTTCCGTCAAAAGTTGCCGCATGACGGCGCTTTGGCAAACGATGGCCGTGTCTTTTCCGCCGGATGCATGGGCCTTGCGGATGGCACAGATGCGGTCGAGTTTGGCCAGCAAAAATTCCGTCGACACCGGTTTTTGCAGAAAATCCGCAGCCCCGGCCTTCAGGGCTTCCACCGCCGTTGGGACGTCACCGTAGGCGGTGATCATTATAATATGGAGGGAAGGATCGATACCGCGCAACTGCCGGAGAAAGACCATGCCGTCGATTCTGGGCATCCGCAAGTCCACGAGCGCAACGTCAAAGGGGGTTGAGTCGCTGTCCAGATGCACCATGGCTTGATCGGCGGAAGCATATGGCCGAACGTCAAAGCCGCCATAGGAAAGATTCATCGCCAGCGTTTCTCGAAAGACTTCGTCGTCGTCCAGAAGCAGGATGCGCCCCCGCGCAGACTGCCGCAGCCGGTCAGTGACAGGATTCGCCGTCATCGGGACGATGCTGGCAGAGTCAATGAAAAGCAGGCCCGTCCGCCGCATTCCTCGATCCTCAGGTCTCCGCCCTGCGAACGGGCGAGGTGCCGGGCGACGGCCAGTCCAAGCCCCGAGCCGGTGGCTTTGGTCGTGTAAAACGCGTCGAATATCCGTTCTCGTTCGGTGTCGGGCACGCCGGGGCCGTCGTCCTCGACGCAGATACGGAAAGCCTCTCCGCATCGTCCGAAGGAAACCCGGATCGTTCCGCCGGGTGAGGCCTCCGCAGAATTTCGAAAGAGGTTGGACAAAATCTGGACGACTGCATCCTTATCGGCAAACGCTTTTCCGTCCTGTTCGGACTCCGCCTGAAATTTGATTTGATCCCAGACGCCCGCCTCCCGGCCCGCCTCCTCGATCAGACCTCTCAACTCGACGATTTCGCATTTCAGCGGCTCGCTTCCCAACACTTCCTGCCGGGCCAGTTTGAGAAGGGCCGAGACCAGCCGCTCAACCCTGTCGAGCCCCTTCATTGTCAATCTGCGAAGTTCCGTGCGCTTGGCGGCGTCGACACGCCGGTCCGTCAAAATTTCCACGGCATACCGGACTCCTGAAATGGGATTTCGCAGTTCATGGGCCAGTCCGGCCGCCATCTTTCCGATCGCCGCCACTTTTTCCGCCCTCACCAGTTCCTCCTGCGTCTTGCGTAGTTGCAGTGTGCGTTCGTCCACGCGTTGCTCGAGCGTTCGGTTCAGAGCAATCAGTTCGCTCTCTTTTTCCGCAAGACGCATCGACATGTGATTGAAACTTTCCGCCAGGTTTTCAAGCGGGTCGCGAGTATGGATTTCGACCTGCGCGCCGGTGTCTCCGTGGGAAATGGTTTCGGATGCGCGGGTCAAAGAACCGATGTGTCGCCGAAGCGTCCGGTCGGTCCAGAACGCACCCAACGCAGTCACCATGCTGAAACACAAAAGCGCCCAGATCGATGTTTCAGAAATCCTGGCGAACGCGGCGTTGACTTTGGCGGTGCCGTACACGGCCACGAGGCGCGTGTCGCCGTTGCCGATCGGAATCGAGGCCCAAAAAATGTGCCCCAACAGGTGTAACAGGCCTTCGCCTTCGCCGATTTCGTGGATGGTGACCGGCAGGGTGTCGGAAACACGCGGCATGCGCCGCCATGGGTCGGGCCCGTATTCGGTTTCGACACGCGCGCGCAGGACATTGGGATGATCGGCGATCAATTGCTGGGCTTGATCGAGGGTGATCTCGCCGGCGGATACCTGCGCCGCCACCAGCCGCATGCGCGTCTTGAGGTGGTCGAGGAGTTCCTGCTCGATCAAATCGTGTGCGCGATGAAAACTGAAATATCCGACGACGCTCAGCATCGCCACCTGCGAGACGATCCAGACCACAATGACTTTGCCGCGAAGGCCGAGGTTCATTTCACAAATCCATCCGGATATGATATTGGGAGGTCATGAAATTAACTCTCCATGCGCGCTTTCTCATCCTGATCCTTTCCGCCCTGTTTCTCGTGTCCTGCACATCCGCTCGCGAAGCGTATCTGCGCTCCCATCCGGATATACCGTCATGGGTCAAGGAGTCCTACTTGAAGGGGATTCCGGCGACCGGGATGAGCGAGGAGATGATCCGGTCTCTTCTGGGGTCCCCGAAACGGATCGAAACTGACACTGCAAGCGCGGGTGTAACATGGAAATGGGGCCGAATCCGAAACTGGAGCGACACCGAGGACCGGGCATACCGAGGATTCGTTGCCGAACGCATTGTGAGATTTCAAAAAGGCCTGGCGACAAAAATAGAGCCATAAGTTTACTTTGAGCAATTTCCGTTCCAAGGATAATTATTGACAGGGAGAGTTATTATTCTTCTAACATACAGAGGAATACACAGTTCCGGCGGGGCGCACGGTTGGAAGAAGTTGTCTTGATTCAGGACAACCGAAAGAATAACGGACACCGTCGATTTGAGGACTGATAGACTAACACTGTCATCCCTTCCGCCGGATTCGGCCGGTCGAAATTCCCCAGTTCACAAGCGACATATCGTCGAGTCCCGCGTGATACCGGTCTCCCTCCGCGAGAAGATGTTTCCGGAGGATGTTCGCTTCAGCCTGCGGAAGACGATTGCGCCCGAGTTCGTTCAACTTTTTTTGGACGACATCCCAATCGAATGGCCCGCGCAACGCCTCTTTCGCTTCTTGACGGGATACTTCAATATCCCGTTGACGAATCTTGAATCCGTCGACTTCCGACACCGTCCGCCAACTGTCGATATCCACGAAAATCCAGAGGAATACGGCGGCCACAGGCACGAGCAAGAAAAAGGCCGCACGTTTCCAGAACCGATGCAACCTGTCAGGCCGGACTGTCCAATTTTCTACGCCAACTGCCTCTTCCGCCGCCGTCTGCGCCGTGCCATCGACCGAAGTTGTGACGCCGACAGTCTGCGTCCTCTCCGACGCACTCGAATCATCGGCCGGCGGCGGATCGCTCATTACGGATTCCACATCGCCGGAAGACACGCCAACCCTCAGCAACTCCACCGCTTCCGCCAACTGCAATGGCGTGACACGGACATGGATTTCCCCAAGATACCCGACCGTCAGGGGGATGGCGGCGCCTTTTTCGCCCGTCAATACGCATGGGATGCCCGCCGACTCGAGCCGGCTCTTGATGAGCTGGGCTTCCCAGTCCACCATTGTCGTTTTCACAACCGGCCAATCCAGCCCCGACGCCACCTCGACCTTGATCTCGTCCGGCAAACAATGAATGCATAGTTGCGCTTCCCGGATCATCGGGCGACCGCAGACGCCGCAGGGGATGATCGTCCGTTTCAGCTCCTGCTTGCAGCGGCCGCACCGAAGATCGAACAACCGGCAAGGCGCACCGCACTGCGGGCACTCTTCCGTGTCATGCAACACCTGGTGAGCCCGCCACCGCTGGGCCAGTTGGTAGGCCTCCTTCCCCAAATCACCGTCGGGATCATCCAGCGAACACGCCACCCACTCGTCGATGGCGTCGCACAGGTATCCGCGCATCCGAAGCGCATGGCCGAAATGATAGTGCGCCGCCGGATTTTTGGCCGTTGGATCGGATTTAATTACGTCTTCAAAGCACCGGATCGCACGGTCGTACTCCGCGGCCTCATAGTACCGTTTGCCCCTCTCCATCTTCGACTCCGAAGTCTCGGCCGCACGTTCCTTCGACCGCCGGCGATACGTCCGTGCGAGAATGATGGTCGCGGCGGCGGCCGCCAGAATGAGCACGGCCAACACCATGTTCGCCTCCGGAAAATTGGGGGATTTCGGAACTTCTGCGACGGCCGGGTCGATTCCATCGATCGGCTGGGACATGACCCCCGTGTATCCCAGGGAGGAAGGGGTCAGAACGATCGTGTCTTCGGGATCCGGACATTCACAGGAACTGTCCATGGATGACGTGGATCCGACATTGAAAATGAATCCGGAAGTCTCCTGGGTCGATGTTGGAATGCCGACACACCCCCTTTGAAATCACTTCAACTTTGGGTCGACGAAATTGACTCGTAAATCGGCCTTCAAACCGTCTTCAAGATCCGATCGCCACCATTATGTCAAATTTGCCTGTCGGACGCCAAAATTTTCACTCGCGCCGGAAAAATTTTTTTCGACTTGAATGACCCACAGTGAAAACTGCCTCCTTCCTTCACGTTCCCCACCTGAATATCCCGCTCTCTACTTCAGCCAAACCTCCGTCAGCGTCTCCGACAACAACCGATACCCCGCCAACTCAAGCCCTCCAGCGCTTGCTTGAAAGAAATCCTGGCCGCAGACATTGAGGGCATCCGCCGCGCTGGAACGGCCGCGACCCACCGCAGGATCCCGATCCAACTTGAGACAATTCCAGCGCCCTGACTTAAAATAAGGTAACTACGCGCGACTTGAGGACGCCGCCGGACGAACTTGACCTTGAGGAGATTCATTTCAGGGAAGCAACAACAGAAATTATCCACAGTGGCACATCGAGCGATTCGAGCACTTCGCACCGGCCCGGTTCCACCAATCACAACTTCGGACTCCATGCGAAAAAAATTGGTCTAAATGGGTACTATGCACTCTATTCACCCCACTTCATGTCAGTCGAACACACAATCCGAGCAAATCGATTCCGGCGTTTCGACAAAAAAATTTCACGTCTGATAGCGGCTTGGACCAAAGATGCCCTCAACTGTGACCGTGTACGCCCTGCCCAATCCACCCGCCGCCCGAGAACCCTGAAGAGATCGGCACAACACATCTGCGGAAGCAAAGACACAACCTCCGCCATACGCCACGTGCCATCCTCGGAGACACCTGCCAACTATTCACACGAGTTTTTACCTCGCGTGACACGTTCTTAAGTCACAACATCAAGAGAAGGCTACCTCGACCAGCCTTTGTGTCCTTCAAGCGCTCAAAGGCTATCCGGCAACGTATTTGAGACGCTGAAGAAATTTTCATGACGATGTTTGTTGGGTTCCAAGCTCGATTAAAGCCGATGTCTTGTCGGTAGAACGGCCCTATTTTCATAGAGGAATCCAGATCAGTGGTGACTTCCACTAAAACAGCAAAAAATTTTCATCAAGGAGCATCATCTAGGAACCTACAATGAGGAAAAAAAGATTCGGACAGACTGGATCAATTCAAGTTGGCCTCCAACTCGAAAAAAAACAGCCCAAAAAGCGCCTACCGTGGTCGAACCACGACGAAATACACCTGTTTTGATCCATCACTTCCCCAGCAAATTGAAATAATTTGCCTCATTTTTCAAGTGATAGAGGCTATAGGATAGGAATTAACCTTGGAAAATTCGAGACCGATTTATCGGATCAGAGACTGATGGAGGATCTACTTCTTGTCTGCGGAGCCGAAAAGGAGGGACAGACGGGTGAGATTCAGGTCGAGAAGGCGTTTGGAGTTGCGGACCTCGGTTAACGTCGACTCAACGGCCTTGACTAACAACTCCTGCTGGCGTTCGATCCGCGCCAGCCGGTCATGGATCGCACTGATCGCCGCATCGTCAACCGGCCGGGCGCCAGAAGCCGTCAACTCCCGTTCAACCGCCAACCGATCCTTGACCTGCTTGAGCGACATCCCGTCCTTCTGAAGGAGCCGTCGGATGTACAAAAGTTGCTTGACCGCCCGTTCATCAAATAGTCGGCGATTTGCTGAATCCCGTTTGATGTCGAGATATTCTTCAAACTCTTTATCGTAGTATCGAAGTGTCGTTTCGGGTATCTGGGTCTCCTGAGCAACGTCACTGATGCTCTTGGGACCGGTCTGCTCGTCCGCCATTGGCTAAAAATGCCTTGTTTCTGTGTATTTTTCCAACATTTTTAATTTTTTGATGGCGCCAATTCGGCCCCCACGCCAACTCGAACTCTCTCTAACTCGTTCTTAAGGACACGAGCCAATCTTAAAGCGTTCGATTGAGCCGCCTCTGGTGATACTTGAACCGGGTGAACGGGGACAATCTGGACTGAATACTCACGGATGCCATTTGCATTCATGAACGCCGTGAACCAGAACGCCGAGTTGTCAATCAGAAGTTCCGCCTCTATTTTTGGAAAATCTGTCCGAGCATGCCAATTGTCCACAGCCGGCGCAGTCAGAAGCGTCCCCCCAAGCCGCTCGGGTGTATCCCCCATGTAGGTCTGTCTATATAATATGGAGAGGCGATCGTGTATAAATTCGAGTGGATCGGCCAGCCAGTACGAGGCCGGGGTAATTGAGGCCACGGGTTTGGGGTCGTCCGAAAGCGCCATGCCTTCTCCAAAAAAGACATATCGGTGGTTCCAGAGAGTATCTTTAAGGGCGTTTTTGATGGAGGTGAGACATCCGATGATATGTTCGGATCCGCGGCCGGATCGGATGACAGTGGCGCCCAACGCGCCGGCAGACAGCGGGTAAACATCGTACGACGCCCACCGACCCCGCCGTTGACGAGGCAAGGGATAAGGCAATTCCGGAATGAGAATGATCGTTCGCCGAAACTCGTGCCTGCCGAATGTGTTTTTGAGGATTTGAGCCGACCATCCAAGCGAATCGTCGTCCAGGGATTTCTGCAAATGTGGCGGGACGGGTTTCATCGGGCGCGGACGGCAGCTTTGCCGGCTGATTTGGCGGACTGCTCCGCCGACTCCGAGGCCGGACGAAGTTTGAGGACATGGTCCATCTGTCGGATGGCCTGCCGGATACGCTGTTCGTTTTCGACCAGGGCGATGCGTAAAAATCCCTCGCCGTCTTCGCCGAATCCAACGCCAGGGGAAACCGCGACCTCGGCCTTTTCGAGAAGCAGGAGCGAAAATTTCATGGATCCCATGCGGCGGTATTTTTTGGGAAGAGGGACCCAGGCGAACATCGATGCCTTTGGCGCCATGCAAGGCCAGCCGATGCGATTGAGTCCGTCGATCAGAATGTCGCGGCGTTTTTCGTAGATGCCGGCGATCTGGGTGACGATCTCCTGGGGCGAGCGGAGGGCCACGATCGCGGCGATCTGGATCGCCTGAAAATGACCGTAGTCGTAATAGCCCTTGATTTTGGCCAGCGCTCCGCACATTTTGGGGTTGCCGACGCAAAAACCCATGCGCCAGCCGGCCATGTTGTAACTTTTCGAAAGCGTAAAAAATTCAACCGCCAAGTCCTTCGCGCCGGGAACCTGCAGAATGCTCGGGCTTTTGTATCCGTCAAAAGCGATGTCCTTGTAGGCGAAATCCTGGATGATGCAGATGTTGTTTTTCCGCGCCAGCGCCACGACCTCTTTGAAAAAATCGAGTTCGACGACGTAGGCGGTCGGGTTGTGCGGAAAATTGAGGTAGAGCATTTTCGGCGTCGGATGGAGCTGTTTCATGGACAGTGCCAGACGCGACAGAAATCCCTCGACGTCGAACTGGCTGACGCGGGATGATCCTTCCGGTATCTCGACCGGATTGCCCATCGGCACGGTGATGACGTTGGCGCCGGCGATGATGGCGGTGTAGACGTGGATGGGGAAAAAGGGCGTCGGCACAAGCGCGGTTTCGCCGGGCCCCAACATCGCGAGAGCCATGTGCGAGATGCCTTCCTTGGATCCGATGCAGGCGATGACTTCGGAATTCGGGTCGAGCGCGACGCCATATCGATTTTTGTAATAGAGCGCGACGTCCCGGCGGAGGTTGTAGATGCCCTTGGACACCGAGTACCGATGGTTTCGGCCATCGGTGACGGCATCCATCATTTTTTTGACGATGTGCGGCGGCGTCGGGCGGTCGGGATTGCCCATCGCCAGATCGATGACGTCGCGGCCGGCCTGGCGCATCGCGTGGCGTTTCTCGTTAATGGTCGCGAAGATGTACGGCGGCAGGCGGTCCATCCGCCGCGCCCACTGGATTTCAAACTTTTTCTTCGACATCGTGCGAGACGCTACACTTTTTGAGCGCGGCGCGCAAGTGCGGCGCGGAGGATGAGTCCTGTCAAAATGCCGGCGTCGGAGGCGATCATGCGGCCAGCGCGCGCGCGCGAAACGATCTCGGTCTGGATGGCCGTGCCGGCGACGACGATGTCAGCCCGGCCGCGCGGGACGCCCGGCAGATTCATCCGCTCGCGGGGCGTCATGACCGCAAGGACATCACGCATTTTTTCGAGCGACTCAAACGGGACGGACGCACCGTGGACTTTCTTTTCGTCGTACGGATCGACCCCATGGAGGATGGCCGCCAGCGTCGTGGCCGTGCCGCCAACGCCGATGACCGTATGGATGCGCGCCCAGGGAAGACGGGCGGAGTCGAGGATGCGGGAGACACCCGAACGAAGATGTCGAAGAAGCGTCGCAGGAACGCGGCCCTGCGTGCCGAATCGTTCGGTCATGCGAACCGATCCGAGTTTGAGGGAGACACGACCGAGCATGTGAAACACCGGGGCGGCGACACCATCGTGGCCAAAAGTGAAAGGAAAAGCAAAAGGGGTCATTCTGACACTTTGACACTTTGGCTTCCCCACTCCTTCCGATCTCGTGACGGGCGCACCCCAGATGAGTTCCGTCGACCCCCCGCCGACATCCGAGACGAGGATCAACCCGTCGCGCGGAAGATCAAGCGAAGCGGTGGCGCCTGAAAACGTCAACTCCGCTTCCTCTTCGCCCGGAATGATCTCAACCCGCCAGCCAAATCGTTGCCGGACGGATTCACAAAATGCCGGGCCGTTCGACGCGTCCCGCAACGCGCTCGTGCCGACGACGCCGATGATTTTCAGGCGGCGCGTGCGAACAATGCGCGCAAATGACGCGAGCGCGGCAAGGCCGCGATGGACGGACGCGGGGGCGATACGACCGGTGCGATCCACGCCAAGACCGATGCGGGGATACTCGACGCGCTGAAGCCCGCGCGTGACGAGGCGAAATGTATTGGTCCCGAGATCAATCGCGGCGAGACGGGGTGGAAAGATTTTTGTCATGGTCGGGCAGGGTAACTTTGCGGACGGAGAGGGGCAAGGCGGTCACGCAGGGGTCAAGGGACCGTCATGCGTCTCCGAGTATCTTGATTGTCCTCCGGTAAAATAATAATGTTGGGTTGAAGTGGGGTAATGCATAAATGCCGAATCTTTCGTCCGTCGTTCCCCGCAAGTACCCGAATGCTCCGACTGAATGGCGCTGGCCCTGGATTTTTCCGCAGGAGAACCGCTGGAAAAACATGAAAACGCACGAGGAAGGCAGGCATCATATTCATGATGACCAAAAGCGCTTCTAAGATCCATTTCAGAGCGAAACTTTTCCGGCCGGCGGCGAACGCGAAGGCCGGCTCTTGGACATTTCTTACCCTGCCAAAGAACGCCAGTGCGAAACTCCCCTCGCGGAGCATGACGACGGTCGAAGGCACCATCAATGGCTTCCCCTTTCGAGCCACGCTCGAGCCGGACGGCCAAAGAGGCCACTGGCTCAAAGTGGACCGGAAGATGCGCGAAGCCGCGGGCGCAGACGCAGGCGACGTCGTCACGCTGGAGATCGAGCCAGCGGGAGAGGAACCGGAACCCAGGGTGCCGGCAGATCTGCGGAAGGCTCTCGCGGCCACCCCGAAGGCGCGGGCGTTTTGGTCGGACATCACGCCCATCGCGCGCAGAGATTGGATCCACTGGATCACTTCCGCCAAGCAATTAGAGACTCGCGTGCGTCGGATCGGCAATGCCTGCGCGATGCTCACCGCCGGGAAGCGACGCGTTTGTTGCTTCGATCAGTCTGGGTTCTATAGCAAAAGCTTGAGCGCTCCAAAAGCGGCGATTTAGATGGGTGGGTAGTGGAGGGGGTCAGGCGTTGAATTGTTGAGTTGTTTGGTGTTGGGCGATGGGGGCGCGTTTCATAGATGACCCCTCTGACCCAAGTACATCGTGCTACACCGATGGCTCATCTTGATGGCCGCACAAGCCCTATCCTTCCACCACAGTGTATGTTTTTATATGGGCCGATGAGACGAAGACGACTCTTCTTTTTGGTCCTGATGAGTTGTGCCATAGTCGTTACAGTCAGTGCCTGCGGTGGCTTCTTCCTTAAGAAGCGCGTTCAGGACTTGCGAAGCCCGGACGCTCACAAACGTCAAAGAGCCATCGACGCGATCGTGGGAGACGGAGGCGGCAACCGCATCATAGAGGATATTGCGGAAGTCTTGAAGGACGACTTCCCCGAAATACGGATAGCCGCAATCGAATGTCTCGCCCGCCTGAAGGATGAAAATACAATCCCCCATCTTTTGAACATGGAAAACGACACGAACAAGGACGTCAGACGCGCCATGGTCGTCGGGTTCGCCTATTTCGGACAGCGCGGGATCCCGGAATTGAATGAACTGATGTCACACGGCCACAAAGAAGACATCCGCGCGTATGCCGCCTGGACGTTGGGGCAGATCGGCGACTCTGCCGTTTTTGACAGCCTCAAAGCTGTTCTACTGAATGATCGTGCGCCGGATATAGTCCGCGCCGGAGCCGCACGGGCAATCGGATGCCTCAAACACCCGGAGGCCCAGAACCTGCTGTTGAAAGTTGTCGATGACGAGAGCGTCCCCAGCACGGCCAGATGCGGCGCTGCGGACGGCCTGGTCGCTAATTATGGATCCGCGCACGACAATCCTGCGTCGCCGACACTTGATCGGTTGCGTGGATCCGCATCTGAGGAAGCCGCCCGGTACTGCGCAGCCAAGGCATACGCGGAACTATATGAACCTACAAATCTCGGGCGCTATTGCAAATCGGATGGATTCGTCGCCGAAGATGTGAGAGTCATTCGCCGCAACTTTTGATCGCACCCCATGGAAAATTCCGATGCCGGCCCCGTGTCATCGCCAGACACGATGCGTTTTTATGTGGGACGGGCTGAAGAAGTTTACGGACCCTATCCCCGGCCTGAGATCGAACAACTTCATTCCGAAGGCCGCCTGATTGACACGGATTTTGTCTGGAACGAAGGAGCGCAAACCTGGACTCCGCTACCCGAGTTTCTGAAAGGCCCGGAGGCCCGGGTCGCCGAAACGGCCGACGTCTCAACCGGCATCAAGCCTCAGGACGGTCCTCTCTACCCCTGCGAACGGCATGCCACAAAAGCCGCGACCAGCCATTGCGCAGCCTGCAACAAGCTTCTGTGTGCACGATGCCTGTTGTTGAAATCCGGCGTTTTCTTCTGCGAGTCCTGTGCGGCGAGTGTTCGGGATAGAACTTCCGATCACGTCCAGGATCGACTCCAAAAATCGCTCGGTATTTTTTATGATCAGCCGTTTTACGCCGTGATCGTGATCCTCCTTCTCGCTGTCTTCTTCATGCCGGCGCATGGCAAAGCCGGTGTGAAACGCGTCGAAGGAATCGATACGGCCGAGGCAAATCGGCTCTGGAAACAGGCGCAGGACGCGCTGACAGTGGCCAATGCCTGGACGGACAATAACCAACCAGAGCGCGCCGGACGCTGGTTCCGGCTTGCCCTGGAGTCTGCGGAGAAAGTGGCGGACGATCCTTCGATTTCGAATTTGATCCGGGAGCAAGCCATCATGTTCCAGATGAGGATTTCCCTGGATATCGAGGACTATGATCTCCTGAACAGACTGCTTGAGAATATCCACGCCAAGCTTGAACGCATCATGCGGCAGGGCGACCTCATGTTCTTTGAAGGATGCAACGCGTATCTGAACGAGAAAAATATCGCCAAAGCCATTGAGCGCTTTGAAACGCTCGTTGATCCGGATGAGCGGCCGGGCGCATCCATCGATCTCCTCATCGATGTCATGTCCAAGCCCGTCCGTGGCAGCACTGAAAACATGCAGCGTCTCCTGGCGGAGAGTTTTTCCGAAATTGAAGCCACATACAGACTGGCCGTGTGCTATGAAATGGACGGAAAAATCGATAAAGCGCGGGATATGTATTATCGGGTCTACAAGAGTGAGGCGTCCGTTGCCGACACTCGATGGCGGCGGCTCGCCGCAAAAAAAGTCGAGTCTCTTGGGGCAACCGAGTGATCTTCCCCTACAAGAGTGACGTCGAAACGTCGGGACTTCCTTTTTTGACCATGGGGCTGCTCGTGATCAATGTCGCAGTGCTGGCATTTGTTCCCATCGCCGGGCCGCTTTTCTATTTCGACTGGGGATTTGTTCCATTTGATCACAAACCCGTGAATCTTCTGACCAGTATTTTTCTTCACGGAGGATTTCTTCATCTGGCCGGTAATATGCTCTTTCTCTGGGTCTATGGACCCGCGGTCGAAGAACGCCTCGGAAGGGTGGCTTATCTTCCCGCGTATCTGGGATTCGGTGTGCTTGCGACTTGTATCCATTCGATTGCGAGTCCCGAATCTCTCCGCCATGTACCGTGTGTTGGCGCCTCGGGCGCCATCTCCGGA
>JAHFCY010000002.1:3844-41935 GCA_023249255.1 Candidatus Lindowiibacteriota bacterium | reverse complement strand
CGTCCGGCTTGCGCTTCAGCAGTGGGGCTTGTACGAAGAGTGGGAAGTTCAACCGCGTGAGGCCAAGTTTGTCAACAGATCTCGGGGCTCAAATGTTGCAAGTTGAAAAAGTCGGGTCACACGTGGGCGAGCGTCCTTTTATGGAACCCTGTACGCCTTGCCGGGTGTCACAGAAAGTTCCAGGACGTTCGCCTTTTTTTCTGGGTGAACGCTTCTTGAACGTCACCCGGAGTCGTCATGCCGAGAATGCAATTTGAAATCAAAAACAAGACCTATATCTGGGATGAGACCCGGTTCTATGACACCAGCGGCGAGGAACCGCGTCTTGAAACTCGCGGAACATTGAACCTGAAGCTGGACGAGGCGTTCAAAGGTCAGACGACCTTCAGCGCCGACGAGCGGCTGCACTTTATCAACAGCTTGAGAACTGCCGCGCAATATGACCTCGCGGAACAACATATCTGGGAGGTCATGGCGAAGGACCCGGAGCGAAGCGATACGCGCTCGACGCTGTGCTCCATCCTGCGCGCGAAGGGGGAACCCCAGCGTGCCCTCGACGAGACGGCGAAGTTTACGGCGAAAGGCAATCCCCCGCTTTTAACGTCGAGGGCCGCCGCCATGTGTGATCTCGGGCGGTGGGAAGACGCCAAAAAAGAAGTCGGCCGGGCGCTCGCGATTCAGGACAGCCCGGAGGCATTCGAGGTCGTCAGACGAATCAAGCGTGAGCGGCTTGATCTCTACAAATGAGCAGAAAATCCAAAAGCAAAAAGAAAACACGGCCGCCTCTCGCTTATCATTACAACCCGACCGACTGGCCGACAGAAAAGAAACCGTTGCTATCTGAACGTATCGGATCCCTGCTCAACTCCATGACATCCGTGTTCTCCAAAATGCCTCGAAGAAATTTCAGCGGCAATCGATCTGCACCCCAACCGCAGCCGCTATACAAGGTGGGCTTCAGGCCATACTACGGCCCCACGACGGTTGGAGGATTGTTCGCGTTTATACTTTTCATCGCCTGCCTCGCGGGCGTCATTGCAATCTTGAACGTAACGGGGGTGTTGAAATAATGGCCGACGGCGTGGAAGCAGTATCCGAGGAACGGTGCATAGTTCCCAGATGCCCGCAGTGCGAAGAACCTATGATGATCTACTTCAAAGGTGGAGATCTTTCAAAGCCGGCATTCGGCCACCGAAAATCCGCGAAGAATTGTGGGATGTATTTAGGCGGCGCCATTTGTAGCAAAGATGAAGCGATACATTATCCATCCGCTCGTCCTAAAGTCGTCGAAAAGCCAGCCGTGGCCAAGAAGTCCTCCAAGCAGGCCAAGCCCAAGAGAAAGCCAAAGGTCGATCACGCGTGGGCCAAGAACACGCTGACAACATTTGGCGAACCGCCCGGCCTCGATCCGAACTGGACTGGGGATTGATCGAAAAGGGCTGACGATCTGGCCGCCTAAGGCGACCGGTCACTCTGAACCGGTCGCCGGCGGCCGGCGGCCATCTGGTGCCGGTAGACGGGCGAAGGATATAAGGGGGCGGAATCCAATACCAATACCCATGATTTTAAGTTGATTCGTGAGTTTCAGGCCGGAGTGGGTGCCGGCGGAATGGGAGGCGTGGGCAAGTGTCTAGCAATCAGCTTCGATGCAACCCCGCCAATATCTTTTCGGTTGTCATCATATATCAGGACCATGTCCAAGGTCTTATGTCGTGCAAATCTCTGAGCTGACCGGACGTCTCCGTTGGTCAAATCGAGGACATCCGTTATCGCCGCATGCCTAATCCCGTGCGGATGAACTCTGATTCCGCACGCCTTACCCAGTGCGCGGATCAGAGCGTAGATACTGTCATCACTCATCCGTTTTCCCTGATACGCACCACGCACCAGGTTCATAAAAAGCGGTCCAGATCGCCGATCACCCAACCATGCTTTGAGTGCCTCGATGGTTTCCGGCGGAAGGGTTACTTTCTCCTTCTGCGTCCTCATCTTGCCGAGGACCCAAACATGTCCGTCATCAAGATCAACGTCCGATACGTCCAAATGCTCAACCTCCCCCCTCCGAAATCCCAAGTCCCAGAAGACGCGTAGAAGAGCTATTGCTCGAATTGCTTTTAGACCGGGCAGTTTGGCCGCTTCAGCAAGCATTTTGATCATGCCTTCCCGCCCAGGCCCTCGCGTATCTCGTAGCAACTGATATGGCAGGCGCTTGAGGGATACTTTCCAGTTGATTACTCCAACCGTGTTGGCAAAATTCACAAGTTGTCGAATAGCGCTGATGTGGCTGTTGATGGTACCCGGTGCCAGACATTTTTTTTGCAAATGATTTCTGAAATCCAAAAACATGCAATGAGCTTTCCCGGGGCCGACTTGAAACAGCAGGCGGATGAGTTCGGACGGACTTCTTACTCCTACAAACTCGCAATACTGTCTGATTGCGTTGTTGTAGCCTCGCTGCGTATTCGGGCGTATCGAAGAAAAAAAGGATTCGGTCAGTTTTAATAATTCGTCTTTTGTGAGCGCCGTTTTTTTATAGGCCGACTTCTTTACTATGCTCAAGCAATTGCCTATGATCTTGGCTCGGTGTACGTAGTCAGACACAGGCCATCACCTCCCTCGATAATGTCAAAGTCGACACTTGGGCTGGGCGGGTTTGGATTTTCATTATCGCCGGTCCCTCCCAATCATGGTAGGATTCCCTCATCATGAGATTATTGTGGAAAACTCGACTTCCAAATCTGGTACAAATCCGGTACAAGTTGAATTTGGATTTTCCGAATAATTGTGTAACATATTCAGTATCAATTGGGCGCCCGTAGCTCAGTTGGATAGAGCATCGGCCTTCTAAGCCGATACCTACCCTCTGATACATCCCGCTCGCATCCCACTCTTTATACATGTATTTACGCAACTTCCAACCAGTTACAGAAAAATTATACCGTCCCGTCCGCTTCACGGGCACTCACGCGAATTCAGCGGATTTAACCGCAGACTTGGCACTATTTTGGCACCAAGTTTCATTCGTAAGTGGACGTGTATTTTATTTCGACACTCCCGTCACGCCGCCGAATCGTCGTCGTCAAACAACTTTTCGAAACGTCCCGTTCGCGCGGCGCGGGATCGGATGATGTCCGCCCTCTTGTTCGCCTCTGGATTTACTTGACCGCCGCCTTTGAGGATGTCTTTCTTTTTCGGGGCAAATTTCTTGGGGCGCTGGGGCGCGCGATCTTTGCGTGCGGACTGAGTCATCGTTCGACATTTCTGCGTCAAAGCACGGATCGCCACCTTATATTCATCCGCCATGCCGGACAAAATAATCGTATCCGCGCGGTCATCAATGGCGTCAACAACAAGCGCAGCCTCTCTCATCATCTTACCCTTCGGAATTTCTGGCCCAAGTGCCTCCAAGCGCTGGATGAGGCGGAGGAAATATCTTCCGGTCCGATCTGGAAATTCGAGAACAACGCGCATCGGAGGGAATCTCGTCACGAGTTCCGCGACGGTCGGGGGGCGCTCGCCATTCAATATCTTCGGCGAAATGGCCAACGCCTCGACTGCGGGAGATAGCTCGGAGACGCAATTTTTCAAGAACATGTGGATTGGGACCGTTCGGCGGCTCATCAGATCGGCAACATGCGCTGTCGGCGTTAAATAAAAACACGATCAAAAAATAATGCGGGGGCCATTTGTCCGTCCTCCTATTTGGAATAGCCCCCTCTATGCAACAGGAGAAGTGATCCGGGAGGACAGACAGTGCCAAGACCCGTAAGTTGCTACGGCGTTTTAATTTTTTCTAGCCCGCATTTTGTCAGCTTGTAGTATCTGCGTTTCCTCCCTCTCTCATTTATTCTCCATTCTCCATAAATAAACTTCCGATGCACCATGTGCTGAAGGATTGGATACAGCAGACCCTCCCCCATCATGAGCGCATAGGGATCCACCTCCCGGAGTCTCCGACAGATTTCATATCCCGTCAAATCCCCATCCTCTAATATCCTTAAAATTTCGGTCTCCACGCGAGTCGGTCGAGCAAAGAACAGCATATTTTGCCCCTCTCTGGTTTGGGTGTTCACCAAATTTATGGATGAGCCGGTGCCGGCGATCGATAACTGGACGCCGCGTCAGGCGGCCGGGGTAATAAGAAAAGCGGATATGCTGTTGAGATAGTGTGTGCCGGTGCTCATTTGAAGAGCCACCATATCCCAACAACAGGAGGTCCGCAATGACGATAGACAAGGCAACAGGAACCATCATCGGAATGGACGGCCATCTCAGAACGTGTGACTTGTGCGGAATGGACAGGGGCGGCACGTTGATTCGCCGGTTCCGCGACTTGCCCACCAAAATTGATGCGCTCAAGAAAGCCATCGGCGTATTTCCGGCGCCGGTGACCCTCGTCATCGAGGAATCGGCGATGGCGCAATGGTTCGTCGAACAGTTGACGCCCCTGGTAGACCGCATCATCTCCGTCGACCCCAGACGCAACCGCCTCATCGCCGAGGCGGACACCAAAAGCGACCCCGTCGACGCCTACAAACTTGCAAACCTTTTCCGCATCGGCGCCATCGTCGAGGTCTATCACTCCATCGACCCCGCACGTGTCGCATTCCGGCGAGCCGTCCAGCAATACGAGACGATTGTTCGTGAAATCGTCAAAATGAAGAACCGCGTCCGAAAATCTTACAACCAATACGGCGTCGACCCGTCGGCCACGCAGATCTATCACCCGCAGCGACGCGAAGGGGCGATGGAGGCTCTTCCCGACGTGGCTCAGGTGCGCCTCCGCGCATGGTATCGCGTGTTGGATGAACTCATGGCCGCTCGCAAGGAGATTCTCAGCCACGTCCATAAGATGAGCCGTGCCTTCGAGGAGGTCGGCCGGTTCCGGACCATCCCCGGCATCGGCATCATCACCGCCTGCGAGTTTTCGGCCTACATCCAAACGCCGGATCGCTTCCAACACAAATCCCAACTCTGTAGCTATGGCCGGCTGGGCGTCGTTGATCGGTCGTCCGCCGGCAAGCAGCTCGGTCGCCGGCATCTCTCCCGGCAGGGACTCGGCGTACTGAAATCCGCGACGCGCCGGGCATTCATCGGGGCGATGAAACGTAACTCCGGCAAAAATGCCGTCGCGCACTATTATCTCGACCTGCGCAAACGCAACCTCAATCCCGTCCACGCGCGCCTGACGACTCAACGCAAAATCCTCACAACGGTCTGGGCGATGTGGAAGCGAAAGGAGGCGTTCGATCCGGATCGATTCCTGACACATACTCAACGAGTCTGAGGAAAACACCGAAGGGCTTTTCCCATGCCGCATCCGTTCTCACGACGGTTTCGGTTCCCGACGGTCGGTCGAGCACAAGGTCCGATTAGGGGTTCTAGACGTTCCCACGCTGGGTTCAGTCTCTCGCCGGGGTTGGCCGCTCGACCCCTCAGACCCGTTGTTCCCATAGACCGCAGCCCCTCGCCGCCCTCTTCAAGGGGGCGTCGAGGCGGTCGCGAGTCTCGGATAGAGGAGTAGTCGAACCCTGTGGGAAGGATTCGGGAACCAGGTCAGCATCGGTCGTGAACGCATACGGTAATGGGACAATCCACGAGGTGTCAAAACGTTTCGTCTGATCCACACATCATATCCGCCGAAGCAGCGCATCTTCAGCCTTCGGCTGACGGGGAAAGTCTACCCTTGACTTCTTTTTTCATAGAGGATCCCAAGATGCGGCCACGACTGATCGAACTCATGAAGGACCATCTCCACGGGCTTGAGGGGCAGTTCAAGGACAAGGGATTTACCATCGACATTTCGTGGGTGCTGGATGAATTGGGGCTGAGGGAGTTGAAGTGAGATGTAATATGCCGGAGGTCAGGATGACCACCGGGCCGCGACCTCTCTTATGTATGGTATTAAGGATAACAATCCCCAGTTTATCTCGTTTTCCATGCGTAACCACGTAAAAAAGGAAGCGTCGGCACGTTGATCATGCTCCTCGTAGTGAATCTAAATGTGTGACCGTGGGGATAATTTGGAATTGGGGATCGTCGAGTCGGCGTACAATCGCAATTATTTCCTCAATCGTTTCCTTCTGTCTTTTATCGGCCGTGACAAGACAGTATGGCACATTCAATTTTAAATGGAGGCATATTCTACCGTCCTCATAATCATTTCTGGAAAGTTGAGTATTACGGAACTGAAAGAGTTTCAACGCCCGAATAAAAATGTAGGCATAGTGAATGTAAGAATCATTGATGAGACGAGCTCGTAGCCCTATTTCGGAGGCGCCACGCTGGGATAACTGAATCACATATCCTTCTACTAAATCTAATATGGCCCGGTGACGATGTCTGTCAGTTTCGTGCGCAACAGTCCCGGAGGCCAGCGCCTGAACAATATCATTGGTCATTCTGATGTATCTTCTCTCTTCCTCGTCCAAGGCGGCACGCACCCTGTCCGCGATTCCGGAAATCTGACGCATTCTGCCCTTCGAATCCTGTATATTGGAAGAGTAAAAGGCACGAAGAGATACTGATGTCCTCAACGAAACAAGTACCGCTTTAATCAGATGGCCGTCGGGCGACCGGTCTTCGAGATCGGGATCGGCGTTGCATATAGGGGCTTCAATTTCCGCGCGGGGGTCGTCCAGAATTCCAACGCGGTCGAATTTCAGCAATTGGCCCTTTGAACGGCCGAAATCGCCTTCGTCAAGATGGCAAAGCGTTTCCCAAAATGAGTACGGAGACACGCACAGGTAATAATTGCGCCGTTGCAAATTTTCGATCGTCTGAACCGATGCCCCACGCATTGCCGATGTGTCGAATAGATATGTCAATTTCATACAATATCACTGCCGGAGGTCAAGGGTAGGAGCCATTTCTACCTTATTGCTTCCGCCACCCATGTTGGCATCCTCACGATTTTTTGTGCTGGAAACAGTGTATCCCCCTGGACCCAACACGCCGGGAACACGCTCTGCCGGACTTGGTAATATGGCCACAAGAGTATTCAGTGACAGCGCCGGTCGCCGTGTCGGTACACCCACAGAATTTATCAAGGCCAAGCTTGAGTAGAATGGTTGCAAGAAGTACCGGGGGAACACCCATGGTAAGAACCGCGACCACATCCGAAAGGCTGGCCACGAAGGATACTTGGTCGTTGAAGCGGCCTTCCTCCCGTTTGATGCAATACTGCCATTTCACACACACGAGTTCATGGATACGTGCGGCGTTGGCCGTGAACCAATCCGGGAATACATCACGCCAGTTAGACCGACGCTTTGTCTGGAAAGTAAGATACGTAAGCATGTCTTCTGGCTTCCGATCTCGCCGTGCCATCAATATCTGACGGTGCAAAAACCATCTGTCCGAATTGCAGAATTCGTCGAGGAGAGAATTGAGGTCGCGCTCGATGTAGGAACGAATTTCAGAATCATTCATAAATCCAGCACACCCATGGGATCATCCGATTGAGTAGGGGGCGGCGTTCCAAATCGAATCTATTGTGATCACCCCTCTTCCTCGGTTCGGCCACTTCCTCGACGATTTGTTTGAACTGCCCGCAACCCTCGCAGAGTTCGGTCTCGTCGGACAATTTGACCGCCGCCACATTCAGATCTTCCGGTTGGCAGTATTTCCGTAACGGTCAAAACAGAATTCACTCATTCGTAGAACGCGTCGGACCAGTATCGGTCATTCCCCTTGCGTCCCGCCCGCGAGCGGCTACAACGAATGTTTGCGGTGTCTCAATGCGCATCACATAGGAGAGGGGGATTACGATGGTATGAGAATCCGAAACTTCCAATAGATATAGGTAGTTACTCGAAGCTCCAATGATGACTGCATTCAGCGGTGTATCCTGAGAAGTCAAACGAATAACGGAATGGGGCTGCATTTTCGCGCCCACGCCGGCCTCGTGCCCTTCATATAAATAGAACATCGCCAATCCCATGGCGGCCAATATAAGGAGTAACAAGCGGGCCGCAGTGAAGGTTCCTTCGTTAAGAAAAGACGGGTGCCACTTCCTCAAAGCATCACAAAGAATCGCGGCGACAAGGAGCACGATGAATACAACCACGTTCTGACCGACCACGGATGTCAACTTATTGAAACAGTAGTCCGACGGGGAGAAGAAATTACCAATAGCAATTCCAAAAGGCGTGTAATACCCGACGCAATAATGGAATGACGAAATTGTAACTAAAAATAGAAACCAACTGATTATTTGCCCCAACTTCGGATCCCATTCCTTTATCTTGTCGAGCATGGTCGAAACCCTCCTCAAGTTAATGACTGCCGACCAAGTGATTAACACGCAACAGAGACATCACTCTATTCCATTCGCACAACGTCTTTTCTATATTCACAGAGCAGTTTGAACTTGTTGATGAAGTCCAAGCCAAGAACCGAGGCAAGCGCGGCGACCTTGGCTCTATCATCGGTTGGCATTCCATCCAGATCGTGGCGCGTCACACAAATTGCCATGGACACGGAAAAATCTTCATCGGCGGATTCGAATATTAACTCTGCCTTATCTATAAGAAAGGTTCTGACGGCACCGCCAAGCCCAACGAGCTTATCCCTCGGGTTTAGTAGTTCCTCGGGTATTCGCAGACGCCGCGCATCAGCATCCAAAAGTGTTGTCCGAACCGCCGCCGTATCTATCACAAACCGAACATAGCCCGAAAACGAATGCAGAGAATTGCCGCCCCTCACCACGGCGAAGACACAAGGTTTGGCCCCTTGATAGAAACCAGGAAGTTTCATTGGACCACGTCTGGCTCATCCCGCGTGAGATGTTCAATGCAAGTATGTGCGGCATTGGGTAGTGCGGAGAGCAACGCGTCCAAATCTTGGAAGTGGGCAATGACTTTCTCGTTTTTGACGGCTATCCACTGCCCATCGTATCGCTCAGGCAGACTCTGGCGATTTTCCATTATCCAGACGTGATCGCGCCGGAAATCTGCAAGGTCATAAGACGTACTTACTGCTATCGAGCCCTTATTTCCTGGCTTTGCCCTCCGAAGGAAACTGGGAATATCCAGTTCCTCTTGCTCCTCTTGAAGTACCAGATTCCCTTCAATCCCAGAAACGACGGTTCTAACAATCCGTCCGCCTGCCACAACTCTCCAAGCGGGGGACGATATGGCAGGCATTTGTGACACCTCGTCCTTTGCATAGGTCTTCTGTTTTACAGCCGACTTTCGAATGCCCGATGCAATCAAGATAACCTGAATACGGTCAACTAGAGATTGGTCGATACTGTAACCGGTGATTATGTTGGTTCCGCCACCAGCCTCCTCTTGAACCATCGTCGCGATCTGGCTAAATTCCCGCATTTCGAAATCAACCCCCCCGCGGATCCAGAGGAGAACCGACTTGGCTCCTGTGATCGATAAATTCTCCGTAAGGGGATTGCGCATTGCCTGCATTACCGCCACTTTCGCACGGTTTTCGCCCGATGCTAGACCTATGCCCATGAGCGCCTCTCCACGTTCGCCCATGACAGTCCTAATATCTGCAAAATCGACGTTGATGACGCCCTCGTCGGCAATGATGGACGAAACTCCCTGGATGGCCTGCCGGAGCGTGTCGTCTACGCGAGCAAAAGCATCGTTGATGAACAGCCTCTCTGTGCAAACTTCGAGGATCTTGTCGTTCGGAATAGTGATGAGGGTATCGACGTGCTCCTTGAGTTCCATGATGCCATCCTCGGCGTTCCTGAGCCGCACCGGGCCTTCGAACGCAAACGGCTTTGTGACGATACCAACCGTCAGAATGCCCAGTTCTTTGGACAGTTCAGCAACCACAGGTGCTGCCCCCGTTCCTGTACCTCCGCCCATACCAGCGGTGAGAAATATCATTTTGGCTCCCTCTAACATACCCAGAATGCCATCTCGATCTTCATTCGCCGCCTTTCGACCAATCTCGGGCTTTCCGCCGGCGCCGAGTCCCCCCGTCAGGTTCTCGCCGAGGAGCAGTCTGTTCGGCGCTCGGCAGCTTTTCAAGACTTGGGAATCCGTATTCATAGCTACGAATTCAACACCACTAATTCCAACATCAATCATACGGTTTATTGCATTACCACCGGCACCACCGATCCCAATCACTTTCAGGTCAAGGCGGTCCGCCCCCGCTTCTTTCTCACTTTTCAGGTCCTTTTCTCCCTCGGGTTCTGCCATATCAGTATCTCCAAGTTCCGATACCAGACCAGATGTAGGAAAGATGGACATTAAAATCTGGAACACGGAGTTTGTTGACGACGGGATAAAATACCGCCTGCATCATTTCTATACTGCCGGCATCCCAGAGACGTTGACCGATATATCGGATTTTCTGCTTTGCTTCTTCATCGGGTTCCTTGCCTCGATTTGCCGGCGCAGAAATCATCCTCCCTATAGTTGTGAGTTCAACGTAAGAATCGAGATACAGGCGATGATGTAGGATGCGTAGAGATTCGTGCAATTTCTTACGCCAATCCCGACAACCCTCATCTGCCACAGGGCGAGATCGAATCCACCTTCGAATGGAGCATTCCACGAGTTCGTCGGCCACATCAAATTTTGATTTCTGCTCTTGAGGTAATACGGATGGGTTATCGCCGTGCTGTAGAACCAAGATGTAAAGCTCCAACGCGGCCTTCTCTTCCAGCGTCGGTTCTTTGAATTTTTTGGACGATTTTGATTCCGCAAATTTCCATCTATTGCCCATGTGAAACCCGGCCCCTATCGGCTCATCTTCTTGTCCAGACGCAGGAGATCCCACAAGTCTTCCTTCGCGCCGGGATGCTCTCGTTGCGGGAGCCCCTGTAACCCGTGCCCTTTCAGTTTGCCGTCCAATTCCTCCACAGTCGGGCATTCATAAGCTAATTGGCCAATCCAACATCTTGTCGGCCGTTCGTCATCGGGGGTCGGATCGTTGTTGTGTGATATTTGCGCGTAATGCGTTCTTAACGGCGGGTCCCAGCCAACAACGGAGATGTCTTCGTAGCCCTCGACATAGTATCCGTACCGACTCATAGGCGGCAGAGTATTTTCGGGGGGATGCAGTGTCAATCCATATTCCAAGGGGCACCATGGTGACAAATCAACCGGCGCTAAGAGCGGCTCAACCGACAGAAATCGAATCTCAGCCGGCACGCGCAGAAGCTCGTCGATCCGTTTCAATGTGCCCGGGCCTGTAACAGATGTGCCCGCCACTCTTGAGGATGTTTTTCTTTTTCGGGATAAATTTCTTGGGGGGCCAGGGCGCACGATCCTGCCGCGCGGGTTGATTCATCGCTCTGCATTTCTGCGCCAGAAAATGGACCGCTTGCTTGTGCTCATCCGTCAGGCCGAACAAAATGATAGTGTCCGGCAGAGGTTCGATATCCAGATTTAACCCGCCCGCCTTCGGGCGTTTCGCAACACGGAGCAAATATCCTTTATCGTGATTTGGAAATGCGAGCACAACACACATCGGAGGGAACCGCGTCACGAGTTCCTCTACGGACGGGGGGTGCTCGCCATTCAATATCTCCGGTGAAATGATCGCGTCCTGTACGGCGGGAGATAGTTCGGAGACGCAATTTCTCAAGAACACGTGGATAGGGACCGTTAGGTTGCTCATCGGATAGGCAAGATGCGCTGTCGGCCTTAAATAAAAACACTATCACAAAAGAATGTGGGGGCCATTTGTCCGTCCTCCTATTTGGAATAGCCCCCCTCGTATGCAACAGGAGAAGTGATTTGGCAGGACAGACAGCGCCAAGCCCCGTAAATCGCTACAGCGTTTTAATTTTTTTCAGTCCGCGGGTTTGTCAACTTGTAGTATCTGCGTTTCCTACCTCTCATTTATCCTCCATTCCGCATGAACAACCCTCCGATCCTCCAAGCGGTAAAGGATGGGATACAGTAGACCCTCTCCCGTCAGGGGCACATGTGGATCTGCATCCTGAAGTCTCCGACAGATATCGTATCCGGTCAAATCGCCATCCCGTAATATCCTAAGAATTTCGGTCTCCACGCGAGTCGGTCGAGTAAAGAACAACATATTTCGCCCCTTTGTAGTTCGGGAATACTGTAGTCCAAATGCAAGAAAGGTCGTTTCAGATACTCCGAAAAAAGTATATGTATGTGGAAGGCTAGGTCAATAAATAAATCCATGAGCAACTCCTCGATATTCGGCAGAATCATCTATGAAAATTCATCCATGAAAATTTCGCTTGACTTCGATCATCTGACGATCTTGAATGCCACCCATCACAGTTTGGGGGGGCCAGTCATGCAAGATGATATTAAGAAGTTTATTCTCGATAAGCTGCTCATCGCAGTGATCAATGCGCTTATTTTGGGTTTAATCGCCACAGCCATCACCGATCGATGGGAGTACCAACGTCGGCAGTCAGAACTCAAATTGAACTTGCTAAAAGATTTCGAAGACCGGAGCAACCGGCTCATCGCTTGCATGATGGCGCCAAGGGCGATGGTACAGGATCGGGAGTGTTTGGTCGTTGAATTGGACCTCGTCGGGATGGAATCGACTTTCCAAGTGGTGTATGACACAACCTTTCACGAGGACTTCGTGGAACTTGGTCGCATCGTTTCGAATACGCAGGAGAATATGACCAAGGGTCAGCGATGGGTTCTCTCAGACGAGGCGTTCGCGCAGTTCCGTGTGAACTATACCGATAGAACAAGACTGATCCGACAGAAAATACTGCAGGAACTTGGTCGATAGAGGCGGAAGCCGAATTATTCCGGCCGGTGTAACAGTTCGATTTCCTTGGAGACGTCGTCCAACGAATTTGTTTTTTCGTCCAAGGATTTCTTTTCTTTGGCGGCATATTCTTCAAGTGCGGCGACGAACTTTGCGTGTTTCAGAGTTTCGGACTGTGCCGGCTCGATCGTTTGGTTCATCCAAACAGCGAACCTTTGGAGCATGGCTGTTTTGGAGGCATGGGTCTTTTCGCTCCACTCCAGGATATCCTTTGCCGCAACAAGGATTTCCAACATAGCTTTCAAATCTTCACGGTGTCGTTCCACAAGGGCCTTTGAGGAGGCTTCCATGATTGAAAGGCCGCTCTCGTTTCCAGTACGGACACGGCGCAGTCCCTCAATCATTTCTTGAAGAGCCTGCGTGCCTGAGAACCAAGTTTTCCTTTGGTCTCGAATAGTATATATCATGTTGGCTATTTGGAGCACTCCTCCCAAGTTTTCCAAGGCAAGTTCGCCGACTTTGCGGTCAGCTTCGTACGTCAGACCGTATACGCTTAGAGACGCCTGAAGTTGGGTGAGCGTTATGCTCGGTTTGAAGTATTCCAAGCGGGTTTCCCCGTCTGCTTTTTCTAATTCCTCCAGAACTCCGGGAATCTCCGACCGAATCGTTTGAATCCGGCGGTGGGAGTCCACAATGGCGATGAGAGAATTTTCGAAGAGCTTCGTCGTTTTTAAAATATGAGCCTGTTGTGCAAGTAACATTTCCAATATCTTTACCATCTCTTCATCAGTCTGTTGCTGGTTTCTGTGGAGACTGGCAAGAAGTTCTGTAACAGGATTCTCCGGAAATTGTGGCGGCGGATCGTTTTTTGAGCGGGACCATACGACCCATGCCATTGCCGCCAGAATCAGAAAAACGATGCAGATGACGACTTTATTTTTCATAGCCCGCCGCTACAACTTGTAATAGAGACATACCGCGTGCCGGCCGAGTGCCGATTGTAGGAAAGCGTCTCTGGCCTGTCTAAGGCACGTCAGAAAATACAGCCGAATGCCGGAGGGCAATGCGGCGAAGATAGACTTTCGGTCAGAGCCCACAAGACGCGTGATGAGACATGCGGCTGGATATTTGATTGACGTCAAAGGGCCGGATCCCGCCGTACCGGCGGACAGGAGGAGGCGGCGGCTCTCGCCCGGCGCGGAAAAGTAGGAGTAGGAAGGTGATCGGCGAAGGTCGGTGACGATCCCCGTAGATTCGTCCCGCAAGAGGAGCGGGACGGCCGAAGGCACGTTCTGCACGTTGTCGGCGAGGATCGTCACGTCACCCGCATCCGCCGAATAGGACGAAAGTTCCCAAGCGGGGCTTTGCTCCCCTTCGTCCGCGAAGGCCCACGACGAAAACCAGCCGCCGCTCGATGCCGGACGGTTGAGGTTCATCGGCAAATACAATAACGCGTATGGGGGGGCCTCCCCGCCGGGGCGCGACACGCTCAAATTCACGCCGCCGGGCGACGCCGGCGCGTCGCGCACCGCCGTCATGCCCGAGCGGCGCACGCCGACGAAGTTTTCCGCATCTTCATATTTTTGCAGACCGGAAGCGGTTGACCGGAGGCCGGAGAGCGACAATTGAATCGTCCATTCGGCCGTGTCGCCCGTGGTAACGGCGCCGTACGAGGCCGAGAGGAGTCTCGGAGCCTGTGTCACGACCGCGGCCGACGCAGGGTCCCGCGGATTGGGATGAAACACCATCGTGCACGATCTGTGCGCGTAGACCCAGTAGCCGACCCAGGGTTTGAGCTGAAGACTCGCCACCAGCGGCGCGCCGTAGGAAATGGACCGCGGACCCCAGCGATATCCGACGGGCGCTGGCGGCGGGTCCTCGAACCAGAACGTCACGTCGTCGGCGATGCTGTCCGATCTCGCTTGACTTGGAGTCTTCGGCGCAACCGCCTCGCCCGCCACCGGGAACGTCTCGAATCGCACGTCCGAATCCCAGTCGATGAAAAACGCAAACGGATTGGCCGTCATGTTCCATCCCTGATCAAGGCGAAGCTCAAACGTGTCCGTCAGCGCCGTCCCGTCCACATCCAGCGCGCCGGCCGAGGCCGCTTTGAACCAATACGATTTGGCCGACTCGATGATCGACGGCACTTTGAACCGGCTGAAATTGGGATCGACGCCGGCGGTCGGATCCCAGCGATAGATGCGGTATCCGCTCGTGAGAGTTCCTTTGCCCGTCGTCTCGCGCGAGCCGAATCCGTCGTCCTCGATCACGCCCGCCAGACTTCCGTCCGACGGCTTTTTGACAGGCCCGCCCATTTTCCACTTGCCGGCCGCGACGTCCACCCGATCCGTGTAGGCCGTGAACGTCACGCTCTGCGATCCGACGCTCGCCGTCACCCGGTAGACGCCGTTTTTAGCGCCAAGGGTGAAATTGAAACTTGCCAGACCGGTGGCGGCATTGGACATGACCGTCGTCGCCGGAGAATATCCCGACGCGCCGTCCGGAGCGTTGGAAACGCTGAACGTCACAGGCGCCGCAATCGCCCCGCCGACGGGATGGAAGACTTTGACGACCAGCGGCGAAGCAAGCGACCCGCCCGCGGCGCCAAGCTGATGGTTGCCCGATACCATGAATAGTTTCTGCGCCGGGTCTTTGACCGTGATGGTCTGATTGGCGGCGACGTTGGCGACAAGTGCCGTGTCGCCGTCGGGAAAGGTGACGCGCACGTCCACGGTCGCCACGGTGTCGAGCATGAAGTGAAGCGGTGCGGCGGACTGGCCTGGACCCTGTCCCGAGCCGACGGCGGCGAAAGTGTATTTGCCGATACCCGTATCAAAATTGGCGCCGCCGTTCAGATCGATCTCGACTTTTGCGCCGATCGCCAGCCGGTCCGGCTCGCCGTCCGAAAATTCGGCGTCGTGATTCGAATCGGTGAGCGGTACGACTTTGAGCCACTTTTTGGCGTTCACGCGGGAATTTTTGTACAGGAAATCCTGAACGTTATTGGCGTCGGCTACGAAGAGGTCGAGGTCACCGTCATTGTCGTAGTCGGCCCACGCCGGGCCGATGCCGAAATTGCCTGCGTCCACGCCCTGCGCCTTGGCGACGTTGGTGAACGAGTCGTTGCCGTTGTTGCGGTATAAAAAGTCCTGAAGACTGCTGTAATTGCAAACGAAGAGGTCGAGGTCGCCGTCGCCGTCGAAATCGGCCCAGGCCGCGCCGTGGCCGTTATGGGCGTCGACGAAGCCGACGGTAGTGTCGGCGCGGGTGAAGGTGCCGTTGCCGTTGTTGCGATAGAACAAATCCTGCGGGCCGGATGTGGTGACGTAGAGGTCGAAGTCACCGTCGCCGTCGAAATCGCCCCAGGCCGCCGAGGTCGAGTTCGACGATTCGGGCAAACCCACAGTTGCCGCGACGTTGGTGAAGGCTCCGCCGCCGTCGTTTCGGTACAGGAAATTTTGAGCTCCCCAATTACAAACGAAAAGGTCGAGGTCGCCGTCGTTGTCGTAATCGGCCCACGCCGCGCCCTTGCCATCCGATGCGTCCGTCCCCAACGCGGTCATCCCCACGTTGGTGAAGGTGCCGCTGCCGTTGTTGCGATACAGGAAATCCTGCGCCGTCGTGCTGCCGTTGGCGACGAAGAGGTCGAGGTCGCCGTCGCCGTCGTAGTCTCCCCACGCCGCGCCGTAGCCGTGCGCTGTGTCTGTCATGCCGGCGCTTGCCGCCGCGCTGGTGAACGTGCCGTTGCCGTTGTTTTTGTAGAGGAAATCCTGCTGGCCGCTCCAATTGGCGACGAAGAGGTCGAGGTCGCCGTCGTTGTCGTAATCGCCCCACGCCGGTCCGATCCCGTAGGACGCGTCCGACATGCCGGCTGCGACGGCGACGTTGGTGAACGTGCCGTTACCGTTGTTGCGGTACAGAAAATCCTGCTCGCCGGCGTCGTTGGCGACGAAGAGGTCGAGGTCGCCGTCGCCGTCGTAATCGCCCCAAGCCGAGCCGTAGGCGAACGCGGCGTCGTTCAAGCCGGCCAATTGGGCCGACTGTACAAATCTCGGCGGGTCGCGGACGGTGATGGTCTGGTTGACGGCGACGCCGGTTTCGATCCAGACGTCTCCATCGGAAAACGTCACGCGCACATCTACCGTCGTGGCGCTGCCTACGCCCAGATGCGCGGGGATGGCCGACCGGCCGAAGCCGGACCCGGAGGTGATGAGAAGAGAGGCGTAACGGCCCGTGCCGACGGCGAAATCCGCAGATCCGTCCAAATCAACTTCCACTTTTGCTCCGACGTCAAGACGGTCCGAGTCCGGGTCCGACTCACGAGCGTTGCCGTTGGAATCAGTGAGGGTGATGACTTTAATCCAGTTCTGGACCGGGCCGGCATTGCGGTACAGATAGTCCTGCTGGCCGTTCCAGTTGGCGGCGTAAAGGTCGAGGTCTCCGTCGTTGTCGTAGTCGGCCCACGCGGAACCGCCGGCGTCCAGCGCGTCGATGATGCCCAGGGCCGTGTCGACCCGTGTGAACGCGCCGTTGCCGTTATTCCGATAGAGAATATCCTGCTGGGCGACGTCGTTGGTGAGAAAGAGATCGAGGTCGCCGTCATTGTCGTAGTCGCCCCAAGCGGGGCTCAAGCCATAAGAAGCGACATTGATGCCAACGGTCGTGTCGACGCGGGTAAAGGTTCCGTCGCCGTTATTGCGGTAGAGAAAATCCTCCTGGGCGGTTTGATTGGCGACGAAGAGATCGAGATCCCCGTCGGCGTCGTAGTCGCCCCACGCCGCGCCCACGCCGTTTGAGGCATCCATCATACCGACCGAGGTATCGACTCTCGTGAACGCGCCGTAGCCGTTGTTTTTGTATAGGAAGTCCTGGTCGCCTCCGCTGTTGACGACATAGAGATCGAGGTCGCCGTCGTTGTCGTAGTCGGCCCACGCGGCGACCGCGCCGTTTGCGGCGTCGGTCATGCCCGCGCTTGTCGCCACGTTGGAAAATGTGCCGTTGCCGTTGTTGCGATACAGGAAATCCTGACCCGTGCCGGTGTTGGCGACGAAGAGGTCGAGGTCGCCGTCGGCGTCGTAGTCGGCCCATGCGGCCCCGAATCCACCCACGGCGTCGGTCATGCCTGCACTCGCAGCCACGTCGGTGAATACGCCCCCGCCGTTATTTTTATAGAGAATATCCTGTCCGCTCGTTGCGACGAAGAGGTCGAGGTCGCCGTCGTTGTCGTAATCGCCCCAGGCGACGCCGAATCCATCCGCCGTTCCGGTCATCCCGGCCGCCGCCGAAACTTCCGTGAATGTGCCGTTGCCGTTGTTGCGATACAAGGAATCTGCCTGGCCGGAACTATTCGCGACGAAGAGGTCGAGGTCGGAGTCGTTGTCGAAATCGGCCCAGGCGACCCCGTTGCCGTTTGCGGCGTCAAAGATGCCCGATTCGGTGTCGGCCCGGGTAAAGGCCGCCCCCGCTTCGCGTGGCCCCGCGAAGAGAATACAGGCTCCCAAGACGAGTACGATAATATGGAGAAGACGCCCCAGCCCACACCCCGATTTATGCATTATGAATGATAAGCGGATATCCAAGCTGATGTTCCAACAGGCGGGGGGTTATGTCAACCTGAAAATAGAAACTCCCGATCAGCCGTAACCGCCCAATCCAATAAAGTTTAGCCGTTTATCGGTCGAAGAATGCGGATAGGATCTATCTATAGGCCAAGGAAGGCTGAATGAGTGTGAAGGGATTCACAACCTGATCCGCCATATGGACTGACTTTTTTTCCATCCCTTTCATCACCATTCCATCCTTTGTTGCCAGTGGAGCCGTTACGGACAGGGACGTTCTGTCCGCAGGCGGCGGTGGCGCTTTTTTAAGCTCCGCCGGGCCAAAAAGTTACCGGCGAAAGCGGCGGTTTCAAGCGCTTTCGATGACATGGATGTCATCGTACCCGAAGCGGTGCAGGACGCGCCGTTTGAGGAAGGGTACGAACGGTTCATATCGGATCCACAAGCGAACAGGGCAGAGTTCGACCTGCCGGCGGTTGTGGATCATTTGCACCCTCAAAAAGAAGGACAGGCGAGCGGTGCGTGTTCGTCCGTCTGGAGGGGGAGGGTGTAGGTGTATGTCTATGCGGAGGGGGGTGTGTGCGAGGTGAAGAAGAGGAAAGGCGGAAACGATCTGGTGATCGATCATGTCTGAGATTTTCAACGTGCGGCATAACATCAGCGCGATGTTTGCGCACCGGCAAGCGACGTTGAATAACGGGACGCTGACGAAGGCATTGGAGCGGCTGTCGAGCGGCTATCGAATCAACCGCGCCTCGGACGACGCGGCGGGGCTGGCCGTGTCGGAGAAACTGCGCACGCAGGTGCGGGGTTATCAGGTGGCCGCGCGCAACATCCAGGACGGTCAGTCGATGGTGCAGACGGCGGAGTCGGCGCTGCAGACCGTTCACGACATCCTGCAGAGGATGAGGGAACTGGCGGTGCAGGCGGCGAACGGCGTGTATTCGGACTCGGACCGGTCGCTGATTCAGCTTGAGGTGGACCAGCTCATCAACGAACTGGACCGAATGTCCACGTCAGTGGAGTTCAACGAGAAGAAAATCCTGGGTCCGAAAAACACGAAGGCGGATATTGTTTTTGGAATAGATACGGGGAGCGCGGTTACGACACCTGCGCTTGCGGGGTTACAGGCCAGTCTCACAACATTGACGGACGCGCTCAAAAAGGCAAATATTGATTTTCGCTTGTCGTTGGTCACGGTGGGCGATGGGTCTGTTCCTGAAGACACAAGAAAGGTACTCGATTTTACGAACAACATCACAGCCTTTCAAGCGGCGCTCAATGCTGTTGCCGTCGATTTTGACTTTTCTCCGGGCTATAATGCCATAGCAAATTTATTCAATGTTTATACGCCCTTTGTCGGCACGATGAACGGAGGCATCCCCAGTTATGCTTCGGATGCGAAACGTTTCCTACTCTATGCTCCCGAAAACGACGACCCCGTCGGAACTGAAATTGACAATTTGGCCAGCGGCGCGCCGCCGGGTCCGCCGAACACAAATGCAAACGGAGAGGCCGCCGCCAGAAATATCCTGTTGGATCCAAATGTGGACGGCAAAACGGACGACACCGTGACGACCTACGTTCTTACCAACGATTTGGTTCCTGGGACCATTGCGGCATACGACGCGTTGGTCGTGGACAACGATTTGGGCGTCATAAATTCCAACCAATCGGTTGCGGCGTATCAAACCGACATCATGCCGAAGATCGCGCAGGACATCATCGACAAGGCGGGGGACCGGGAGGATCCGATTTCCATCCAGGCGTCGGCGAACAAGAACGGACTGATCATGCTGGACTTGCCGGCGGACGTTCGCGCCGGCAATCTTCACGTGTACGACGTGTCGGTGTTGACGCAGGCGAAGGCGGAGTCGGCGATCGGAAAAATTGACGACGGCATCAATCGCGTATCGCGGATGCGCGCGAAGTTGGGCGCGCAGTCGAACCGCCTGGACCACGCGTACCAATTCGCGCTGGTGGCTGCGGAGGGGATGCAAAGCGCGGAGAGCCGGATCCGCGACACCGACATGGCGGCGGAGATGATCGAGTTCACAAAGGCGCAGGTATTGTCGCAGGCGGCGAACGCGATGCTGGCGCAGGCGAATCTGCGGCCGCAGAACGTGCTGACGCTGCTTGGGTAGGCGGCCCATAGCAAAAAATACAGCTTGACATGGGGAGGGGCAAGAAGGTTAAAGGGCTGAAGTTACCCAATAAGATGTAAGGCATTGATTGAAGAGGCGAACAGGGGCTTAAACGCAGTCCTTCTTCCATATTATATACGGGGGTGGTTGAAGATGGCGTTTGCAGCAGGAGAGAGAATCTGCGGTGGTGGAGTCCGTGCGTACCGGTCTGGTCCGTCCTTCCCCCTGAAATTCCATTCCCCATTCCAAAATTCAAGGACAACGAAAGGAGCGTGTCGAACATGAAATTTCGATCTGTCCTTCCGGCGCTGATTGCCGCGGCATTTTTCGTCCATGCGTGGTCCGCCCCGGCGTCGTCGGATGTGGCGTATTTTCAGTGCAAGTACCACCTGAACTCGGACAGCCAGCTTGTGCCGTGTTTTCTTATCCACAGCACTGCCTCTGTGCAGAACTGGGTGGCGGTGTTTCCACCGGGCGCCGAGACGGCGGTGGTGCGGGTGACGGCGACTTCGGACAGCATGGCGATTTTGAGGACGTCCAGCCACATCTCGGAATTTCCGCACCGGCTGGTGGCGATCGACTACATCCGGCGGGTGCTGAGGTATGCCGGAAATTTGAACAGGTTTTGAGGGCGGAGCCATGAAGCGAACCTTAGCCGTTTTGTTGCTGGTTGTTTTGGGCATTGCGGGCATGGGTATTTCGGCGCAGGCCGACATTATATACGTCAAGTGCCACTACGAGTTCGATTCGGTGCCGAACGATAATACGCGGTTGCCCTGCATCGTCCTCGACAACAATATGACCACCGACACGACGGGGATCGTCCGCGCCTACTCGTTCATCCAGCCGTACGGGACGGACAGCGCTGTGGGATGGATCGAGTCCGACACACCGAGTCTGATCATGTGGAGGCATGACCCTGGCGACGACACGTTTGCCACCGTAACAGAGGCTATTGAGTATGCAAGGAAGGTTCTGAAGTATAAGGGGAGAATCAACTGGAAGTGAGACCCGGTCGAACGTGGGTCGACTGGGTCGGCATCTATGCTCTCGGTCTGGCGATATTAATCACCCGCACAAGTTATGGAGACACCCTCCTCCTCAACGACACGTTCGACACCGACAGCACGGGGAACGCCGACCTCTACTTCAAGACGACCCCCACACCTTTTGGCGTTGGCCGCGGCGACAACGCCTTCGAGCCCGGCTTCAGCAACGGCCAGGTGGTGTTCACCCACGATGACCTGTCGAACTATGTCCCAGGCTCTTACTTCAATGTGAAACTCGACTACACGCTCGGCGGCGGCGACGCCTTCCTGGCTAGGTGGGACTGGTTCGGAAAAGAAAATTCCACGTTCAGCACGACCGATGGCATATCGAACGACGCGCGCGTATTCTACGCGGCGTCGAGCAACTCGATCCGCAGCGGAAACTGCCAGAACTGCGACCCGCCGGCGAACACGATCACGCCGGCGGTAAACGGAACTGGGTACAAGGTGGACTTTGTGGGAGACGGCGGAGGAGACCCCCCGAGCGTCACGGAGCAGCCGTTCAGCAGCATGCGCATTTACAGGGTGGACGGGCGGAACGTGGATGGGGCTCAAATACAGACCGTGCTTGCAACGACCACGAACGCCTTTTCTTCGGGACAACAATCTTTCATCTTCGTCAAGTCGCAGTTCATCCCGAGTCAGAACCGCACGTTCCTGAGCGGGTCGCGGGCCGTGCATATCCACTACACCGCCGACGGAGTTCACACCTGCACGGGCGTCGTCTTCAACGGCTCGCCGGCCGTGACCGCGATTGACAACACATATACATCGAGCCCCGGGCCGAAATACCTGAACATCGGCGCCCAGGACCTTCAGCGGAAGTCCGGCCAAGGCGGACAGCAGCAGGCGTTTCTCGACAACATAAACATCAAACAGATCGAAGGACCCGCGGTTGAGCCACCTCCTCCCCCGCCACCGGCATCCACCGATACGGTTCTACTCCTCGATGATCACTTTGATGTAAACAGCATTCTAAACACCTCTATTTATACGCTTGCCGCCCCTGGAAGCAACCAAGGTGTCCCGAGTTACGACGCGACGAATAAGTGGGTACAACTCCAACAACGGGAAAATTCCGCACAACACATTCCCGGATGTTATCTCGGCGCGCGTGTTCAGTATGGGTTGACCGAAGACGATGCGGCTCTAATCAAATTCGACATCAAGGGAGAGGAGGTCGTCAACTGGGACGTCAATTGCGGCCTGACAGGCGGCGCCGCGCGCATTGGCTATTTCAACGACGTTCGGCTGTTTTACGCCGGAAGTTCGAACCAAGTGTTGGCCGGGTCCGTGCTTGCCGACAACGTTAATCCTCAAAATGAGATTACACCTGCTATGGACGGCACGGGGTACAAGATCGATTTTACGGGGGGTGCTTCGTCCGGCGGGTTCTCTGAAGTTTCCGATAGAATGCAAATGTATCGGGTTGACGGGCGGCAGGCCGACGGCAGGCAAATTCAAACCGTGTTGGGAATTGTGACCGGTGCATTCGACGCTTCATTCACATGGGTGAGAAAAGAGTTGAAGGACGGCGCCGGTACTTGCGGGACTCTTGTCGGATTTAAAGGCGCCCGTGGGATAGAGATACACTACACGGGCGACGGAGAACACACATGCACAACCTACTATCCGACGTCCAACACGAATGAAACCCCGCATCCCCAGGCCGTACTCAGTATATTTGACGCTACCTATACCACCCAAGACACCGTTCAGAATCTGCATATCGGCAATCAGGATTTTTTCCGGGTGAATGCTCTTGGCGGTCTCAACCTCAACAGAAACGCATTTGTCGACAATCTGAAAATATTAAAAATCCACACGCCCCCTCCCTTCGTCGGATTTTTTGTGAACGACAGTTCGCGGGCGAGCGACAGCTACACATACGCGACGGGCGACAATGTGACGGGAAACGGCAGCCGGACAGCGCCGTATCGAACGATCACCAAAGCCCTAAGCGTGGCCAACCCCGGAGACACGATCTTTGTCGACGCCGGCCTGTATTCGGAGACGGTTGTGATCGACAAGGACACCGCCATTCTCATCGGCGTCGATTCGGCCCTCACCGTGATCGACCCGCCGGGGGCGAAGACCGTCGGGGGGCTTTACGGGATCAGTTCGACGAACCACACGGGGCTTGTCATCAAAAATTTCAATGTCATCGACGCGTATGACGGCATTCATTTTGAGAACGTGGATTGGTCGGTCGTCGCGAATGTGGACGCAAGTTTTCTCGGGAACAACGGGATTTACCTAACCGGGTCCGAAAACAATGTCATCAACCAAAGCATGGCAAACTCGAATACAGTCCAAGGGATTCATCTTTCGTCCGGTTCGAACGGCAATCTCGTAGAGGGCAACACAGCCAATTCGAATTCGGCGGGAATCCGGGTAGAATCCTCCAACGCAAACGACATTCATCAAAACGATATTGCCTCAAACGGGACGGGGATTTGGATTCCGGGAACTTCGAGCGGGAACGTCATCGCAAAAAACAATATTGTTTTCAACAGCACCAACAACATTTTGAATCAGAGTGCAAATGTCCAGAGTCTCATCCGCAACTGGTGGGGAACGACTGACAGAAGTTCAATCGCGGCCAAATTCAATGACCCTGCATCGGCGTTCGTGCCTTATCGGATCGGAGAGGTTGACACGTCCTCCGGCGCGGACACGACGGCCCCTGCTTCGCCGCGAAACATTGGCGTTCTTGTGCAGGGCACGGGAGTGCGGCTTACGTGGGATACCCCGACAACAGACGAAGAGGTCGGGCCGCTCAACGATCTTGTCGGCTATCGGATATACAGGAGCATAGCCCGCGACCCGTCATCAAGGCATCCGGCCCTGGCGGATTTGGGGACTGGTGCGACGAGTTATATGGACACGGGGAATCCCGGAGACACGCTGTATTATTGGCTGACTTCATACGATACAAACGCGAACGGGCGGGAGAACGAGAGCTGGTTCTCGGACACGATAATGGCGGCCATTCCTGTGCCGCAGACGGAGACGACCACCTTCGTTTTTCGAGAGGTATTCGACACGGCGGAGGTGATCAACAACGCGGACGTGTTTCAAAAGATCGGGCAGGTGTCCGTGGATAACGGGAGCGTGTTGCTGACGTACAGCGGGGCGACGGGGAGCCTGCTGGAATGCACGGTGCCGCTGATGCCTGTCGGCGAGGACACGTACGTGATCGACATGGGATTTTTGGGCGGGGGCTCGACTTTGGCGGTGCGAATGTGGATGGGATACAACTTGGGTCCGGTCGGCCCGCAGCACCCCGGCGGGCCGTTTGGGACGATAAGTTCTTGGCCGGCGCTTGAGGCCGTGTTCTCGAGTACAGGGCAGAGAGTGTCGGGATCGCGGACGGGGTACGTGGTGGAATTCGTATCGCAGTCAAACGAGATTCATTTCTGGCGCGTGGACGGCGGTGTGAACGTTCTGCTTTCATCGACGGCACTCGGATTCAATCCGTTGTTTTTCCTGCGTCGGCTGGTGATCGAGCAAACGGGGGAAGGGCTTCACCAGATAACGGCGGAATACGACACGGGGATGCCGTTCAGCCGGCAATATGCGTTTTACGAGGGCACGTACAAGCCGTTCGGAGTGAAGAAGGGCTTACAATTTTTTGCGGGGGCATTTGGTAGCCCGGGGGTGATCCTTAGCCAGAGAGGCGATACGTGGGTGGTCTATACGAAGAAGGGCCCGCCGAGGCCGCCGGAGATACCTGTGCCTGTCATCTACCAAACCACAGCCGTGCACCGGGAGACTTGGGACACCCGCGTGGATCCGTTCCCGGATGCTGTGCAATACAAGATGGGATGCGCCGATAACATCACAATCTGCACGGCGCAAATCGTGGGCGGGGCGCTCAGACTGTCCACGGGGGCCAAGGGATCTGGTGGGTCGAGAGGATCGTTTATCGGGAATGTGACGGGGCGGGACATCAATTCGAACCCACCGGCGGTGACGTGGACGGACCGGGACACGATGGAAGTCGACATATCCTTCCTGCAGATGAGCTTTGGGATCACGGATTTATTTCAATATCATTACGCCTGGGACACGTTTGCGACGGACGTTTTTGGAACCTTCCCAGGCCAGGGCTATCTAATGTCAGTGTCGAACGGAGGAGGGGGGAACATCAGCATCCTGCGTCGGGATACTGGTAGCGTTATCCTGGCGAGCGCGAACACAGGCGGCAGCGTGATCAACCGTCTAGAGAGGGTGAAAGTGACGATGGGGAGCGAGGGCGTGCAAAGCGCGCGAGTGGAACTGTCGGACACGACGATTCTCCTGGAATATTTCGACGATGCCGTCAAACAGATGAGAGGATACGGATACGTTCAAACGGGCCCGTCGAGTCAAACATCAACCACGGACACGTGGGTGGTGGTGAAACAGGAGGCCGTACCCGACAACAGAGTTTTTTGGGCTGGGCCGATCTGGTACGTGAACGATACGTCGACAACGGGCGACCGGTTCACGAGCGAGTTGGGGAACGACACAAACGTCGGCTCGCCGAGCCGTCCGTTTCGGACAATCCGCCGAGCGCTTGAGGCTGTGAAGTCCGGCGAGGCGATATCGATCGACGCAGGAATATATGCTGAGACGGTGGTGATCGAGACGGACCGGATCAGCGTGACGGGCGCGGGGGCGGGCGTGACGGTGATCGATCCGCCGGGCGAGCAAACGACGACGGGATTATACGGAATTTTGGCGGCGAACCGGACAGAACTTACGGTCAAGGACTTGGCGGTGATGGGCTCGAACCAAGGCATCCGGTTGGAGGGAGTGAGCGCATCGGAGATGACGGGAATCGCCGCTATCGGCAACGGTCAGGCAGGGATCGATCTGGCTGGAGGGTCGAATAACAACATAGTGACGAACAATGTTCTTCGGGCAAACGGCGCTGGCGCATCTATCGGCATCGCGAGTTTCAACACACTAAAGCAAAACGACATCTCTGAGAACGACACTGGGATTTGGATTTTTGGGGCATCGAGCGGGAATGCCATCACCAAGAACAACATATTCGGGAACCGGGTTAACAACGCATTCAACGAGTCGGGAGACAGCCAAACGCTGACCCGCAACTGGTGGGGAACGACAAACGAGGGAGAGATCGCCACCAAATTCAATGATCCTGTTTCGGCGTTTTTGCCGTATCGACTCGGAGAAGTCGATACACGTACCGACGTGGACACAACGGCGCCGGCGGCGCCGTCAGCCGTGGCGGCCGACACGAGCGTGGGCGGGCAGCTGAGGTTGACGTGGCAGAAGCCGACTTTGGACGAAGAGGGCGGAGCATTGACGGGGTTGGCTGGATTCAGAATTTACAGGGACACGGATCCCGCGCAACAGGATTGGAAAGCCAGATCGTTCATCGCGGAAGTAACGGCGGCGGATACGGAGTACGTCGACACGCCGGTTGCGGCCGGAGTGAGACTCTATTACCGGCTGACGGCGTTCGACGGCGCGGCGTTTCCGAACGAATCGTTTTTCACGGAGACGATTGCGGCGCTGCCGCAGGCGGCCGTGTCCGTCGTGAGGCCGACGATATTATCGCCGGATTCGGGGGCGCTTGTTTCGGGGAATCCAGTTGTGGAGATTGCGGCGGCGGGAATAGATACGGTTCAGCTTATGGAGGGCGGCGCAGTTTTGTTTGCGGCGCGGGTGGACACGGCGACGATGCGGGCGAAATTTTTGTTGTTCCCCGGTCTGGCGTCCGGCCGGCGCGACGTTACGGCGCGCGGATTTTTGGCGAGCGGCGAACCGACGCTGAGTTCGGACACGGTGACGTGGAACGTTGACGCGACGGCTCCGGGTCCGCCGGTGATCACATCACCGCTGAACGTGGACACGGTTCCGAGGCCGGTCATCGTCGGAACGGCGGAAGCGGGATCGACCGTCGCGATATTCGTGGATTTGCGGAAACTGGACAACGCCCCGTTCGGCGCGGGCCGAGACGGATTCATGATCGGCCGGGGAGACAGTTTCGTTCAGCGGGTGCGGTTTACGGAAACGGTGAAGAACGCGTCGAGCGTTCAAATGCGGGCGTCGGCGACCGGAATGACGCTGAACGCGCAATACGGGCTTGAGATTTACGAGGGGGAGACCATCGCCAATCTTCGGCGCATCTTTGTTAGTCCGACCCTGACCGACCAAATCGGGGCGATTCTGAATCCCGCAAGTTTTCCGTTGTCCGGCGTCATATTCGAGGCTGGGAAAACATACTGGTTTTCGTTCGTGCTGAAAGGGATCGGCCTCACGCCGACGAGCGCGCCGTTTCTAAGTCCGGACACCATTTTTTCGGAAGGAAACGGATTTTTGTTCGCCGGTGCAGGCTCTGCGGCGGCAGGAGGGGACTGGCAGTTCCGGCTGGCGGACGACAAGGGATTTCCGATCGTGCTGAACGGCGTTCCCGTGCAGTTTGAGAGCAAAGCCGCCATTCCATTTCTTCTTGGAGAGGCGGTGGCCGATCCAACGGGGAAATTCACTTTGGTCTCGCCGGTTTCGTTGCCTGACGGGCCGATCACGTTTTCTGCGCGCGCGACGGACGCCGTCGGAAATCATTCGGAATTTTCGGCCGGGGCGCAGGACACAATCGACGGCACGGCCCCGGCGGCCCCCGTGATTACGACGCCTTCGGATGGAACGCGGTCGGAGGACACAACGCCGCTCGTGGCGGGATCGGCGGAGCCGGGCACGCGGGTTGAGATATTCGACGGCGGAACATTTTTGGCGTCCACGTTTGCGGACCGGTCGAGCGGCTATTTCCAGGTCGAGGTCCCGCAGGGATCAGCCCTGGGTTTCGATACGCACGTGATCTCGGCCGAAGCGCTGGACGCGGTGGGGAACCGCTCGCCGCCTTCCAATACGGTCATATACGTCGTCACCGACGTCACCCCGCCGCGCATTTCGGTCCTTGAGCCGCTTCCCCGAACTTATTCCATTCGCGAAACCACCACGATCGACGTTCAGACAACGGACAACCTGTCCGGAGTCGACCCTGCGAGCTTGCGAATCGTTCTGGCCGATCCGTTCGGAGACACGCCGCTTGCCAACGGCCAAATCCTCGTCATGGAGGAGCTGGGACTTGGAGCGTTCGAGTTTCGGGCAAGCGCGGCGGACGTGGCGGGAAACGTCGACACGGCGTCGCGGCAGTTTACGGTTGCCGACGACGTTACGCCGATCGCCGACATCACCCAACCAACAGGAGCGGAACCCGATTTTTCGGACACGGTGATCGAGGTCAGAGGAACGGCCACCGATTCGTTTTTCCTTTCGTACGAACTTCGCGCTTTTTTCGAAGGCCCGCCGGATTCGGCGGTGGGGTTATTCACGGCGACACCGACAACGGCGGTGGTGGACGGCCTCTTGGGAAGTTTCGACGTCGGCGCGCTGGAGAAGAACGGGACGTACCGGATCGAGTTGATCGTGCGCGACACGAGCGGGAACACGGCAAGCGACGTTGTGCGGGTAGGGGTGGACAACCCGCGACCGCCATCGGCTCCCCGGAACCCATACGCCGCCTCGCCGACGGCCGACTCGACGCCCGCGTTCAGTTGGACGAACGCGACGGACGAGAACAAGAAAGACACTCTGACCTACCGACTGGAGATCGACACGGACCCGAATTTCACCGTGCCGCGCGTGTTCGCGGGAATTCCACAGCAACCCGTAAGCACGCGGTTTGAATTGCCGGCGGTTTCGGCTCTGTCGGACAGCATATATTTTTGGCGCGTCCGCGCTAACGACGGAACATTCGACGGCCCGTATTCGGACACGGGACGGATTCGAGTCAAGTCCACGTTGCCGTTGATCGTCATCACGTCGCCGACGTTCAACCAGCTCATATCAGATACGGCCGGCGGGCCGCACATAACGGACGTGACCGGCTCGATCACGGGTCCGTCCGTGGACACGCATTTCGTGCAGGTCAGCCCGACTGCCGCTCCGAGCGACGTCACGACGACTGACATGGGGTTTGACACGGTGATTTCCGGCCTGATCGGCCTCTGGGGAACGGCGGGGTTTTCGAGCGCGGATTACGACATCGTGGTGACGGCGTTCGACAAAACCGGGGATTCGTCGATGGCGGGAGTACGCGTATTTTTGTCCAAGCCTTCCGGAATTCGGGTCGTAAGCCCAAGTCCGCCCTACGAAGTTCGGACGAACGTGCCGGGGGACAACATACAGTTTTTCGCGGAGATCGTGGACGCGCGCGGGAATGCTCTTGAAGGCGAAACGCTGGACGCCAAACTGTCGCCGAGCGGGATTGGAGAAGGAGAGATCACGGTCACAAGCCCGTCCCTTGCGCCGACATTCCATACCGTTACGTTCCAAGGCGCTACCGTGGCAGGCACGTCCGAGATCGGGATGCACGTCATGTCAACGACGATACCGCGGCAGGCGGCGGAGACGGTGACGGTGACGAGAAAGCAAGGGGAAATTGCGCGGATCGAGATTTCGTTTCCGGACCTTGCGGGCGACCCGCCGCCGATAAAGGCAAACGGCTCGGACACGACGCGGATTTTAGTGCGGGCGTTCGACGACTTGGGCAATCCCGTGCCGGACGTGGTGATCGACCTCAAGGTCGTGCCGAACGGGTTTGGGAAAATCTTGGGCGCGGTTGCGCCTCCTCCGCCTCAACTCGTGACCGACACGGGCGGGACGGCGCGATCGGTCTATTTCGTGCAGACGTTTGAGGAAGGGACGGCGCAGCTTTCCGCAGAGGTGGTCAACAAGACAAGCGTGTCTACGGCGAAGAGCATCAAGCGGGTGGGGGTGGCGAGCCGTCTTTTTGTAGATTTCAGACCAGACAGCCCCATCAATCCACTCAAACCCCAAGACAGTGTGATGAAGGCGGACGGCAGCCGGGGTACAATCAGAATAATTGCTACGAATTCAAGCAGAACACCCGTTCCAAACACCAAGATTGAAGTATCGGTCATTCCCAATATTGGCACTCTTGCGGATACAATTCTCATAACAGATTTTCTAGGAAAGGCGGCGACCACCATCCGCGCCGACAGCGTCGGATTTGCGACGATCATCGCGCGCGCGCCGGAAGACGGAAATATCACGGGGACGAAGGTGTTGACATTCATCCCAGGCGCGGTGGCGAAGGTGTTGGTGAGCTTCGATCCGGACACGCTTTTGGCGGTGGGCAACCGTGACACGGCAACGGTGACGGTGAGGTTGTTGGATTCAAAGAACAATCCGGTGCCGGGCGCGAACATGTTTGTGACGACGGAGACCGGGGCGGGCCTCAATTTTTCGCCGGGTGTGACGGCCACATCGAACGGTGCGGGAGAAGCGAAGTTCGTGGTGGGAGGGCAGACCAAGTCCGGCTCGGGCCTCTTTCGCGCGCAAGTTTTCGGCACGAACGTAGCGGAGACTGTGGCCTATTTCGTGTTTCCCGGGCCGCCGTCAAAGCTGGTGATCAACGCAACGCCCCGAACGATCAAGGCGAACGGGCGGGATACTTCGGCGCTCGCGGCGACGCTTAACGACGCGTTTTTGAATCCCATTCCGTTCACGCCGATCGCGTTTGACGTATTGAACGACAGCGGATTCATTTCCGGCGGAAATTTCACGGACACCATCGGCGTGACGGACGAGATGGGGCGGACGGCGTTGGCATTTCATGCGGGGACGGAACCGGGCACGGTACCCATCGAAGGCCGGGTGACGCGTGCGGGAGACACCGACCTGACGTTCCAGCGGACGGTCTTTTTGGCGGGCAATCCGGACACGATCGTTTTGAAGGTCAAGCCGTCGGTGATCGTGGCGAACGGGGACAGCCTGGCGGCAGTGACGGCGACAGTCTACGACCGGCTGGCAACGCCGGTACCGGGGGAGACGGTGCAGTTTCGTGTGACGTCAGGGCGGGCGACGCCTGCGGACACATTCGGCCACACGGACGTTTCCGGCCGGGCCACCGTGTTTTTCCGGGCGGACACGGTAGCCGGGAACGTGACGGTATTCGCACAGGTGCAGAAATTCGAGCGGGTAAACGATACGATCGGATTTTTGAAGGAGCCGGGGCCGGGCGTTCGGATGACGGCGACGATCGACAGCACCCTCATGACGGCGGGGGGCGGGGAGGCGGGATTCATTGAGGTGCAGATATTCGACACGTTCGGAAATTTCGCCGATAGCGAAGTGGTGAGTTTGCGCGTGACGGGAGCGCGCAGCGGCGTGGGTCCACAGCTTGGGCGGGCCCGCGTTTTGGGCGCGCCGCTGACTGACGCCGAGGGGCGTTTTACGGCGTCGTACGAGGTTGGGACGAAAGCCGACACGGTGCGGATCATCGTGGAAAAGATATCTCCGTTTCCCGCGCTGACCGACACGCTGACCGTGCTTGTCGTGCCGGCGAAACCGGAAATCATCAAGATCGTCGGCCGCGCGCCGCTGGGACTTGTGGCGGACGGGGTCGGCACGTCGGCGATCACGGCGCGGGTGACGGACACGTTCGGCAACGCGGTAGGCAGCGAGAGGGTGGTATTTGATGTGTTGAACCAGGACGGGTCGTTCGGATCCATCGTGTTCACGGAGCCGGCAACATCGTTCGAGGACGGCCGCGTACGTGCGACGTACCTTGCGGGCGACAGTGCGGCGATCGTCGTAATCCGCGCGACCGACGTGACGGACCCGGCCGACACGTTTTCGGACACGGCGGAGCTTTTCGTTTACGGCAAGGAGACGCTGATTCATTTCACGGCGTCTCCGGAGCCGGTGATTCTGGACAAGGGGGACACGTCGGACCTGGCGATCAGGATCACAGACAAGACATCGCCGACTCCGATTCCAAAGCCTCTGTCCGCCATCCTCATGAGCGTGTCAGGCCCCGGGTCGGTGACGACGCCGGCGTTATCGGCCGACAGCGCCGGGGCGGCCCAAATTCTGTACAAGGCCGACACGCGCGCGGGTATAGCCACGATCCGTGTGACGGTGACGTCGGATTCGCCGCCGACAAACGCGGAATTTCCGATCCGTCTGGTGTCGGGCAATCCGGCGAGCATCGAAGTATTTTCGGACACGGGAGTTGTGGTGTCGGACGGCCAGGACAAGCTGATGGTGGGCGGTCGGCTCCGGGACCTCTTCGGCAATCTGGTGCCGGGCCGGATGGTCAGATTCAGCGCGTCGTCCGGAAGTTTCACCTCCGAGGAAGCCGGCCCGTCGGATCTGAACGGCGAGGCCAGGACGTTCTATTTTCCGTCGATTATTTCGGGGACAGTTGCGATTTCAGGCGTGGTCGTGGCGAATCCGGCGCTGTCGGACACGCTGATCGTGACGGTGGTACAGTCTCCGCCGGACAGCATCGACGCGCGCGCGGTTCCGGATACGATCCAACTCTTGAGCGCGCGGGACACCTCGCTGATCGAGGCGCGGGTGTACGACCGACAGGGCCTTCCGATCATCAACCGGCCGATGCGGTTTGAAATCAAGGAGGGGACAGGGACGATCACGGCGCCGGCGACGACGGACCTGTCGGGCGTCGTGCGGACGGTGTTCAAAGCGGACACAGTCGCCGGCGACGTCGAAATCCGGGTGTTCGACGGGCTGGGGTTTTCGCAGGTGCGCGGGATTGCGAAGCTCAAAATATTGCCGGGTCCGGTTGAACGGATTCTTTTGAGCCACGACACGCCCGTGCGCGGCAACGGCCTAAGGTCGCTGACGCGCATTCTGGCGGAAGAAGCGGACACGTTCGGGAACAAGGTGGGTGTCATCGATACGATCAATTTCACCGTCGCCGCAGGTCCGGCCGTGTTTGACAATTTGCAAAAGACCACGGCGGCGGGGACGAACGAGTTCGGGGAGGCGGGCGCCCTGCTCTCAATCGAAGGACGTGACACGTCCGCCATTGTCCGCGCCCAGTCGGTGAACAAGGCGGCCGTGTTTTCGGACCTCGAAATCCGGGTGAAACTGCCCCTGGACGCGACGTTCGATTTCGACGTGGTGGCCGACACGAATGTGATGACGGCGGGCCAGGCGGAATCGGCGACGCTGACGGTGAAGGTGTCGGACGCGCTGGGACCGTTTGCGGGTCAGGCGGTGGCGATCCGGATCATGGAAGCCTCCGGCGACACGCGGCCGGGCCGGCCGTTCGGATCGTTTGAAAACGGCGAGACGACGATCACTATCTTTACGAACGTCGCCGGCGTGGCTCGCACCGGCTATTTTGCCGGCACACTGGCGGGGCCGGTGACGTTTGATGCGACGTTGCCGGGGCTTTTGGACACCGATCAGACGAAAAAGGCGCGGGTGAGGGTGACGGCGGGGCCGGCGGCGATGGTTGACCTGAGGATCAGGACACAGACGATTGACTTAAAAAACGCAATCACTCTGGCGTATTTGGAAGCGGAGGTGACAGACCGTTTCGGCAACGACGTGCTAAATAAACCTGTCAACTTTGCCGTGTCAACACCCGGGGGCGGCGCCGTGTTTCCCAAAAAGGCGTCATCCGATTTCGCCGGTATTGCAACGACTTTGTATTCTTCGTCCGGCGCCGACAAATCGTTGGACAAGGCGGTCGTTCAGGCTTGCGCCGATACGATCTGCGACACGATTGAAATCGAACTGCCGGCCGGCAGGGTGGATCATGTCATTCTAACCATCGCCGACAGGGATTTGTCCGTCAGCGGCGTAGGGTCCGGCGACGAAACCACGCCTCTGGACATACAGGTTTTGGACCGTGCAGGCCGTGGAGTCCCCAACGAGCCGGTGACCGTAAGAGTGAAATACGCGAACACGACGGCCAGATCCAATTATAATTTCAACCAACCGGTCGGCAGCATTCTGGCGGCGATCATAGACAGCAGGCCGCTCAACAGCGGAAGAAAAACAGTTTTTGTGAGCGATACAGAGGGACGCGTGCGCGTACCCATGACATCGGGCCAGTTCAACAGGCCGCTTCAAATCGTGGCGGAAGCGGGACCCGGAGACACGAAAGTCATCAACATTCGGGGCGGGCCGCCCGTCCGAAATTTTCCCTTCTTCCATCGTAACAACCTTCCCGCCGCCGGCGGCCCTGGCGTGACCGTGCCGGGCGACGCCCGTCAGTCGTCGCTGACGCTTCAGGTATATGACGTTTACGGCAACGATCTGCCCGAAATAACGGGGATGGTCGCGATTGACACGGGGCCGCCGGATTCCGGGAGCCTCAGAGATAAGAACGTTTTTACGGGTGTGGCGGCGTTTTCGGAGTTTTTCGCCAGGCTTCACGGATTTGAAGGGGTAACGGTCTACACCTCGGGGAGCGACACTGGCGTGGTTACGGTTCGGAGCGATGTGCAGGGAACCCCACCGCAATTTGCCAGCATCACCATCGTCGATTATTTCACGGAATTTGTGAGCAAAACGAAGGATCCCGTGAGGGCGGACGGCGTAGACAGCACGGTCATCCGCGTCCGATACCGCAGAACGACGGACGGGTCTCCGATCGCGGACGTACCGGTTTTCTTTGCCTTGTCTACGTTTGTGCCGACTTCCCGGCCGGATCCCTTTGTGGCCAGCTTCGACGGGAACTGCAACTTTCAGACGACCAGCATCCTGGATTTCAATGAAATCTTTATCGCCGGGTCGCCCCCGAGTACGGTTACGGACGCCGCGGGGGTGGCCGAGGCGAGACTGACAAGGACGGAACCGCTTCGGATTTCATTCGAGTGGAGCGCGTATCAAAATCTTGGATTGGGTGGAGAAGGCGACGGAGTATTCGTCCGATTTTTTGGACCGGACGACCTACAAATATGCCAGGATAACTCTCCTCCCGTTTTCCGTATGAACGGCACGGACACAAGAATCGTGAGCGTGGTGGTGCTGGAACAAAACAAATGGGGAGTGCCGAACACGCCGATCCCCGGAGAGCAGGTTCAATTTGAGATTGTGAACGGGCAAGGATCGTTCCGCGTGATCAATGCCGTAACCGACACGGTGGGCCATGCGGAGTTTGAACTGACGGCGGGCCGGGGGCCTGAGCAATTCGTTCGGGTACGCGCAAGGATCGACACATCGGCTTTCCCGCGGGCTGTGGGACTTGCCGCCGAAGGGATCATCCCCTACACGCCGGACGAGCCGGAAAACCTCGTCATTTCATTCGACTCAAATCCAGTTGCTGCAAACAGTCTCGTCAAAATTACGGTCACATCTCTGGACACGTTCGGCATCGTCCGACCGGGGGACACGTTGTCCATCGTCGTCGAGCGCGGAAGCGGGGAAATCGTAACGACCGATACGGTTACAGATCTATCCGGACAAGTGCAGGCTTTCTACGTCGGAGACCTCATAGCGGGGAAGGTGGTCATTCGAGTAGACAATTTGGCGGACACGACGGGCCAGACGTTCGAAACAGCCGTGCTGGTGGTTTTGCCGGGTCCGCCTGACCATATGAAATTGTCGGCGGACACGACCGTATTGGTTGCCAGATCCAAAGATACGACAAATCTTTTTGCGCAAGTGGAAGATGCGGTTGGAAACATCATTTTCAGCGGCTCCGTTTCATTTACGCTTTCGTCCATCGTTGGAGCATCGGGCCGTCTGGACAGCAGCGTGAGTGCGATACTGTCGGAAGGTTTTGCGAGGAACATTTATACCGCATCAGACACGATAGGTGTATCGACCGTGACGGCCTTTTCTTCAGAGGACACAGCCATCGACGACTTTTTGGACATCGACCAGGTTGCAGGCCCGCCGGCGAGGTTGCAACTCCGATCTGACACCCCCGCGTTGTACGCGGACGGGCGATCCGTTGCATTTCTGACGGTAAATTTTCTCGACACGTTCGGAAATCCGGCGGGCGCTCCGAACCGCACGGTTTTGTTTTCTGTGACCTCCGGTAGCGGGGAGGCGCGAGGGATAGAGACGCTGACGGACACGAAAGGCGTTGCGACGGGGTTTTACAGAGCCGGCACGGACGTGGGCCGCGCTGTGATCTCCGCCGTGGACGCGGGCGCCGGGACGTTCCGCGACACTGTTTCCATCGAACTTATCGCCGGTCCGCCGCGCCAGATCGAGGTTTCGGCGGACAAGATTTTCGTGAAGGCGAACAAGAAGGACACGGCATCCATTTCTGTGCGGGTGAGCGACGAATTCGGCCGAACGATGAAGGCCGTGGCGCTTGCCGCGGAGGTCGTGAGCGGTCCCGGGTTGGTGCGTGTTGACACGCGAGCGGCGCTTGCGGCCGAGGAATCGGCGAGATTTGTTTTCGCGAGCGATTCGGCGCTGGGCGTGGCGACCGTGCGGGTGACGGTGGCGGGATCCCAGCCGGCAATCAGCCGGGCGGTCGATCTTGTTTTGACGAACGACGTGGCGTCCAAACTGAACGTGTCGGCAATCCCCTCGGAAGTGGTGGCGGACGGGGGGTCGGAGGTTCTGCTGGACGCAGAGGCGCTGGACGCTTTCGACCATCCGGTACCCGGCGATACGATATTTTTTTCCATTCTCCAGGGGCCGGGACAGATCGGTCAAGCGAGCGCCGTCACGAATTTCTTGGGGAAGGCCCAATCACTTTACGTGAGCGGGACCCGTACGGAGACAGTGATCGTGCAGTTCGTCGACGCCTCACCGGAAACGGACCTAGTGGAAACGGCGGTGATTGTATTAAGGCCGGTGGAGATCATGGTGACGTCGGAAGATCCCATCGTGATGCGGGCGAACAGGAAAGACACGACGCTTCTGACGGCCGAACTCCGAAGCGCGGTGGACGGCAATCCCGTGCCGGGATTTCCGGTGACCGTGGCTCAGCTTAAAGGCTCCGGGGAATTTTCCCCGTCGGAGGACGTGAGCGACGCCGGCGGTGAAGTCCAAGTCGACTACAAGGCGAGTCTTACACCGGGCGACGAAATCGTGGAGTTTTCGCCCAAAGGCGCCGCGCCGAAACCGAGCGACAGCGTGACGGTGCGGCTGGTCGACCGGGCGCAGAGGATACAAATCTTCGTACCCCGTACGGCGCTGAAATCGGACGGGAAGGATTCGATGGCATTCGCGGTCACGGCGTTCGACAAGAACGGCAACGGCGTGCCGCGTGAACTGATTCAAATAGACATCACGCCGATTGCCGGTGGTGACGGGGGGCGGGTGGACGTTAGGCGGAAGACGACGCGAAGCCCGACGGGCAGCACGGCGTTCACATATTTCACGGGACCTGATCTGGGTCAATTCCTGTTGACGGCCATGGACATCGAAGCCGATACGCCGCTTGTGGACAGCCTTGTTCTCACGATCATCGAAGGCGACCCGGCGACGTTCGACATCGCGGTGAGCAAACGGGAACTCAAGGCAGTGGACGTGGCGGACAAATCGATCATTGAAGTGTCAGTGCGGGACGCGCTGGGCCACGTCATACCGAATGATTTCATCCAGTTTTCATGCGATTTTCGAAACGCGCTCGACAACTCGCCGGTTCTGACATCGTGTTTTTTGTCGGCAACCAACAACGTCACTGATACAAACAGGCCGGCCGTTGCGGAATTTTATCCCGACGCGACATCCGGAACGGCGACAATAAAGATTGAGGATATAGAGGGAAGCCGGGTACTTCTGGATACCGCCGTTCAGATCGTTGTACTGCCGGGGGAGGCGGATCGTATTGATCTTTTAGCCGATCCGCCAAGGATCAACGGAGACGGACTCGACAAA
>JAHFCY010000002.1:0-3834 GCA_023249255.1 Candidatus Lindowiibacteriota bacterium | reverse complement strand
AACGCTTTTGACGGCGACGGTGTTTGATCGATTCGGCAATCGCGTGAGGGGTGAGACGGTGGCGTTTTCGAAGTTGGTCAACGGCGGGGTGGACGAAGATCCGCTGCCCGGGCCGTTCGTGTCGGACGGGGCGGGCCAGGCCAAACAATCGTTTTCGGTCATTTCGTTCGAGGACACGGCGTCGGTTCTGGCGCGGCTGACGGCAAAGCCGGACATCGATGACCGGTTTGACATTGCGTTGTTTTTGAAACCGACGATTCTGAAGATCGAGCCGGTGTCTAAACCTCCGGTGGTTTCTGTGAACTTCGGACAGGAAGTGCCGTTCGTCGTCCGGACGCTGGACGCGGTAGGGCGATCGGTGGGCGGCGAGCCGATCACGTTTGCCGCGTTGCCTTCCGGGTTCGGCAGCGTTGCCCCTACGGGTTCCAGCAGCAAGACGGACAACAGCGGGAACCTCTTTGCCAGCTACAAATCGGGAACGAGGGCGGGTACGGCGCGGGTAGAGGCGCGGGATGAGAATGTCGGCCCCGTCCTGTCGGCGTTTCTTGATATCTCCGTTTTGCCCGGGCTGCCGGCAAGCATCGACGGGAGCGTACAGCCGGCCATCGTGACGGCCAACGGCACGGACAGCGCTACGGTGACGGCTGTTTTGCGGGACGCGTTCGGCAATCCGATCCCGGGCAAATCGGTCACGTTCACGCAAGCGTCCGGCCCGGGGCGGGTGGAGCCGCTGCTCGACGCGACCGACGAGTTAGGGACGGCTGTGGCGTCGTACAAAAGCGATGTGCGGTCGGGGAAGGCTGTGATCTTGGTCAGTCACGTCGCCGATGCGTTCACCGAATTTTTAGACACGGTGGAGGTGGAGGCAAAAGCCGGGCCGCCGACGAATTTGGATTTGACGGCGCGGTTCAAACAGACACTAAAGTTGGGACCCACCTTTTTGGACATCTGGGACCTCAAAGCCGCCGTCACAGACGTTGCGGGGAATCCGGTGGGCGGGGATGCCGTGACGTTTCGGAAAGACACCGGTCCGGGCAATCGCCCCTCACCGAGCATCGCTCCGACGTTTCTGCCGGGCGGAGTTGCGGTGTCGCAGTATTCGGTGGGCGCGGCCATCATCGGGTCAGCGGTGGTGAGTGCGACAGAGTCGCTGGGGGTTCCGAAGAGGAGTGACTCGGTGACGATCTATCTGCCGGCGGACGCGGATACTCTGACCATTCAAACAAATCGTTCCGTGATGGGTGCAATCGCCACCAACAAAGCCGACCTGACAATTACGGTAGTGGACGGGGAGCGTCGGCCTGTGCCGGGGCTGGCGATTCGGCTGATCCTCAATCCGAAAATAGGGTCGTTGAGTCCAGTGAATGACCTTGGGACCGGCACCTATACTCTGGTGTACACAGCCGGAACCGTCCCAACCACAACGGATGTAAATATCGGGGCTGTAACCGTCGTAGACAGCACCGTTTTCGATACAGTGTCCATCCGATTGTCGACGGACACCACGCCGCCGCCGCTGCCAACAGGGATACACATCGCCTTGACCGCTCCGGAAACGGTCGTCCTGACATGGGCCACGAATCCCGCGCCGGATTTTCTCGGATTCAATGTCTATCAGAACAAGCACGTGCGGCCGCTGACGCCGTCACCGATTGCCGCCACCCGCTTCGATATCGGCAAATTAGGAAATGGGATCGAGAACGAGTACCGGGTGACGGCGGTTGACGTGAATTTCAACGAGAGCGAGAAACAGTCGGTCGGAGCGAAGGTCGTCAAGAGCCAGGACGGGCGCGTGGCGCTCTTGGTTCAGCCGGCATCCAATTATCCGTTTTCGCAATTCTCCGCCGGCTCGAGTTTCGATCCGGTGGAACTTTCGTCGATCACCAGGGCGCTGGACAGGCAGGGCCTCAAGACCATCGGCGGAGTCTACAAGCTACGGCCTACGAAAGACGAGGCGAGATTCGCCGATACCGACCCGGTGGAAAGCGTTTTTCGGTACGAGAACGGCGACATCGCGGAAATATTGGATGAGTCGGTCATTTCATTGTTCCAGCTAAAGGATGATACGTGGGTCAAGTTTTCAGCCGTTGCTGACCTTGCTAAAAATGAGCTCCGGGCATTGCACAGGGAATTCGAAGGATCTTACGCTCTGCTGGCGGACGCCGTGCCGCCGAAGGTACGGATCGATTCGCCGGCGAGTTTTGCGAGGGTGAGCGCGCCGGTGACGATATTTGGGTCGGTTGTGGACGACAACCTGTTTGAGTATCGGGTGGAATTCGCGTCCGGAGAAAATCCGGCGACTTCCGCATTTACATTGATCTCGCGTGGAACCGCCGTCGTCAGCAACGGGGTACTGGCCGCGTGGACCGTTCCGCCGGGGACGAACGACACGCATACGTTGAGAGTGACAGCGGTGGACAGGGCAGGGAACAAGGCGGAGGCGAGAGTAACGGTCATTGTCGACGGAGACACGCCGGTCGCGCTGATCGACACGCCCTTGGCAAGGGCATTCCTTAAGGACAACGACGTCGCGGTCATCGGGACCGCGGCGGATTCGTTCATACGAAATTTCACGCTGGCCTTCCGGGTGGACGGCGGCGCACTACAGACCGTTACCGATTCGGCCGCCGGCGTCACGCGTGGCGTTTTAGGGGTAGTCAACACAGTCGGGGTTGACAGTGCGATTCTGACCATCGTCCTGACCGTCAACGACCAGGCCGGCAAGCAGACGGTTGACAGCGTAACCGTCACAGTAGACAAGATCGCCCCGATGATTGCCACCGCGACAGGAGACACCGTCGGCACCACAGGCGACACAATCACGCTGACGGCGGATCTGTCCGACAACATCGCGGTAGACAGCGCGGTGCTGACGATATTTCCGGCGCCGGGCGCAAAGGCATACGATTTTCGAAGGGGATTCGTATCTTTTGCGCTTCCATCGAACGTCGTAGGCCCGATGGCGTATCGGATCGATGCTTTCGATTCGGCAGGAAACAAATCTTCCCAGCAGTTTACCATCACGGTTGTGGACAACGACCCGCCCCACGCGGAGGCCAAACCGGACGGGCCGAGACTTCTGCAACAGGGTGATCTGGAGCTTTTCGATGCGACCTTCTCTACGGACAACGTCGGGATAACGTTTCTTGAGTGGAACCTCGGAGAAGGAGACACATCAAGGCTCGTCGATCCGTTCAAGAAATTCTTCCGGGCGGGCGCATTCAATGTCCGGTTGGACGTGGCGGACGGCGCTGGCCTAAGAGATTTCGACACGGAACTGTTTATCGTGCAGAACATCCCGCCGCTGGCGGACGCGGGTCCGGACACGACCATCTTGGAGGACGATACAGTAGCGTTTTCCGGAACCGTCTTCGACGTTTTTGATACGCTTTCGGTCCTGTGGAATTTCGGCGACGGGACGAGCGCCGGCGACACGCTAAGGCCCGTGCATTTCTATCCCAATCCCGGAGTATTTTTCGTAACTCTGACCGTAACGGACCAGAACGGCGCGGTAGACGTGGACACGGCGATAGTGACTGTCATCAACATCAATGAAACGCCAGTGATTACAAGCGCCCCCGTCACCACCGCAACCGAGGAACTGCTTTATACCTATCTCGTCGCAGTCGTCGATACCGACCTGGCCGCGCCGGGGGACACCCTGACATTTCGATTGGACGCCGCGCCGCCAGGCATGACCATAGTGAAGACCACCGCGACGACGGGGCAGATCGCATGGATACCGACGAACGCGCAGGCGGCGCAAACGCATCGGGTCACGGTCCGCGTGACGGACGCGGCGGGAGCGTTCGACACGCAGCCGTACGACGTTTT
>JAHFCY010000222.1 GCA_023249255.1 Candidatus Lindowiibacteriota bacterium | reverse complement strand
AATGGTCAGCATGCTGATCGGCGTGACCTACGGCGCCGTGAGCGGATATCTCGGCAGACGCGTTGATTCGGTCATGATGCGCACGGTCGATATTCTTTATTCTCTGCCGTTCATTTTTTTTGTCATCATCCTCATGGTCTATTTCGGCCGGAATATCCGAAATCTCTTCATCGCGCTCGGATGCATCCAATGGTTGACCATGTCCCGCATTGTGCGCGGTCAGGTGATATCGCTCAAGCAGAAGGAGTTTGTGGAGGCGGCTGTTGCAGCGGGGGTCGGCACGCGAGGAATCATTTTCCGCCATCTCATCCCAAACGTCCTCGGTCCCATCATTGTCTACGCGACGCTCACGGTCCCCTCCGTGATGCTCGAGGAGGCGTTTCTCAGCTTTCTCGGGCTTGGCGTCCAACCGCCGATGTCCTCGTGGGGGCTTCTGATGGCCGAGGGCGTCCGGTATTTGGGATTCGAAAACTGGCTGATTCTCTTCCCCGTTTTCTTTCTGTCTCTCACTCTCTTTTCCTTGAATTTTCTGGGCGACGGCCTTCGGGATGCGCTTGACCCGAAATACAGGACGGATTGACACATGACAGGCAACAGCACAAACACACTGCCGCTTCTCAATGTCAAAGACCTGCGCGTCCATTTCCACACACGCCATGGAGTAGTCCGGGCCGTGGATGGCATCTCGTTTGAGATTCGTCGGGGCGAGGTGCTTGGCATCGTGGGCGAAAGCGGCAGCGGCAAGAGCGTGTCGTGTCTTGCTCTCATGGGTCTGTTGTCCGTGCCGCCGGCGAAAATCGAGTCGGGAACAGCGGTGTTTAACTCTTCAACCGGCCGGACCGCAACAAACACTCCCATCGATCTGTTGAAACTCGATCCCGATTCTCTGCGGCGAATCCGCGGTAATCACATCAGCATGATTTTTCAGGAACCGATGACCTCCTTGAATCCGTACATGAAAATCGGCGACCAGCTTTCTGAAGTCCTGATGACGCATGAAAAAACGGCAGAAGAGGAGGCGCGCGAATGCGCTGTTCAGATGCTTGATCGCGTGGGAATTCCGGACCCACGGATTCGAATTGACCGCTATCCGCATGAGTTCAGCGGCGGGATGCGCCAGCGTGTCATGATCGCGATGGCCCTCCTGTCCCGGCCGGACGTTCTCATCGCCGACGAGCCAACGACGGCGCTCGACGTGACCATCCAGGCGCAAATCCTGGAACTGATTCGTGAATTGAAAACGGAAATCGGCATGTCGGTCATTTTGATTTCGCATGCGATGGGAGTCGTCGCCGACTTGAGCGACCAGATCATCGTGATGTATGCGGGCCGCGCCGTCGAACACGGCGCGCCGGGCCGGATCTTTCAGCATCCCGCGCATCCGTACACGAAGGCGCTCATCGAGTCCATGCCTCGGGCGGGCCGCGGCCGGGACAAATTGCCTGCGATTTCGGGCGCCCCGCCGGATCTGGCGTCCCTCCCGGGAGGATGCGCGTTTGAGCCGCGTTGTTCCTACGCGAAATCGGTTTGCCGGGATGTGTTCCCGGATGCCCGATCGAGAGCGGAAGAACCGGATCGGAGATTTCACTGTCATGTCGATATCTGAACGTTCTCTGCTCAAAATTTCAGATCTCAAAGTCCATTTTCCGATTCACAAGGGTGTGTTCTGGCAGAAGGAAATCGGTACCGTCAAAGCCGTCGATGGCGTCTCGCTCTCTCTTGTGCGCGGGGAGGTCCTCGGCCTTGTGGGCGAATCCGGCAGCGGCAAATCGACTCTGGGCCGCGCCGTGATCGGATTGAATCGCGTCCGTTCGGGCTCGATTTGGTTTGATGGAGCCGAACTGACAGGCCTTTCCAGGAAACAATTTCAGCCGTTTCGGTCAAAGATACAGATTATTTTTCAAGATCCATATTCGTCTCTCAATCCCCGGATGACCGTCTATGACATTTTGTCGGAGCCGCTTCGAATACACGACCCCTGCGGAAAATCCGAACGGAGGCGGCGAGTCGCCGAAATGCTCGAACAGGTGGGCCTCGCGGCCAGGCATGTCAACCGGTTTCCACACGAATTTTCCGGCGGACAACGCCAGCGAATCGCGATTGCGCGCGCACTGATCGTCCGGCCGGAACTCGTGATCGCCGACGAACCGGTGTCTGCGCTCGACGTCTCCATCCAGGCCCAGATTCTGAATCTTCTTCAGGACCTCCGGCGCCAATTCGATCTGACAATGATTTTTATTTCCCACGACCTGGCCGTCGTCGAACATATTTCCGACCGCGTCGCCGTGATGTACCTTGGAAAAATCATGGAAATTGCCGGCCGCGACGGGCTCTACGCCAAACCGCTCAATCCGTATACGCAGGCTCTCATTTCCGCCGTCCCGACAATTGACGTCACCCACCGCCCCAAACGCATCATTCTGAATGGAATCATTCCCTCACCAAACAATCCGCCATCCGGATGCCGGTTCCACACGCGCTGTCCGCACGCTGAAGTCAGATGCCGGACAGAAGAGCCGCCGCTGGCGGAATTCGCCCCCGCCCATTCGTCAGCCTGCTGGTTTTCTTCGCGCTGGATGTAAAATGTCTCTCCGAAAATTTCAAAAACACGATGGGCACGTAAAATCAAACCGCGCCAAAATCCACCCGGGTCAAGTTGACATAATGCATATTATGGGAAGTTGGGCCCGGAGGGGATTTTTATCGGGGAATCAGTGTGCCCGAATAAAATACTGCGACTTTACCCGACCGGAGGCGCATCCGGATCGCGCCATCTTGCGAAATGCCTTCGTAGAAACCATCCGTTGTTTGCCTGTCTGATTCCAAGGAGACACTTCTGCCGGCGTCAATCACATCCGCTTCTTGCCATTCCCTGGAAAATCCGGAAAAACCCCGCGCGTGAAATCGCCGCTCGGCTTTGAAAAATTCATGGAGAATTTCTCCCAGAAGGCCGACTTCGTTCCAACGATGGCCTGTCAGGGCGTGAAGACTTGTCGCCCGGTTTCTGATTTCCGCCGGTGCCCGGATCATTGATGCATTTACGTTAAGACCAATGCCGACAATGGCCGAATGTAATTTCGCGCGCCGGATTGTGCTTTCAACCAGAATCCCGCCGATTTTCCGAAGATCTTCAGAAAAAATGTCGTTGGGCCATTTAACACCGACCGGACACCCCGGATTCATCCGACGAATCGCCGACACGACAGCCAGGCCGGCAACAAGAGATATCGGAACAGGATTGGGCGGCGCGAAGACGGCACCGGATGGCCTCAATAATATGGAAAAGGTGAGAGAGCCTCGCCCTGACCACCAGCGGTTTTGATTGCGGCCCCGGCCGGCCGTTTGGCGGGACGCCACGATGAGACTTCGATCCGGCGCGCCGGTTGACAGAAGTTCCTTGGCGGCAGTGTTGGTCGATCGAGTGGTCGCGAAATAGTAAACAGCGGAAATACCGCTCCGCCGCTTGAAGTCCGGACGGATCAGCGCGGAGCGTCGAATGGCAGGGCTGTTATCTAATCCACTGGGCAAGCTTTTGCGTGTCGCGAATCCAGAGGGTCCGCTCATCGTCGACTTCGACGCTTCCCTCGTCGGAAAACAATTTCAGCGTGCGCGTGACAATCTCGCGGGTGCCTCCAACAAGGTCGGCCAGTTCCTGATGGGTCAGGCGGATTCGAATCCGCCATCCACTGCCCTCTGTTTCGCCAAACTTTTCCGCAAGCGAAATGAGGTGGTTGGCCAGGCGTGCCGCCACGCTATCGAATGTGAGCGACTTGATCTGTTCGTTGGCTTCCGTGAGCCGGCGGCAGAGGACCTCGATAATTCTCAGCGATATTTCCGGGTTGGTTTGAAGGTGCGACAGGAACTGTTCGCGTTTCAGCATCAACAGTTTTGTATCTTCGAGAGCCCGCGCAGACGCCGACCGCGGGAGATTGGTAATGATGGCCATTTCTCCAAAACATTCTCCGGGGCCGAGGATGCCCAGTGTTTTGACTTTGCCTCGCTCCGTCGGTTGTTCGATCTTGATGAGTCCATCCAGGACAATATAGAGAACCTTGCCGAACGTACCGCGCAAAAAAACGTAATCCCCGCGCCGCACGGACTTTTCAATGGCGAGCTGATAAATTCTCTTCAGCTCCTTCTCCTTTAACCCCGAAAAAATATCGACTTTCTTCGCTTGGTCACCCAATTCTGCCCCCCCATATTCTCATCGACCGTCCCAGAGCCTATTTCAGGGGTTGCAGGATGTCAATTGAAATCAGAAATCGGCGTCGGCCGGCCATTGAGGATTCGCAATAAAATTCGTTGCTCCGCCTTTCCGCAAAAGAGGTCGGCAAGCGGACCGGCCGGCGGCAAAGGCTCTGATACTTGTCGGATGACCAGCATATCCGCAAAAGAGCCCCGGGCAAGACATCCAGCGTGTCCCTTCCAAAAAATTGCGCCGGGTGTGAGCGTGGCCATGGCCAGCGCGGACTCGACCGGGATCGACCACACTTTTTGAGCAAGGCGCACTTCACGAAACATGTTGAGTTCGAAGTTGGACGCGGCCGAATCTGTTCCCAGCACAAGACGGACGCCTGCCGAAAGCAAACGTCCCACGCCCCGCGGAGAAAATCGGAAATACGAAAGAGAGCCCGGGCAGACCGCCACGGGCACGCCCGCCGCGGCAAGATGGTCAGCCTCTGAGGATGTCACGTCGTTGCCGTGAACCACCAGCATTCCCGGACGCAACAGATGAAGGGCATCCAGATACGCGAGGACACGCTTGCCGGGATGGGAGCGGGGAGGAATCCGAAGCGAACGGTACAAATCGAAGAAGGCGCCGGCGCCGGTCGTGAAGTATCGATTTTCTTCCGGAGACTCCGCGACATGCATCATCAGGGGTGCATTGCGGTGTCGCCGCCACCAATCGCGGATACGGTGAAAATTTTCGTCGGATATCGAAAATGGCGCGTGTGGACTCAGAGGTTGCGTGGTTCGCGGCAAGTCGAGGGGTTTCTGAAGACCGAGAACCTCCCGAAAGACCACGGAACGCAGATGGCGCCGGACATACAGAGATTTCTGTAAACTTGCAATATCCGCCACGGCGGTGACACCCGTTTGGAAGAGTCTGCGTTCACCTTCGGCAACCGCACGTCGCACATCCGAATCCGTCATCCGCTTCTTCAGCCGCACGATATCGAGAATCCATTGTGTAAATCGCCGGGACGAGATACGGCGGCGAGAAGCCACGGATGTGAGTTCCAGATGGGCATGAGAGTTGATGAGGCCCGGGACGATCAGGGCGCCGGGAGTGTCCGAGACAAGGTTGGGCCGCAGTCCCAGAATTTCAGCGCGTGGGCCAACCGAAACAATCCGCGTTCCACTCCACGCCACACCCCCGTCGCGAATGGGCGAAGACGACATCGGCA
>JAHFCY010000221.1 GCA_023249255.1 Candidatus Lindowiibacteriota bacterium | reverse complement strand
AAGCCGCCCCTTACACACCGGGCAAGCCGAACAGCGGAGGAACTCAGCTCAAATTCAAATTTGAGGCGACGCTCTCCGCGATCGTCTCCCGAATCAATGACAAAAGAAGCGTCGGCCTGCAACTGGTCGATGGAAAGGTACGGGTAGACGTTGGTAATGTCACAATCCCTCCAAACCAGGAAATTCCCAAAGTCGGCGAGGTCGTGGAAATCCTTTACCTCTACGGACACAGAGGCGGATCGCTCGTTCAGCCCCGGTGTCTCGGAGTGCGAGATGATGAAGACACCGAGAACTGCCGACTCTGCCAAGTCAAATACAAACCGGAATAATCGGCAACAAGCCAACCCTGTACCTTCTGAAAAAGGCTTGGCACAAAAATTTTGATGTGCCTATTCCCATGTCGATCGACCCGACTACCGCCATGCTATGTGGTAGAGGTGAGACCCCAATGAAAAATAACATCGTTCCAATTATTCGCCCGGATGGCTTGACGATCTTCGAGGATGAAAACGACCCCGCATTGAACGCAATCCGAAAACGTGGGACGCGGCAACAGGTTATCCTTACGGTTGCTTTCCGTCGCGCGCAACAAATCGCCTTGGGATATTCTACGAAATATGCACCGGACGTATATGATGAAATTCTGCGGGCGGTGGACAACAAGGCGTTGCCGTTGACTCCGGGTGTGGTCTCGATGTTGCCGATCCAGCGACAGGAAAAGCCTGTCGAACTTGTCGAGGCGGTGGTTGTCCTGTGAGCGATCACAAAACAAGGCTCGAAAATTATTACAGGTAGAAGGCCAAGAAGGAAAGGGAAAAAGAAGGCGACCTCGAAATTGACGACAACGCCGTCGTGAATCTCTCGGAGGACGGCGGCGCATACGTTCAGGCGTGGGTGTGGATTTACAGGAAGTAGACCGGGTTCGTGCTACGGGATAGGAGGTGATCAGAAATGAGCGTTGCAAAAGAATCGGAGTACAACGGAAAGCCGCTTCTGGGTCTACATCGGAATTCGGACGACCCGCTGGGATTCAAGTTCGGTCTTCGGAAAGCGCAGTTGATTTTGGCGCATATCGACGACATCAAAGCGTTCGTCGAGAAACACACGAAGACCGAGACGGCGACGACAGGACACGCGCCCGACATCGCCCGCGACTTGGGCGCATAGGTTGTCCGGCGGGTTCAAACCCCGCCGCCCATTTTGGCAAGTAAGCGCCGGTCAAACTACGACGACGCACGTGAAGCCGCTTTGCGTACCGCGAAAAGAGAGTGATACCGCTGTCACCGACGCCGGCGTTTGCACGTGTGCTATTTGGTGGAGAGGTAAACGAAAGCGATCTGGGGGTCACGGACTATGACAAGGCCGGAGGTTCTCGGTAGACAGGTAAACAGTGGACGCGCCACTGTCGAATCGGGGGCTGGATATAGTCAGATTTCATGTACGTACCAGACCGGTTTCAATGCGGAGAGGAGGTCCCCACATGACCAGAGTTGTGATTTACGTGCAGGGCGGAGTGGTGACAGGCGCGTTTGCCAATGACGGCGGCATCGCCGTGGAAGTAATTGACGCTGACGACCTGAAAGTGGAGGGCAAAAATCCCGAAAAGGCGTGGCGATCTGCGACGCGAGGAATGACGGAGGTGTACTGATGGTGAAGCGAATCTATGTGGTCGAAGTCGTCGAAAAGCGTCTGGTCTCCGTTTTGGCGCGATCCGGGGCGGACGCCGTCAAACGGGTAAACCGTGGACAGGGGGACTACATCACCGAGGGTTGCGACGAAGTTGCAGTCCGTGCCCGTCTCCACGACCCGGACAAAAAATACGCCGTGCTACAGATTGGAACGAAACGCGCCTGACGGCACACTCGGAGAGTGGTGGGCACATACTGGCGTGGAAACGGGATAAGCTCCGGGACTGCGGTGGCTCATGAGAACAGGGGTGGCTCCTGAGCGGGTGGAACTCCCGTCGGGCGCAAAATATACGACGTGTGGATGCGCGAACGCACGACACGGCATCGGCGAGACTCTGTGAGAACAACACACTGGACTCCGACAGATTGCTCACATAGTATTCATCGTGGAGACGAAATTTTACCCACTTGCGAATTGAGTTTAGAAAGAATAGGAGCAGTTGAAAAAGGGGAGGGAAGTAATCTTTGACCACGCTCAATGAATTGACGGCCTCATTCAAACGAGGATTCTGGCTTGACGACCCACTTTTCCCTCGAAATCAGACTCCACCTTTTAAACCGACTGATGACGAACTTACCAAGATCGAAGAGGCTACACACCGATTTCTGACCGATAATAAGCGAGGACGTGCAATCAACTATCTGGCGCTTGGACTGGCTTTGGGGCGCGATCACTTTCTCAACGGAATCAGACGCCGTGGCATCTTGCGGCCATCCAAATATGGCTTTTGCGGATCGCCTATCGAGGCCGTCTCTGCAAAAATCCTCGAATACCACGCGACCATCCACCTAACAGAATCCTCGCTTGGATATTTCAAGTCAATTTTTTCGCTCGCTCAAATATCAAAAGACGTACAAGAAAAATATCAAAGGCTTCTCAAATTCTTACGCACAGATCATCGGCATGCGTTAAAAAGTTTTCTCGTAATGGTCGATTACGCGTTTATGCGAGACAGATGCCCTGATGTTTCAGCCACCGGAGACCATCTTGACTTCTATACAAACGAGGATATTGCAGAGGGGCTATCGTTCATTTTTCACTGTTTTGTCAAATCTAACGGCCAGATTTCCCATAAGGACATTGGAATACTGGATGTCCATGGCATCGTATCGCAGAAATATACTCCATATTTGATAGATGCGTGTCTTATACGAAAATTTTGTGAGTGGGAAATCTTCTTAGATGTATTGAATTATTCCGTTGAGTCAATGGCATCTGGAAACGGCTTCACGCTAACACCTCCAAATATTCGTTTGGCGCAATCTCTCGATCTCGGTTATATCCAGACAGAAATGCAGGCACGTTTACATATACAAGATCACGAGATGCCAGACGCTCCCTCTATTCAGAATTTCGGCGAGGAGTTTTATAAGCGCTGCGGGATGAGATTTATTGAACGCGTCAAGGAACCCATAGATAGGTTTTGTTATAAGCTCCCCCTAGCCGAGGAAATGAATGCCATTTTTTCTGACGCGGGCCAATTTTTTAAAGAGGAGGTTCTTCACCTGACTGCGGCGGAAAAAGAATATTTTACTTCCGGCACAAAAATTCTCGATTTCCGTGTCTTCAAGGATCTGACATTACACGATCTCGTGAAAATACAACGGATCATTTGTTTCCTCCGTGCCTACGTGTCATCCCACCTCTCCGAATATGTGGATTCACACATTGAAATTGTCCTCCAGTCTTTGATTCCCCGATTTGGGCTTTCGGATCTCCAGAAATTGTTGTCCGTTGCTGTACCAGAGGACAAAATATCGCTCGCCATAGAATTGCTGGCTTGGCGGCCAGAGTCGGAAAGAGTGTTCGATATACAGTACCAACCCCTACTTTGCTTCAATGACGTATTGACAGTGCCGATGAACGTCTTCTCATCGTCCAATATCATTCGCAATTCTCTTCAACTTCGACAGCGGCGTGTCACTGAAACTCCCGACGAAGATCCCGTATCCTCCATTCTTGCGGAGGCATTAAAAGAAAATGGCTGGCCAGTGCGCGCCAAGAAAAAATATAAGTTTAGAGACGTGGCGGGAGAAATCGATGTAATAGCTATTCGTGGAACAAAACTCTTTGTTTTTGAATGTAAAAAATCACTTCATCCGTGTAATATACATGAAATCAGAACAAGTTTTGACCATATACGGAAGGCGTCCCAACAATTAGACGCCTTCCTAAAACTGTGGGCCGTGCCCGGATTCCGAGAATACTTAGGTGAGTTGCTGGATTGGTCAATCCCGTCCGATAGTCTTATAGTGACATGCATCGTCACGGGCAATCGCATGTTCACGGGATATAAAACCAATTCTCATGCCATTCGTTCCATATACGAACTGACGACCTTTATGAATTCAGGTGAAATTAGTTTGGGCTCTCAAACCCGCCGACTTTGGAGAGGGCAGACACTGACCGAAGACGACCTTTACGATTATATCGTGAATGACCTTATCCACAAGCTGTTATTCGATTCTTTGATCTGTCGCAAAGAGGTCTACCCATTGGGTAAGTTTACAATCGATAGACAGGTTTACTCTCTCAATCCAATCGATGTTGGAAGACATCTTGGCCTGGATGTGGCGAGTGAGTCGGCGGAGGACCGCCCGTAATAACCATGCGCAACCTGAGCCACAATGCGTGCGCCGGAAGCAAAGGGGAATCCTTTCTGTGCGAAGGCAACCCCAAGATCCGTTGTATGCTATGGATTGGGGGATGAGCGATGTCAGAGGTGATTGAGATGGACGTGATGGGACTCATTCAGAAGAAACATCCTTTGTTGGCCGAGACGATGGAAGATCACCGGAGCATTGGGGGCTCATGCCAGGCGGCGCACACCGGCGGCGATGAAAGCCAGAATGACGTGGACGAAGCGACCGACTTCGACCCGGACGCCGGAAAAGACCCGATGGAGATAGACGCCGAAACTCTGCAAATGGCCGGGTACGGAATCCCCGGCGTCGACTTTTGAGGGGGCGATGTCAATGACGACGAATTACACGCCGGGGCCGTGGGAGTTTCATGTTTATTCTGGCGGCTGTACGATTGTCAGCAAGCACGATGTACCGGGCAAGCAGGTCAGGGATTCGCTCAAGGGTGTTTCCGTCACGGTGGACGCACAGATTCGCGACGATCAAAGCAACCTGCACGAAGCCTCCGCTGACGCCCGCCTGATTGCAACCGCTCCGGATGGACACAAATTGGCGGAACACGTTGACGCAATGGCCAATGACGCCTACCTCGTGGGTCATCCCGAATGGGAGGAGATCGTGAATGAGGCTCGCGCTCTCATTGCGAAGGTCGAGGGGGTGAAAGTATAAATGGGCGACTCGACGGCTGACACGGCGGCGGAAGCCGGAACGGTGCCTGATCCAGCGCGACACTTCAACGCATACGATGCGGCGAAAACACGGGCACTGCAATCTGTGCCGTGGGGTTCCAGATGTCGAACTCTTGAACGAGATTGGGGTTGTATCAATCGGGAGTGGCGAGGTTAGGACAATGTCAAATGCCGTCCTTTGTGAAATAACGGAAAATGACTTTCAAAAATTCTGGAATGACTTGGCCGATCCGGCGTTCGAAAAATATAAGCCAACGGCAGAGACTAGTGACTGGGGGATCGATGGCTACCAAATCATAGATAAGAAAGTCCACGTTTATCAGGTGTACGGTCCGCATCACGCAAACCTTGACAAGACCAAGAAAAAGATTAACGAAACGATTGAAAAACTGAATAAGTTAAGATTCACC
>JAHFCY010000067.1 GCA_023249255.1 Candidatus Lindowiibacteriota bacterium | reverse complement strand
ATTTTCACCAGGCGTTCGGACGGATGCATACGGACACGGTTGCATACGCGTTCACGATGATCCGGTCACCCATCGCGCGCAAAGCGATGCTCTCCGTCGGAAGCGATGACGGCATCGCAGCGTGGTTGAACGACCGGGAAATTCATCGAAATCCCGCTCAGCGCGCGTACATGCCAAAACAGGATCGCGTTCCAATCAGTCTCAAACGCGGCTTAAACCGACTGCTCCTCAAAATCAGCCAGTGCGATGGCGAATGGGGATTTTGCGCCCACATTGAAACGCCGAATGGGAAACCGATTCCGGAACTGGAAAATGGTATATTCAACAATGAAAAAAGATAACCTTTATAACCTCACACCGGACAACCTGACCGCCGCGATGAAAATAGCCGGTGAGCACGCCTATCGCGCAAGGCAGATATCCGAATGGCTGTACCAGAAGGACGTATCGGACGTGGGGCTCATGTCGAACCTACCGGCGGCGCTCCGGGAAAAACTTCTGGCCGGATGGTCGACGGACTTGCCCAAAGCCGAGGAGGTGAAAACCGGGGCGGACGGGACGGAGAAGTGGGTGCTCAGGCTGGCGACGAACGACCGCAAGACGGGCAAACCCCACCGGATCGAGTGCGTCCTCATGCCGTCGGTCGACCGATACACGCTCTGCGTGTCGAGTCAGGTCGGCTGTTCGCTCGACTGCACATTTTGTGCGACGGCGACAATGGGATTCAGGCGAAATCTCGACCCGTCTGAAATTCTTGGGCAGGTCATCCATGCACGAAAACTATTGGCGGAAAAAAGATCGCGTCTGTCGAACATCGTCTTCATGGGCATGGGCGAGCCGCTGTTGAATTTCGACAACCTCTGCACTGCGCTCACCAACCTCACCGCAAAAGAGGCGTTTGGCATGTCTCCAACCCGGATCACAGTCTCGACCTCGGGCGTCGTGACGGGATTGAAGGAGTTGGCCGAAAGATTTCAGGTCGGCATCGCGATTTCCCTCAACGCGCCGACCGGCGCACTCCGGGAGGAAATCATGCCGAAAGTGGCATGCAAGTATGATCTCGATTCATTGCTGAAAGCCGCAAAAATAGTCGGGCAGACGCGGCGAAAACCAGTGACGTTCGAATACGTTCTACTGGCCGGCGTGACTGACCGGACCGATCAGGCAAAGGATCTGGTGAAGCTGCTGTCCGGCATCCGGAGCAAGGTCAATCTGATTCCGTTCAATCCGTTTCAAGGTTCAAAATTCCGCCGCCCCGAACCGCAGAACGTTCTGAAGTTCCAGAAAGTCTTGTGGGACGCATCCATCCCTGCCTATATCCGTTGGAGTCATGGCCTGGACGTCAGTGCGGCGTGCGGACAATTGGCGGCGCGGGGCTGAAATGGTCATTCAAACCGAAAAGCGTTTCCTGCTTGGCTGCGTTCTGCTTGTCTTTGTATTGCTTGGATTGCATCCGAAAGCGGATCGACTGACATGGGCTCTTGAGAATTTGCCGGTGATGGTCGCCATGCCGATTCTGATTGCGACGCATCGCCGGTTTGCATGGACGCCGCTCGCCTATCGGTTCATGGCGATTCACGCGGTGATCCTGATGATCGGCGGGTATTACACCTACGCGGAAATGCCGGTATTCAACTGGCTTCGGGATTCACTCGGTCTTGCCCGAAATTATTACGACCGCGTGGGACACCTGGCTCAAGGATTTATTCCTGCGATTTTAACGCGGGAAGTATTGTTGAGATGCACAACGCTTCAGCGGGGGAAAATGCTGATCTTTTTGGTGTGGAGCGTCTGCATGGCGATCAGCGCCAGTTACGAGCTCTTTGAGTGGGCCAGCGCGATGGTGTTCGGTTCAGGCGCGACAGATTTTCTCGGACTTCAAGGGGACATCTGGGACACCCAGGCCGACATGGCCTGCGCAGCCGTCGGGAGCGTTCTGGCGATGGCAACGATCGGCCGACTGCACGACCGACATTTGGAGAGGTTCCAAATCACGAAGTGATATCATGATTTCATGATATATATCATGATATCACTTTGTCTGGCTGGCAAACCCCGGTTTTTAAGCCGTAATTGGAACGCCTTCCAACTCCCGCAGGGCCTTGTCAAATTTCTGAAATAAATCCGAGGCGATGACGGTACGCTTGTCGCGGCCCGAGTCGACGAGAAGATCGGCGGCACGGCCGTGCAGATACACGGCGAGGCGGGCGGAGTGATTGGCCGACAATCCTTGCGCGCACAGGCCGCCGATCATGCCGGCCAAAACGTCCCCGCTTCCGCCTTTGGCGAGAGCCGAATTACCCGTGATGTTGACGAAAACCGATCCTTCCGGCACCGCGATCACGGTCCGGCTGCCTTTCAGCACAACCGTCACGCCGTGATGAGAGGCAAACGCGCGGGCAATCGCAACCGCATTCGATTCGACTCGGGAACGAGTTTGACCGGTGAGCGCGGCCATCTCGCCCGCGTGGGGCGTTAAGACCGCGTCGGCCTTGGTGAATCCTTTTGGACAGCCGGTGACCGCAAGCGCATAGAGCGCGTCAGCGTCTATCACAACGTGGCCGCTCCCCGGTAGAAATTTCAAAACATCCATCGTCCATCGAATCGTCCTGGAATCCCGGCCGATGCCGGGGCCGAGGACCACCGCCGTGGATCTCTCCACAATAGGTTTGATTTCACGCGATGACATTTTTGAAAAAAATCCCCGTCCACCATCCGGAACCGGTCGGCACATGGCTTCCGGCGAAAGTTTTCGCGCCGCGATGGCATACACGGAATCCGGAATGGCAAGTGTTGTGAGACCCGCCCCGATCCGCATCGCGGCTTCCGCGGCAAGCACGGCCGCGCCGATCATTCCGCGTGACCCCGCCAAAATTACGGTTCGACCATACGAGCCTTTGTGGCTGTGCGCGGGACGGGACGGAAGAGACGGTATGGAGGCGCGGCGCGCCTGCAAAAACGTGTCCGGACGGGATCGCGTCACCGCTTCATCCGGGATGCCGATGTCCGCGACAATGAGTCGGCCCGTGCATGATGCGCCGGGCGGCATGATGTGGCCGACTTTCGGGCGCGCAAATGCAACGGTCGTATGAGCGCGGATCGCAGCGCCTAAAATCGCCCCGGACGACGCGTCGATACCGCTTGGGATGTCGACAGCGACGATTGGATTCCCGGTTCGGTTGATGTCCTCGATGATGGCCGGATACGGATCCTTGAGCTTTCCCGACATTCCTGTTCCAAAAATCGCATCGACGATCAATGCGCAATCATCCAGCCGGGATCGGGCTTTTTTCCACTGTGTCAAATTACACGTCCGGATCCGTTCGACCCGGGATTTGGGCAGCCGACGGAGTTGAGCGGCGGCGTCAGGAGATAAATCTTCGGACAGAAGAAAAACCCGGACGCGAATTCCACGGCGGGCCAGAACCCGCGCGATGACAATCCCATCCCCGCCGTTGTTGCCTTTGCCGCAGACAACCGCAATCGGGCGCCGGAACGACTTTTTCAAAAGGCGGACGATTTCAGCCGCAGCCGCGCGGCCGGCATTTTCCATGAGCGTGAGGCCGGGAATTTTCATATCATGGATCGCGACGCGATCGGCCTCGCGCATCTGTTTGGACGTCAGAAGTTCCATGTCACTTTGAAAAAAACGCGACGGCGGCGGCGACTGCGATCGTCCGGCTGTGCGTAATATTGAGGTCCCACGCGACGACGCGCCGTTCGGCAAGCACCACGCGCGCTTCCGGCGAGACCGTCAGGACAGGCCGGGTGCGGGTTGGCGGCGGCATGATGGAAATTGCACTCATGGGAATACCACGCATGATTCCAACCCCGACCGCTTTCAAAAATGCCTCCTTCGCGGCCCATCGGCCGGCGTAGTGCATCGCCGGGTGTCGTTTGGCGTCGCAATAGACGATTTCCTCCGCGCTGAAATTGCGTTCTTTGAACCGGTCGCCGAATTTTTCCAGAGACGACGCGATGCGGTCGACTTCCGCGATGTCCACGCCGATTTGAAAATTTAGCCCGTCGGGTAAAGTTTCCATCCCCACCGTCCGATGTCAGTAATGTACTGATGCCAAACGGATCGGCATCGAAAAAGGCCATGGAAGGATGCCCGGCCTGTCGCGGCTACGCAACCGCGAGGAAACAGATCGGGCGACTTCGTGGCCTATTTTTTTGCCGTCCAGATGTCGATCAAAACTCATACTAACCGCGGTACATTCGCAGACCAGACGCAGCAGAATTCGCAGCACCGGTCGCAGCCCCCAGCCCATCTCACCATGGGTTGGGGGAATTTTTTTTGCACAACCGCCCCGATAGTCCCCTATCATGCCTGTTTTCGACGTGGAAGGAAAAACAGGCCGAACACGCCGTTCATCAAAAAAAGAACCAGAATCAGCGTCGACAGGGCAACTCCCTTGTCCCCACCCCAACCCATGTTTCGAAAAATGGACGCGAGGACGGCGTCACGGGGGCCGACGTTAAACACGCTGATGGGCAAAATCGCGGGTACAGCCGCCGCCGAAATCGCCATCGTCGTCTGGACATACGAAATCGGCAAATGAAGTCCCCTGGCCAGAATCCACATCTGTAAAAAGTATAGTCCGAGATATGCCACGGTCAGCGCGGAAACCGACAGCCAGACGCGGACCGGCACAGTCTGAATGAAAGACCGAATGGCGTGACCTTCGATGTCGATCAGATCCCGCAATCTTCCGGTTGTGACACGCCGAAGCAGTTTATCGGAAAACCAGAGCGCGAGAGCCGCCACGACAAGTCCCGCCAGCGCGGCGACTGCGGCCCATCCGGCCGCCGGAGAAAAAAATACACAGACTCCCGCCACCGCGCAGATCATCATGAGAATCACGTCGGACAGACGGTCAATCAGCGTGGCCGAAAAGGCCTCCGCAACCGGAACATGATGGTTTGACAAAAAAATTACTTTGGTAAATTCGCCGAGGCGGCCCGGCGTGATCGATCCGACGGAAAACCCGAATGCATTCAGTCTATAGAGGTCGCGGAGTGAGACCGGTGTTTTGAGGAGAATCTGCGTCTTGATGGATTTCACGCCGATCATCAGAAAAAAAATCGGGAGAGCGGCGGCAAAATAGCCGAGGTGTACGCTTAGAATCGTATTCCATATTTTTTCCGGACCGATCCGGTGCAGCAAATACGCAAAAATCACGAATCCGATCGACCGGACAGCCCATCGCATCCAGCGTCGTGGAGGATTGCTCATCGGACCGTTCGTATCATGGGCGCCAATCTTGTTCCAGACAGAAAGCATGCCGGCAGGCAGGCGGGACACGCTCAATTGACGGGCAAGGACATCGAAAGTTAGGCTCAGCGGATGACTCTCATGCCCGCGGGAATTCGCCTGACCGGCAGAGCCGTGCTGGTGGTCGGCGGCGGCGCCGTCGCGCTTCGGAAAATCCGATTGCTGTCCCGATCCGGCGCCCGGATCACATTGATTTCGCCCGACGCCCTGCCGGCGATCCGAAACTTTGCGGCGGCGGGAAAAATCGTCTGGCGGAGAAAACGCTGGGACGGGCGGGGAGTCGGACCGAATCCGGTGATGGTTTTCGCCTGCACGGATGACCCCGCCGTCAATCGCAAAGTGGCGGCGTGGGCAAAGAAGTCAGGCGCGTGGATCAACCGGGCGGACGATCCGGCCGGGTCGAACATTCACATTCCGGCGATCGCGAAAACAGGTCCGATTCTGATCGCGCTGTTTTCAGGCGGCGCGGCGCCGGCGTACGTGAAATACCTTCGGCAGCGCATCTGGCGGGCGCTGGGTCCTGACATTTCGTCCGAACTGCGGCTGATTGCGCAGATCCGGCGAGCGCTGAAATCTCGTGTACCGGGAGCCGCCGAACGAAAACGCCGGCTGACGGCTCTGCTGAAAACCGGACGGATTCGGGTGTTGGCGAAGAAAAGTCCGGCGGCCAGGCGGGCGGCGGTGCGACAATTGTTGAAAGAGAGGTAATCGGGATGGACAAACTGTTCTGGATGGCGAGCCTGTTTTATTTTCTGGCGGCCGCCGGGCATTTTTTGTGGGCGAAAGAAATTCTGAAAAACGCGCGGATCGGCAAGGCGTTTCTCATCCTTGCGTTTGTCCTCCACAGCGCGGAGCTTCTACGGCAGGGACTCATCACCGGCATGTTCCCGCTCTTCAATCTTCGGAACGCCGTCCTGTTTTTTTCATGGTGCGTCGTGCTTCTCTACGGCGCGCTTCTGATTCGCCACCGGTTCGAACTTCTCTCGTTTTTTACGGTGGTCCTCATTCTGGTGTTCATTCTGCCGGCAGCGCTGATTCCAAATACAGCGCCGAGCGGCGATCGTCCCGCTCTGCGCGACTGGGTAACGGCTCTTCACATCGGACTTTCGGTATTTTCATACGCCGCGTTTTGCGTGGCGGCGCTGGCCGCATGCGGATATCTCGTGGAGCACCGGCGTCTCAAGAACAAGGACGCCGGCGCGGTCGTCCTGCGCCTTCCACCTCTCGAAATGCTCGACACAATTCAGACGAAATCGATCCGATGCGGCCTGTCGACGCTGGGACTCGGGACTCTCACGGGATTTTGCTGGGCAGTGAGGGAATCATGGGCGGTTCTGGTCGAACCCAAAATTCTGATGACCGGGTTTGTGTTCGTCATATACCTTTTTTTGGCGTTGATCCGGCGGCGGCCCGGTATATCGACGCGCAAGTACGCTGGAGCCGTGATTGCGGGCTTTATCGTCTGCCTTGCGTCATTTTTCATCATCAATTTCATCTCCAGTGGAAAACATCAATTCTGAGTTCGCCCCCCCAGGCGGGAGCGGCGGCCAGGAAATTTATTGCGTGGGGCTGTCGCACCACACAACCGGCCTGACTCTCCGGGAAAAATTTTACGTTCGACCGGGCGCGCTGACCGAAACGTTGAAATCGTTCCGGCAGGACACAGGCATCGGGCGGGCCGTGATCGTATCAACCTGCAATCGCTTTGAAATATATGCGACCCGCGGGTCCCCGGATGCGGCCGCCTGGATTCTGGGGCGCGCGCCGGAGATTGCGGATCAAATGCAGGGCCGTATGACCCCGCGAACTGGAATTGACGCCATCACGCATCTTTTTTCCGTCGCGGCCGGGCTGGACGCCCAGGTTCTCGGCGAAACGCAGATTCTGGGGCAGGTGCGGGATTCCTACGAGGCGGCGCGAATCGTTGGCATGACCGATGCCGGATTGAACATGTTGTTTCAGCGGGCTCTGTCCGTGGGCAAGCGCGTCCGGGCCGAAACAAAATTGGCCGAAACGCCGGTGTCCGTCAGTTCCATCGCCGTCCGATTATGCGAAAAAATATTTGACACGTTGAAAAATCGGCACGCGCTCGTGGTCGGTGCGGGCGAAATTTCGTCACTGGCCGCCGAGCATCTGGTCGAGCGGGGCGCGCGGATTACGATTTTTTCAACGCGGCGGCGCGAGTCGGCAGAAGATCTTGCGAGAGCCCTCTCGTCGCCATGCCAGCCCGTCGAGAATCTACCCGGACAGCTCGCCGGCGCCGACATCGTTGTCAGTTCGAGCGGGGCGCCGCACGCGCTGATCACCGCGGAACACGTCCGCCAGGCCCAGTTCATCCGAAATGGCAGGCCCCTGTTTCTGGTCGATCTGGCGGTGCCGAGGAACATTGCGGCGGATGCAGCCAATTTCGAAAACGTATTTTTGTACAACCTGGACGACCTCGACGCGATCGCGGCGGAGCACCGTCGGGAACGGGAAAAGGAAATTCCAAAATGCGAACACCTGATCCGGGACGAGGCGGATGCGTTCTGGGCGGCGTGGGACAGCGCGGCGCAGGAGGACACACTGAGGCGGTTTCACTCTCGAATCGCAGATGTGGTCGATCAGGAACTTATGCGAAGCGGCGTGGATGGCACGGCCCGGGAGGCGCTGAAAAAAAGCATTCCGAACCGCATTTTATCCGAGGCATTCCGAAAAAGTCGGACAGAAATGGCGGGTCATGATCGTCACACGCTCCTTGAGGCCCTGAAGGAATTCTTCGGACTGTGACCGGCTGGATGACCCGCTGATGCCTCTCATCCGAATCGGGACAAGAAAAAGTCCGCTTGCGATGGCGCAGAGCAAGTGGATGGCCGACCAGATTCGGCAACGGGGATTTGGCGTCGAGATGGTCGGCATCCTCACAGAGGGCGACCGAGCCGGCCCATCCGCGACCGCTTTGCCGCGATGGGGCGGGAAGGGGATGTTTGTCAAAGCGCTGGACGAGGCTTTACTTGACGGGCGCATCGATCTGGCGATCCACAGCGCAAAGGACGTGCCGTCCGAACTTTCGCCGGGACTGGATGCGGCGGCCATTCCCGTGCGGGAGGACCCGGCCGACACGCTGGTCAGCGCCGAGGGATGGACGCTTGAAACAATTCCAAAAGGCGCGCGTGTCGGCACTGCATCGCTTCGGCGGTCCGCGCAAATCAGATTTTTCCGGCAGGACGTGACGATCGTCAGCGTCCGCGGCAATGTTGAAACACGGCTGAAAAAAATAGGAACTGACTGTGACGCCGTCGCGCTGGCCATGGCCGGCCTTCGGCGACTCGGCAACGCCTCTCTTTTGAAGCCAATGAGCCTTCGTGCTGAACGCCTCGATCCCGCCGAATTTTTGCCGGCGCCGGGACAGGGCACATTGATGGCGATCTCGCGGGCGGCTGATGCGTCGCGATTTTCGTTTCTGTCCGATCCGACGACGACTGGCGCGCTCGCCATCGAACGCGAATTCGTCCGGCGCATGGGCGCAGACTGCAACTGGCCCATCGGCGCGTGGGCAAGGCTGGAGAAGGGATCGTGGCATGTATCGGCCGCGATCCTGTCCGTCGAAGGAAAACTTCGGGCGTTTGAAAAGATCGAGGGAGACGACAAAGAAAAACTGGCGGAACTGATCTCTGACCGCGTTCTGGCCAAAGGCGGGAAAAAAATCCTGGCGTGGAATCAACGCATCGAATCACGGCATGGGGGCGCCGCATCGTGAAATCTCCATCGGGCCGCAGACCTTCCGTCATTCTCGCGGGAGCGGGGCCCGGAGATCCGGCGCTTCTCACCCGGGCGGCCGAAGCCGCGCTGGAGCGGGCCGATCTTGTATTTTACGACGCGCTGGTATCGCCGGAGATTCTGAGCCGGATTCCAAAACGTAAACGCGTATTTGTCGGCAAGCGCGGCGGGCTACCGTCTCCAAAACAATCTGATATCAATCGCCGGCTGATCCGAGCCGCGCGGCTGGGCGATCACGTGGTCCGGCTCAAAGGCGGCGATCCGTTCTTGTTCGGGCGCGGAGGAGAGGAATCCGATGCGTTGAGAGCCGCCGGCGCCGACGTCCGGGCCATTCCGGGAATCACCGCCGCGGCCGGGGCCGCAGCCGGAGCCGGATTTCCCCTGACGGATCGCCGCTGTGCGTCGAGCCTGACGCTGTTGACGGCGGCGGCCGAATCGGAACGAGGAGGCAAGCCGGCAATTCCGAAACGGGACGTTCAGGCGCTGGTTCGCCTTGGCGGCACATGGGGATTTTACATGGGCCTTCGGGCTCTGCCCGCCATTGTCCGGTCTCTCATTCAAGCGGGCGCCGATCCCAATCTTCCGGCGGCGGTGATCTCAAACGCAACGACGACCCGCCAGCGTGTGGTCACCGCACGCCTCGGCGATATCGCCGAACGGACCGCGCGGCATCGCGTCGAATCACCCGCGATCACGATCATCGGCCGCGTCGTGGATCTGCGAAGACCGCCGCTGACTCGAAAGCCGATTCTCGTCATGCGACCGGCCCACCAATCGGGAAAACTTTCAACTCTGTTGAAAAAGCGGGGCGCACTCGTCACCGAAATCCCGGCAATTGAAATTGTTCCAATCCGGCCGAATCGCGCACTCGTTCGAATGATCAGCCGGATGGACGAATATGACTGGCTCTTGTTGACGTCCGCGAATACCGTTCGTCTGCTCGCGCGAATTTTGCGCGGCACGCGGCGGCGCGTGAAGTTGGCCGTGATCGGCCCGGGTACGCAAGAGGCTCTCTCCGCTTTCGGAGGGCGGGCGGATCTCATTCCCGAACGCGACTACCGGTCCGAGGGGCTTGCGCAAGCGCTGATCGAAACGGTGCGCGGAAGGCGGGGAGCGGGACGGCGCTTGTTCATCGCGTTGCCTCAAGCCGAAGCGGGCCGGGACACGCTTGCTCAATTTTTGCGGGCGGCCGGGCATCGGGTTGATTGCGTTCCGATGTATCGCACGACGCCGGTACGGGCGGCCCGGCGCGGCATTCGGGCATGGATTCGATCGACACCCGGGGGGATCGTCCCTCTCACCAGCGCCTCCATGGCGCGGGTCTTCGCGGAATTTTCGCGGGGACTCGATCTTGGCCACACGTCGCTAGTCAGCATCGGCCCAATCACCACTGCCGAAGGGAGGCGCCGACGGCTCTGCGTTCACGCCGAATCGCCGCAATCAACGCTGGATAGTCTTATCGAAACCATCGAAACCGTTGCTTGACGGCTCAAGCGAGGTCTGTTAGGTTCGGGCGGTTACGTCAGGAACTCAACGAAAAGGGGGTTCAGCAACATGGAGTCCAATCGTGGCCAGGGCGTCGTTGAATACGGATTGATCATCGGTCTTATTCTCATCATCGTGATTGCGGTGGTGGTCGCGCTGGGTCCTCAACTCAAGGAGATCTGGTCGCCGGAAAGTGTTCCACCCGCGCCGCAGGCCGCAACGCCCGCGCCATCCGACACGCACCCCTGACGCTTGCCTGCTTTGGCGACGCCTGAGCGGCGACGCGACTTTCTGATTTTCCCGTGATCCAGATGATTGTCCGGCCGGCCGTTGTTTCATTTGCCGCGGCGGCTGTCTGCATTCCTTTGTTCAAATCTCTCGCGAGGCGATTTGACGTGCTCGACAGTCCGTCCGCGTTGAAAGAGCACGGCCGGGCTGTTCCCTATCTCGGGGGCATGGCCGTGGCCGCGGGCGTGGCGGCGGCAATGGCGGGATATCCCGGCGCGATGCCGGATGAGCTTCGATCCCTCCTGATCGGAACCTCGGCCATGCTCTGCATGGGACTTGCCGACGACCTTCGACCGATTTCGCCATACGTCAAACTTCTGTTTCAATTCCTGGCCACAACGATCGCCATTTCAGGCGGATTGCACGTCAGCATCCACGTTCTGCCGCCGGCCGTTAATTTTATTCTGACGTATCTCTGGATGATGGCGATCACCAACGCGTTCAACATTATCGACGTTCACGACGGGCTCTGCAGCGGCGCGGCGGCCGTCATCGGCGTCGGACTTCTGCTCGTGTCCGTTTTCACCGAGCTGTACGACAAAACGTTTGTGACTGTTTCGTCGGCGGCGCTCGTCGGCGGCACCGCCGCGTTTTTTCTGGCGAATCATCCGCCCGCGACGCAGTTTCTGGGAGACGCCGGAAGTCTTTCCATCGGATTTTTGCTCGCGGGGCTTGCGATCGGCGAATCCTACACACCCGGCCATAGTGTCGGACTTCTCGTGCCGTTCATGGTGTTTATCCTGCCGCTGTACGATCTCGTGTTTGTGGTGATTCTCCGCCTGATGAAAGGCCAGTCGCCGATCCGGGGAAGTCCCGATCATGTGGCGGTCCGTCTCAGAAAGATGGGATGGAGCGACAGAAAGGTCCTGTGGAGTCTTCTGGGTCTTGGCGCGGCCGGTGCGGTCCTGGCGCCGGGTGTTGTATTTTGTCCTCTGCCCTACGCCGCGTTCATCGCCGCCTGCGCGATTGCCGCCGCAGTCGGAATCGGCGCGGCGCTTGCCAGAATTCGTGTGACGTGAACGTCCCGGTTTTGATTTTGGGAGGCGGCCCGGCGGGGCTTTCGATGGCGCTTTTTCTCAAAGACCGGGGCGTGAACGCGGTGGTGCTGGAGAAATCCGGGCGGGCCGGTGGATTGGCCGGAAGTTTTCGGGTCGGACCATACACGTTTGACCATTCAGGGCACCTGCTTCACACAAACAACCCGGAAGTGCTCGATCTCATCCGAAATCGTCTTCATGTACCGCTCCATCGAATCGATCGCCGCGCGGTCTGCCTGGTCGACGGCCGGCTTGTGCCGTTTCCGTACCAGCAGAATCTTTTTTTTCAAACGCCGGAGCGGGTCGGCGAGGCGCTGAAGGGATTTTTCGAGAGGCGGAAGGCCGCGCCGAAAAATTTCCATGACTGGATTCACGCGACCTGCGGTGACGGCGTCGGGCGGCAATTCATGTATCCGTACAACTCCAAACTCTGGAATATCGATCTTCGGCGCATGTCGGCCGACTGGGTCCCGCGTTTCATCCCCTCATCCGGCGCGGCGGACATTCTGAAGAGCGCATTTCTCAAACAAAAAGATCCGTGGGGGTACAACGCCGTGTTTTATTATCCGAAACGCGGCGGGATGGGAACGGTGGCCGGGCGGCTCGCCGCATCCGTCAGCGATCGGACAATCCTGAACACATCCATCCGGTCGATCGATCTCAACCGGCGCGTCGTGCGGACGGATGCAGGCGAGTGGCGGTATGAACGGCTGGTCTCGACAATTCCCTTGCCTCAATTTTTACGGCTCGCAGGGCGCGCAGTTCCGGATGTGTGCCGGGCGACGGGCGTGACGGTATTCAACGTGGGACTTCGCAAGTCGTTTTACCGGGATTTTCACTGGTGCTACGTGCCGGATCCAACAGCGCCGTTTTATCGGTTCGGCGTCTACAGCAACATCTCTCCATCCAGCGCCCCACGGGGCTGCGGCGCGCTCTATGTCGAATGCGCGGCGCCGCCCGACCGGTTGGGCCGATTTCGTTTTTCAGACGTGCGGCGGCATCTCGAACGGCTGGGATTCATTTCCGGCAAACGTGCGGTCGATACCGTTCATCGGCTCGACATCCGGCATGCGTATCCGATTCCGTTGATCGGACTCGCGCGGTGGCGGGATGGCCTGATCCGGCGGCTGCAGCGGCGCGGCGTGGAACTTCTCGGGCGGTTTGGCGCCTGGCGTTACGTCGCGATCTCGGACGTCATCGTCGAAGCCAAAGAGATGGCGTCGCGGCTATGAAGGATTCCCTGTCGTGGGACTTTTGACCGGCGTTCTTCGCGGGCTTGCCGATCTCGTCTATCCGCCCGAATGCCGGCGGTGCGAGCGTGAAATTCCGCCAAGCGGCGGGCTGCCGCTCTGCGATGAGTGCCGGGACGATCTGCATTTTCTGCCGAAGGATCGATGTCCAACGTGCGGGAAAACAATTCGAAACCGGCCCGGATCCCGCACACGATGCTGGGAATGCCGATCGGGCTTTCGACGGTTTGACCGGGCGATTTCCGTTTTCGTCTACGACGGCACATTCCGGAAACTCTGGCATCGCGTAAAATTTTCCAACCGCCCGGAATGGATCGCGGCGATCGTTGACGCGGCACTCGAACACATCGGGCCGGATGAGGACTTCAATCCATATCTTTTTGACGTATTCACGTGGGCGCCGACAACAGACCGGAGAAAGGCCGGGCGCGGCGTTGACCTGGCCGAGGAAATCGCAAAACATCTCGCCGAAAAATATCAGCGGCCGGTTGCGGGACTCCTTCGGCGGATCCGCGATTGCCCTCCCCAGGCCGAACTGTCCCGGAGAAACCGGATTGAAAACGTGAAGGGCGCGTTTTCGGCGGCGGTTCCAACCGGCATGCGGACGCGATCCGTGCTTCTCATCGATGATATCTTGACTACCGGTTCGACCGCCTCGGCCTGCGCCGACGCGCTGAAAGACCGGGGATTTCAAAAGGTGGTTCTGTTCACGCTCGCGCGCGGATTGTAAAAGCGGGAGACCCACACAGCCTTTATTTTTCCCCGTCAAACTGCCGATAAGTTGAACTGTAGTGGTGGATACATACGAACCCAAAACCAAGGATGGATTTGGAGTGGAGAGACACGGATCTTATCTGGACGCTCTCTCCGGGGAACTTGGTCTGATCGAATCCCTGATCGATCTGGCGCATCAGAAGCGCCGGGCCATTCTGGACAGCGACACAGACCGGATTGACGGCATCACATCCCTGGAAGAAACGCGGCTGGACGACGTCTTGAATCTGCGAAATCGTCGGCGAGACATGCTATTGGAGATTCTCGGTGAAGGCCCCGGGAATCGTCCGAGTGTCGCGCCGGGAGGCCAGCGGCGATACCGTCTTCTGGCGACGGCGCCGGACTATCTTCGTCCAAAACTGTCGGCCACGATCG
>JAHFCY010000066.1:2070-14267 GCA_023249255.1 Candidatus Lindowiibacteriota bacterium | reverse complement strand
ACGGCCGCGCCATGGCCATCACGTCCGGCACGCTCATGTTTCTCGGCATCGCCACGCCCATGCCGATGGTCCCCTTCGTCCTCGCCGGAGCCGTCACCGGGCTTCTGTCCATGTCCGCGTCGGAGCAGAAGAAGAAGGTGGAGGAAACCAAAAAAGAGGAGGAGGCGAAAAAGAAAACGCCGACGAAATCGCCGGAGGATGTCACGGCCCTTCTCAACGTCGAATCCATGGAACTGGAGATCGGATACGGACTCATCCCGCTCGTCGACCCCGAGCAGGGCGGGGACATGCTGGAACGTATTGCGTCGCTTCGCCGACGCGCGGCGATTGATCTTGGCATCGTCGTGCCGCCGATCCGGATCCGCGACAATCTCCAACTCAAGGCCAACGATTATATCGCCAGAATCCGTGGCGTTACCGTCGGCTCATTTTTCGTCTACCCCGAACGATTTCTCGCCATGGCGAGCGGCAGGGTCAAAGAGCCCGTGAGCGGCGAGGCGGTCCGGGAACCCGTCTACGGCATCGCGTCCGTCTGGATTTATGAAAAAGATCGCGAGAAGGCCGAGCATTCCGGCTACTCGGTCGTCGATCCCACAACCGTCGTCGTGACCCATCTGACCGAAATCATCAAGCGCCACGCCGCCGAATTGCTCACCCGCCAGGAAACCCAGAAAATTCTCGATCACGTCAAACAGTCCGCGCCGGCCCTCGTCGACGAGGTCCTGCGGACGGCCCAGCTTGGCGGCGTCCAAAAAGTCCTGCAACTCTTGCTCCGGGAGGGCATTTCGATCCGCGACATGGTCACGATCCTCGAAACGCTCGCCGACAAGGCAACGCAGATGCCCGATCCGCTCTCACGCGCCGAGGCCGTCCGCGCCGCGCTTGCCCGCAGCATCTGTGAATCGATCCGCGAATCCGACAACGTCATCAACGTCGTCATGCTCGCTCCGGATCTTGAATCCAAAATCAATCAGAAAAGCGTCTTCACGGCCGACGGCGCCAATCTGAATCTTCCGATGAAAGAAATGCACGATCTTATCGAGTCATTCCGGATCGAACTCAAAAAACTCATAGACGATGGGCTTACGCCCATCATCCTGGCGTCACCGCGGATCCGGCCGGTCATCTGGGATTTCCTGTCGCCGGCGGTGTCGAACCTCAAGGTCCTTTCGTACAACGAGATTGCGCGTGGCGTCATCTTGAAAACGCGGGGCACGGTCCGGGAACCGGCGATGGCAGTTCCCGTCGGATGATCGACCGGATGACCGACCGGATGAAGGAAATCCCGCGCAGGCCAGGGATGGCTGAGAGCGGGATGAAGATTGAACTGTAAGTGAAGGGGGCGGGTATGTACAAATTGTTTGAGGCGGAAAGCGTCAAAGAATTGATGAGCAAAGTCACACAGGAGCTTGGCCCGAACGCGGCCATTCTCAATCCCAGAGAGGTCAGCAACGGGGGTCTCACGGGAATTCTCGGGAAGAAAAAGTGGCAAGTCTACGCCTACACTGCGCCCGATAATTCCGCTGCCATGCAGGCGCCACAGACACCTGCGGCGGCCCAGTTGGTGCGGGGTTCACCCGTCCTGCCAACCCCGCGCAGGCCGGCCGGTCAGCCGGCCCGGCCGCAGTCTCCCAGGTCCCGCGTTCAACAGCCGGTCAACCATCTCATCGACGAACCGGCCCTGCCGTTCGCAGATACGCGCATCGCCGAACCCCCGCCGCCCACAGCCGAGCGCCGACGCACGAGCCCGCCGACAGAACGACGCACGCCCGCACACACACCGCTCGCCGGCATCGAAGACCCGATCGTCCGGACGATCCTCAAGGAAATGCGTGAAATCCGGGCCCTGTCCGAACAGATGAACGCTTCGGTTTCCATGGCCCACGCCGCTTCGGAGCACGTCATTCTTCCGGGCGCCCTTCAGCCGTTTTACCAGCGGCTGAACATGCAGGAGGTTCCGCGGGAATTGTGCATGGAGCTGATGGACATTCTCTGCCAGCGCCCATCCCTCGACATCAATGACAGCAACAAAGTCGCGGAGCATCTGGAGGAGATCCTCACTCCCCGCGTCCAGACATCCGCCCTCGACCAGCTGTTTTCATCCCGTCGGCCGAGGATCGCCTTTTTCGTCGGCCCGGCAGGCGCCGGCAAAACCACGACGCTGGCCAAAGTCGCCGCTCTGGCCTGCCGCGACGAGAAAATGAAGATTGCCTTTGTGACGCTCGACACCATGCGTGTTGCCGCGGCCGAACAGCTCAAGACCTATGCCGACCTCATTTCCGCATCGATTGAAATCGTCATGGACGAGCGTGAATTGGCCTCGGCGGTCGTCCGGCATGCCGACAAGGACATGATCCTCGTGGATACGCCGGGCAAGGACCCCTGTTCAACGGCGGTTCTGGCCGAATTTTCAGGATATCTCAAGCAGCTCGGCGGCGTTCGCCTTCCGCCGCCCGCTGTCCTGCTTGTTCTGTCCGCGCCAACCAGGCTTGCAGACATCGACCGATATGCCATGTCCTATCAGGCGCTGAATCCAGCCGGCATGGTCTTTACCAAACTGGATGAAACCAAAACCTACGGCTCGCTGTTGTCCATCATGCTCTCGTCGAAACTTCCGGCCGTCTTTCTGACCACGGGACAGGAAGTCCCGGACCACATCGAACCGGCCAGTCCGCGCCGCCTGGCCCGACGGATTATCGGCCTTGCGCCCTGAGTGAATGGCCTTGCCACAGGCGGCGGCGTTGTGTACACTGCCGGCAATTCGATGTCTGCGATGAAACCGGCGATCCTCACTTCTCTTTTTACGGCGGCTCTGGCTTTTTTTTTCGTTCTGGATCAGACAGCGGCCCTCGCCGGCCAGCGTGCTCTCATCGTGTTCGCGGGAGTGTTTCTGTGGTCGTATGTCGCTTTTCATCTGATGTCCCGGCTGGCGCCTCCAGGCAAATATCTCTTTTCCGCCGGAGGGCCCAAACCGACCGGCAAGGGCGACGCGAAAGTGGTGGATCTGGAAAAACAGTCGATCGACCGCGAGAAACTTGAGCAACTTCTCCGGTGACGGCGATTTTGGCGAGCGGCGAATTTGATCAGGTCCTGATTATTCACGGCATGGAGGAATAGAGGCGTGGAAGCGGAAGATATCCAGAAAATGGCTGCAAGAATAAATTGCAAGGAGGCGGATTTGACTCTGGCGCTTCAAGTGGCCAAGGACGATGTGGCGGAGGCGGAGAAACTGCTGTCGCCGACTGTTTCCGTCGTCAAGGGGTGTTATGCGGCCAAGACCAACCGGTTGAACGGCGGGTTCATCATCATCATTTTTCAGACGATCAAAAAAATTCATCGGGTCCGGGCCATGGCGTCGTACGACGCCGAATTCGGCAACATTCCCCTGAATCAGCCGTGGGATCAGATCGAGAAAAAAATCATAGAGGCGCAGGTCAAACAAAATTGCGTGCCGGCCATTTCCCAGGATCTGACCGGAGAAATAGACTTCAGCATCAAGGAAAACATGGCTGAAATCATCCCGATTCTGACATCCAATTCCGCCGACGACATGAATTCACGCATCCGGCGGATCGTCTGTACAAGCCTTGGAGATTCCGATGTCGACGTCAACTGTGAAATCGAAACCATTTCTCTGCTGACCCTGAAAATTACAGACCACGAAATTGCTCCGCCCGGCGAGGCACCGCCGGCTGAAGGCGTTCCGCCCACCGACCCGTCCGTGGGCGAATCGACGGCCTCCTCCGCCCCTGGCCTGGGGATTACCGGGGGCAGAGAAATCACTCTGAAAACGGATGTCATTTTGTCGCCGGTCGCCGGCACTCCGGTCTCGTCTCTCAACGTGGGGGATTTCATTCTGGTCAAAATTATCGACACCCGGCCGCAGGCCTCCTACGTCGCCAACCTTCTGCGCGCCAGAGATGGAGACAAAAACATCCCGGTTCGAGTGCCGATCAAAAAAATCGAACGCACCGAATCCCAGAGGCTTGTCGTCATCACCGAGTTCGGACCCGGTGTCTACGGCAAAACGGTCGTTCAGGAGGGGTTGAAGATCAAGGTCGAGGCGTCCGACACGCCGTCCCTTGCCGGCGGGCAGAGCAAGATGCCTTCGATCCAGATGATGCTGTTCATCGTCGTTGTCCTTCTGGTTCTCGGGCTTCTCGTCGTGGCCGTCTGGTATTTTGCTAACGGACTTCTGTCATGACCCGCTGGCCCATGCGCACTCCTCGAAGAAGAATGGAACAAATCGTGATGACGGAAGAAGAGGAGCTTCAGCTCTGGAAAAAATTCAAGAAGACGGCGGACCTCGAATGCCGGAACAAACTCATCCTGTATCATGCGCCGCTGGTTAAATTCATTGCCGGCCGAATGGCCATGAACATGCCGCCCAACGTCGAATATGACGACCTCGTCGGCTACGGCACACTGGGGCTCATGGACGCCGTCGAAAAATTTGATATCACGAGAGGCATCAAATTCAAAACCTATGCCAACCAGCGCATTCAGGGCGCCATTCTGGACGAGCTTCGCGCGTCCGACTGGATCCCCCGATCGGTCCGCAAAAAAGCCCGGGACGTCGAACGCAACATCCAGGGGCTCGAAGCCAAACTCGGCCGGCCGCCGTCCGACGAGGAAATTTCAAAGTCACTGGGCATGTCGTTTGAGGAATACGCCGAGCTTCTCTCCGAAATCAGCGGCACGTCCATGCTCTCGCTCAACACCGTGTGGTACATCGGCAAGGATGACGACGAAATCACGGTCGGCGATCAGGTCGAGGACGCCGAGCACGTCACGCCCGATCTTCACATCGAGCGCGAGGAGGCCAAGTCCATATTGAAGGACATCATCATGAAATTGCCAGACCGGGAAAAGCAGGTGGTTTATCTCTATTATTATGAGGAGCTCACGCTCAAGGAAATCGGCGACGTCCTCAACGTCACCGAGTCGCGTGTCTCCCAGATTCATACCCAGTGCATGCTTCGCCTGCGATCGAAACTCGCCAAGGACAAGGATCTCTTCGGCAACCTTTAGATGCCCGCCCGGAGGGAATCGAACCCCCAACCCTCAGATCCGAAGTCTGATGCTCTATCCAATTGAGCTACGGGCGGATTCGGTAGAATAGGCCGAACCCGGCCGAAAATCAAGGTTCAAAAATATCAAAAATAAACTTGACGCGAGGGGGTCGGGTGCGTACAGTTAACGCATAACCTTATAGATGTGCGTGAGCAGGACAGGACGTAAAGAGGGTTGGGTCGCGGGCAAATCGGCGCCTCGGACTCATGAATGCGTTCGCCGAGTGCTCGAGTTTAAGGATCTCCCCCCATCTATTTTTTGAAACTCGTTTCGCATTATCTGATGATTCGAGAGACGGCGAAGTGCGAAACGCCGTCAATCGTGTGATTCCCGTCACACGCCCATCACGTTTTCATACACCCATTCCGGCCGATTGTCGATTTTTCAGTGCTGGTTTCCCCGTATTGCATGGTCTGTCCCCATGACCCCCGAAATTTTTTTGACCATTCTTATATTACTTGTAGTGATTGACTATATATTCTCAAATAAAGTATTAAATATGTGCCGGCCTGGAACCTTCCTGTCCGGGTGGGAGAACCCACCGGGGCGGTCAGTATTCGATGAATTCTTCGGGGTAGTGGGTCAGGTCGAGACGCTCTTCGTCGGGGATCACGCGGATATGCCACTGCTGCATGGCCAGCGCGCCGAACAAAATTTCGATCGGGCGGCCCGACTCGTCCGTTCCGAGTTCATCCGTAACGAATGCCTGGATATCAACGGACTTTTCCTGAATGTAAGCGGTAAAATCACAGATTCTGTCCGATGTCCGGATTCTGCCGCCCAGCCCGACCCGGCGGGGCTCAGGGATGACCCGTTGCGGAATCTTCGCCGCGCCGGCCTGAGTAATGTACGTATTCTTCGACCCCGTATCAAACAGCGCCCAGAGTCCTCGACCATTCTCCCGAACCTCCGCGTATACTCGTCCCATGGCGAAAGTATCGTACATTGGAGAGGGCCGGTCAAGCGCGAAACAATTCAAAAGACTATTTTTCATTGTTTCATTGAATGTTTCCTCCGAGGCGGCCGTCTACTACGTCAACGACATCTACAAAACCATCTTTGTCGACGGGGGGTCGTTCAGCGAAGTTCGATGTATTTTTCGAGATTCAAACCGGCCTCTTTCAAAATGGCGTGGAATGTCCGCGTATTCAGGTCGGTGGCGTGGCGCGGGATGGAGATGCGAGTTGTCCCGCGGATATAAAGGTCATGTTTTTTACCGGGACCGAAAAATTCAAACCCGATTTTCTTTAAGACGCGGATTACTTTCCGGGGTGGGTCGGTCAAACGCGGACGGTCAGCCTTTCAGCCCGCCGCCGGCTTCGGATCATCGGTTCCGCCGACAGGTACAGCTTGATGGCGTCCTTGATGTTTTCGATGACCTCGTCGCGGCTCCTGCCGTCCGTCTGGCAGCCCGGCAGATTCGGAACAAACGCGGCATATTTACGGAGGCCCGGCTCCCTTGGATCATATTCAATGACGACAGGATAGGATTTCCCATTGCCGGCCACACGGTTCTGCGCCTTCTTCATGCTCACACTGTCCTAAATCCTCCAATTCAAGTCAAGCGCGCAACCACAGACCTCGGGAGCAAATAACAAATGACGAATGACAAATATCTAATGACAAATAATCCTTCACCCCGCATCCGTTGCCAACCCGTCCTCCGCGACAGGGATGTCTGGCGGCCGACCGCGGGGTTGCACGCCGAAACGTACGTCACCGTCAGTGCGAGGGTGAACGATCCGTCTTCTTCACTCCGCGTATCGCACGACTTCCTCCGGCGTGGCGATGCGGATCATTGGATAACCGAGTTTCAGGTTGACGGCGTTGAACTGCCGTTCGCGCCACGTTTTGACGATGTGCCGGAGATTGAGGGAAACCAATACGTCGACGCGAATGAGGGTTGCGGCGGCCACGTGTTGCGCGTCCGTTTCATGCGCCGGAGAAATGACGCCGTCTTGAATGTAACGGCCGCCAAGCTCAAGAACATCCTTTACAGCCGGAGCGGCGATCCGGATGCCATGCTTTTCGATCAATGCCATCCGGACATCCGCGTTCGGACCCTTGCCGATCTCCGCGTATGTCAGAGCACTGCAAATCCCGTGGAAAAAACCTTCGGAAATCTGCTCGAAAAGCAGTTGAACGGAGTCACGCTTGTCTCTGTTTATCTCCAGTGGATCATCGAAAAATCCGAAGACGGATGTTTCAAGGTAGAGTTTCTCGATATATTCGACCATCAGGACGGCTTGGATGTCTCTTTCGTCCGACACAGGTTCTGCAATTCATCGACCGTATATATTCGCACAGGCGGGAGTTTGGACAACGCCTCGTCCAGATATTCCCGGAGCGATATACCTCGCTCCTTCATCTCCAGCCGCATCCGCTGCCGGAGTTTGTGCAGTTCCGCCAAATATTCATCGCCGTTCATGCTCATGATTGTCCGTCAAGCCGAAAGGCAAGTCAAGCACGCAGGAGCGCAGGCATCATGATGCGGAACAGAAGACTATTTTTCATTTGTTATTTGTCATTCGTCATTCGTCATTTAAGGGCAGAACTACCTGGGGCAAATAACAAATGACGAATGACAAATATCTAATGACAAATAATCCTTGTCCCCGCATCCGTTGCCAACCCGTCCTCCGTAGCTTTAGCGCAGGAGAATTGCTCACTGGAACATGGATGTTCCGTCCCGGCCGCAACAGGATGTTGCGATTGGCCGGGATTGCCGCATTGTTCATTGTTTCATTGAATGTTTCCTCCCAAGCCGCCGTCTACTACGTCAACGACGTCTATTCGGCATCGACCGATTCTTTCACCTATGCCGGCGGCAGCGACACCGCCTATGGAGACGGCAGCCAGTCGAAGCCCTACGCGACGATCACGAAAGCTCTTACCGTTGCCGTTGCCGGCGACACCATATTTGTCGACGCCGGAACGTTCGGTGCAGGCACGATCGGCATCGACTCCATTTCGATCATCGGCAAGGATTCGAGCGCGACGATGATTCCGGGCGGTATTTCAGCGTCCTCACGGAGCGGATTGACCATCAAAAATCTCGGCGTGACGGGCTACAGCATTTCTCTGACGTCCTGCACAGGCTGTGTCGTCGATGGAAACAACACGGATTCTAATTCTCCTTCGGGGAATTCCGACTTTTACGGTATTTATGTGACTGGAGCAAACGATGTGATCATCAACAACTCGTCTTCCGGCAATAAGAATTTAAGCCTCCCTGCGCTCGGGAGCGTATACGGAATATATGTCAGCGGCATCAATCACACAGTGAGCAAGAACATTGCCAATGGAAACATCACCAATTCCTTGACGGGCGGGCAAGCATACGGCATTTACGTTGCCGGCAGCGGCCATGTGGTGAGCAACAACAGGACCATCGGCAATAATGCGATGGGTCCCACGGGGTCCTACGGTATTTACGTATCGGCTTCGAACAACACGATCAGTAACAACGTTACCAACTCAAATTGGACCGGAATCGGCCTGTATGGTTTTAACAACACGGTGACCAACAACTTTGCAAGTTTAAATGCACGATATGGCGGCATATATCTGGATTCAGGTTCGAACAATATAGTGGTTCAGAACACTTTGGATTCGAACGGTCCTTACCAAATCTACATCAGAAACAGTTCCTCGTCCGACACAGTCCAGAAGAACAACATCTTGACTTCGTCTTCATATCCTGACAGTGGAGTCTCCAACACCACAGGCAACTCGTTCGATTTTTCACGGAATTGGTGGGGGACGACCGATTCGGCGGCGATTGGGAAGAGAATTTTCAATTCGTCCGGAAGCATCGATTTTGATCCCTGGCGCGTGAGCGCGGTCGACACCACCCCCGGCGCGGACATTGTCGCGCCGAAGGCGCCGGATACGGTGGCGATCATTGATACGTCCGGTTTGAACATCAAGCTGGAGTGGTCGGCGGTGACGGCGAATGAGGATGGGAGCGGCGGCGGGGTGGGGCTTTCAGGATACCGGATTTATCGGAGCCGGGTGAAAGACACGTCGCTGTGGATCAAGACCGGGCAGGTGGGAGCGGGGACGATTCAGTTCACGGACACGACGACTTCGAGCCTCGGATTCTATTACCGCGTGACGGCGTTTGACACCGCGACGCCGTTCTTGAATGAGTCGGCCTTCTCGGATTCGCAGCCGAACGATACTCCGGCGCCCTACGCAGGGCCGAACTGGTTCGTAAACGACGCGCGAAACGCCGCGACCGACTCGTTTACGTACGCGGGCGGGGCGGATACGGCGTACGGCGATGGATCGCCGTCGAAACCGTTCCGGTCGGTGGCGAAGGCTCTGCAGAAGGTCAAATCGGGAGACACCGTGTGGGTCGACGCGGGGTTGTATAACGATACGTACGTCACCGTCAGCGCAACCGAGACGGCGGCGTTTAAGATCGATACGGATTACATTTCGATTATCGGCAAAGATTCGAACACGACGGTGATCGATCCGCCGGGGGCGAAGACGGTCACCAATCTCTACGGAATCTACGCTGACACGCAGGCGGGATTAACGATCAAAAATCTAGGGGTCACCGGCGCGTATAACGGCATTAAATTTATAAATGTGATCCGGTCGACCGTAACGGTGGATAGTGTCTGCGTATGCGGCGATAGAGGAATTTATCTTTTAAACAATTCTGACACCAATACTTTGAGCAACAACACGGTTAATTCAAACTCGTATACCGGTATATTTTTGGATTCGAGTTCGTTCTGTATCGTCAATAACAATTCTTTAATCTTGAATTCTGCATTGGGTATGTATGTGCAAGGGTTAAACAACACCATTAACAACAACTATGTCGATTCGGTTAATACAGGTGAATATGGAATAGGTGGAGTTGCGGGTATACTGGTCGCCTTTTCAAGCAAAACGATTATTAGTGGTAACACAGCCAATGGAAGTAGATTCGGGTTCGATGCGGCCAGTGAACAGGCACGGGGGATTTATATCTTATATGGCTCAAATAATACAATCATCGGTAATACGACAAATTTTAACACTCATACAGGGAGTTTCAATTCTGGTATCGGGATAGACATGGTCGGTAGTTCAAACAACACGATCATAAATAATACCGCCAAACAAAATTCGGGAAGGGGGATTGGTCTCAATATTACCAGTAGCGCTTCGAATTACGTCGTGATGAACAACACATTCAATGAGAATTCAAAATATGGGATCTATGTTTATAGCTGTACGAGTTCGGTCTTTGTCCAAAACACCGTAGATTCCAATGTCCAATATCAAATTTATATAGACGGCGCATCCTCGTCCGACACGGTGCAGAAGAACAATATCAAAACGAGCCCGACCAACCCCAACAGCGGGGTGTTCAACAACTCGGGCAACCCATTCGATTTCACCCGCAACTGGTGGGGGACGACGGATGGGGCGTGGATCAGCAATATGATCGGATCGGGCATCACCTTCAGCCCCTACCGCCTCGTCCCGGTCGACACCACCCCCGGCGCGGACACCACCGCCCCGGCTCCGCCGACATCCGTGACGCTGGACACGAGCGTGTATGGGCAGATCAAGGTTTCGTGGGTGATCCCGACGATCAATGAGGAGACGAACGGGGGGGCGGTTGGATATGCGGGGGCGAAGATTTACCGGCTGACGAATCTGGCCGACACGACCAACTGGGCCGACAGCTCTTATCTCGTGCATACCGCGACCGCCACTGAAACATTCTGGACCGATACCGGGCGCGCGGCCTCCGATTCTTACGCGTACCGGCTCACCTCGTTCGACTCCGCGACGTATGTCAATCAGTCGTATTTCACGGATGCCAAGCTGACCAAACTTAAAACCGCGTTCGTTCTGGCCGCGGAACCGATGGGCGCCAATGTGGGGGTCTCCGACGGCTCAATTCAATTGGGCGATTATGACGGCGACGGCGATCTGGATCTGGCCGTTTCGGGATGGAATGGACTCAGGCGATTGATCATTTATCGGAACAATGGCGGCGGAAGTTTCACGAACGTGTCGGAGCCGATGGGCGCCAATGCGGGGGTCCAGAACTCGTCGATTCAATGGGGCGATTATGACGGTGACGGCGATTTGGATCTGGCCGTTTCGGGGTCTCCCGATGGAGGAACAACCAAACGATTAATCATTTATCGCAACGACGGCGGCGGAACTTTCACGAACGCGGCGGAGCCGATGGGTGCCATTGCGGGGGTCGTCAACTCCTCGATTCAATGGGGCGATTATGACGGCGACGGCGATCTGGATCTGGCTGTTTCGGGATATGATGGAACAAACAATCGATTGATCATTTATCGGAATGACGGAGGCGGAAGTTTCACGAACGTCGCGGAGCCGATGGGCGCCAATGCGGGGGTCGTCTACTCCTCGATTCAGTGGGGCGATTATGACGGCGACGGCGATCTGGATCTGGCCGTTTCGGGATATTCTGGATCAGCCTATCGATTGATCATTTTTCGGAACAACGGCGCAGGAAGTTTCACGAACGTGGCGGAACCGATGGGTGTCAATGCGGGGGTTCAATCTGGCTCGATCCAGTGGGGAGATTATGACGGCGACGGCGACCTGGATCTGGCCGTTTCGGGATGGAGTGGAACAAACTATCGATTGATCATCTATCGCAACGATGGCGGCGGAACTTTCACCAACGCGGCGGAGCCGATGGGCGCCAATGCGGGGGTCCAGAACTCGTCGATTCAATGGGGCGATTATGATAACGACGGGGATCTGGATCTGGCCGTCTCGGGAACGATTGATTTTGGGATAAACAATCGGTTGATTGTTTATCGGAACAATGGCGGCGGGACCTTCGGGAAGGCGGACGAGCCGATGGGCGCCAATGCGGGGGTCTACGCGTCCTCGATTCAATGGGGCGATTATGACGGCGACGGGGATCTGGATCTGGCCGTTTCGGGAGATATTGATAGTGGAGCAAACTATCGACTAATCATTTATAGAACCGACACCACAGGCCCTTCTGATGTTCGGCCGGACACTCCGGTCATCGCGACGAAAGGCACTCGATTTCTCGAAGGCGAAACAATTGTCCTTCGGTGGAATCCGGGAGGCACCGCTGATACCACGCCAAACGCGGC
>JAHFCY010000066.1:0-2060 GCA_023249255.1 Candidatus Lindowiibacteriota bacterium | reverse complement strand
AACGCGGCGCTCACTTACAATATTCGCATCGGCTCAAAGCCCGGCGGGGTCGACATCGTCTCGGCCGACACCAAAGCCGGGGACTCGGTCGGCAATACGATCCTCGGCAATGTCCAGAACGATACATACGCGTATTTTTTTATCGGTCTCGATTCCGATATATTTTACTGGTCAGTTCAGGCGATTGACGGCGGGATGGCGCGGTCGTATTGGGCGAATGAGGAAACGTTTGCGATTGCCAAAAGGCTCAAGGTCTCGAACAATTCCGATCCCACAGATTCCACCCGAACCCGCGGCGAGACGAATGTGGTCGCGCTGTCCGTCTGGATTCGCGGGGACACGGCCGCGGCCGGCGACACGCTCTCATTTTTTGCGGTGAGGAATCTCGGCCTAGCCGATACGCGCGATGTGACGGTGCGGCTGTGGCGGGATGAGAATTCGGATTCGAAGATCATGGCGGGGGTTGATACGCTTATTGCGACGCTCGCGAGTGGGGCAATCGGCAATTGGCAATCGGCAATCGCGAACGACTCGGCCGCGTTTCTCGGCTCGGCGGGGAAAACATTCATCGTCGCGCTCGATATTTACGACACGGCGCGGATCGGCGACACGTTTCAGGCGATGATCGACACCAAATCGATCGGGTCAGTCAAATTCGATTCGGGACCCAGAACGGCGGCCGCAGTCACCGGGAAAATAGTTATCGCGTCGAGCAATCAGGTGACCGTGACAAAACGCGGGGATACGCCCAATACTACGATCATCGCCGGCGATACCGTGGTTGTGATGGCGCTCAAGATCGGCGCGACTTTGGCCAATGACACCCTCACGGCGTTTGCGGTCGGCAATCTTGGGACGCTTGGGAAAACCGACATCGATACGATCCTCCTCTACGCCGACGCCAGCTCCGATTCGAAATTGACTTCGGCCGATACGTTTATCGGCGCGCTCACCTACACGACGGCGTCGACCTGGCGGAACACGGCGCTTTTGTATCCGTTCGCCGGCACGAGCATTGACGTTCTGGTCGTGATCGTGACCGAAACGGACGCGCTTGAAGGCGGGACGTTCCAAGGACAGGCGCGATTCCGGGAAGCCGGTATGCAGGCGGCGGATTCGGGGCCGGTGGTTGCCGTCGCGGCCAACACGATATTCAGCATCCCGTCGTACGCGGGGCCGAAATGGTTTGTGAACGATTCCTACACGGTTTCGGATTCGTTCACGTACGCCGGCGGCGCCGACACGTTCGCCGGCTCGGGCACGGCGCGGCGGCCGTTCAGGTCGGTGGCGATGGCAATGCAGCGGGTCAAACAGGGCGACACGGTTTTCGTGGACGCCGGGCGGTATGTCGACACGTACGTCAGCGTCAGCGCGACGGAGACGGCGGCGTTTAAGATCGATACGGATTACATTTCGGTCATCGGGAAAGATTCGAACGCGACGGTGATTGATCCGCCGGGGGCGAATGCGCTGACAGGGCTGTACGGCATATATGCGGATACACAGAAAGGACTCATTATCAAAAACCTCGGTGTGACCGGCGCATATAACGGCATTTATTTCGTTAATGTGGATCTCTCGACCGTGACCGCCGACAGCGCAACCTCAAACGGCGACCGCGGGATTTTTCTGTTCAATGGTTCCGACGGCAATACGGTAAGCAACAACACGGCCAATTCGAATACGTATGGCATCTATCTGGATTCGAGTTCGAGCAACACAGTGATCAACAACACCGCCTATTCCAATTCGACCGATGGCATCTTTCTGTTTTCAAATTCGAACAACAACACCTTGACCGTCAACACGGCCAATTCGAATTCGTGGAGCGGCATCGCTCTGTCTGGGAATTCAAACAACATGGTGAGCGGCAACACGGCCAATTCGAATTCGTACTACGGGATCGAACAGAATTATTCATCGAACAATACAGTGACTCAAAATGACGTTCGGTTGAATACGAAATACCAGATGTATATTGACCAAAACTCATCATCCGACACCGTGATGAAGAACAACATCCAGACCTCGGTGACCAACCCCGACAGCGGCGTTTACAA
>JAHFCY010000065.1 GCA_023249255.1 Candidatus Lindowiibacteriota bacterium | reverse complement strand
GGCCACGCTCGCCAAACATTTCCCGCGCTCCCATTCCATTTTCAGTGAAATCCTCGGCAGTTGGGGGCGGGAGAAACTCTGGATATCGGAAACCATCCGGACGCGGCTCGGCGTCCCCAAACGGAAAGTTCTTTTCTCGGAGCATCATCTGTCCCACGCGGCGAGTTCCTTCTATTGCTCGCCGTTTTCGGAGGCGGCGATCCTGACGGTGGACGGCGTGGGCGAATGGATCACGACCACGCTCGGGACCGCGCGGCGCTCGGCGTTCGAGCGGTCGGCCAGCGTGATGTTTCCGCATTCGATCGGCCTTCTCTACAGCGCCTTCACGGCGTTTCTCGGATTCGAAGTGAACGAGGGCGAGTACAAAGTCATGGGCATGGCTCCCTACGGCGAACCCAAATACATGGATCGCGTCTGGAAACTTTTCCGGGAGGTCTCGCCGGAGGGATTCGAACTCGACATGGACCACTTCTCCTATGAATATTCGACCGAACGAAGCTACACGCAGAAATTTCTCGATCTCTTCGGCGATCCCCGGCCGCCTGAAGAACCGTTCTACATTCCACGATTCGATCGGGAGCTCGACGGCGGAGGCGGATCGCGGGGGGCGGCGGAGCGCAGCCAATATTACGCGGACGTCGCCGCCAGCGTTCAGGAAGTCGTCGAAGAAGTCCTGCTCGGATTCGCGAAGGGATTACGGCGGCGGAGCGGGATGGCGTCGCTGTGCATCGCGGGCGGCGTCGCCTACAACAGCGCCGCCAACGGCCGGATTCTCGCCGAATCCGGTTTCGATCACGTCTACATTCAACCCGCCGCAGGAGACAGCGGCGCGTCGGCCGGCGCGGCGCTCGCGGTCCACCACGCGATTCACCCCCGCATGTCCCCGCGCGTCATGGAGCACGCCTATCTGGGCGCGGAGTACTCCGTCGACGACATGGCCGCGGTTTTGCAGCAGAACGGCTGCGCCTTTGAGCGGACGCGCTCGGAGGACGAACTCGTCCGACGCGTTTCCGAATCGCTGACCGGGGGGAAAGTCGTCGGATGGTTTCAGGGCCGGTCCGAATTCGGGCCGCGGGCGCTGGGTCACCGCAGCATCCTGGCGGACCCGCGGTCCATCCGGATGAAGGGAGTGGTCAACGCCCGCGTGAAATTCCGTGAACTCTTTCGCCCCTTCGCACCGGCCACGCTGCGCTCTCATGCGCCGGAGTATTTTTCATTTCCGAACGGCGACGCCGATCCGTGGCCGTATCAATTCATGCTGTGCGTCGTGCCGGTCCACCCGGAACGCCGGGCGAATCTCGAAGCCGTGACGCACGTGGACGGCACGGCGCGGGTTCAGGTGGTGAACGCCGCGGCCAATCCATTGTTTGCGGAACTGATCCGATCCTTCGGCGATCAAACCGGCGTCTATGCGCTCCTCAACACTTCCTTCAACCGGCGCGGCGAGCCCATTGTCGAAACGCCGGCCGACGCCCTGCGGACCTTCGAGTGGACGGCGATCGACGTGCTCGCGATGGGGCCGTTTATCGTTGAGAGATGAGAGCCGGGTTCGCCGGCCGCGCGGGGATCAATACATCGTGTAGACGAAAATGGAGGGGCGGCGGGAGGAGGAACCGTCGGGACAGGGTTCATGGGCCAGGAGCGCGATCAATTTGAAAATCGTTTCAACGGACAGTTCCTGCGACAGAATGATCGGAACGTACCGAACCAACCGTTTCAGAAATGCCATCATCGCGGATTGCCCCCGCTTTTCATTCAATCCGACTCGACAGACCGGATCAGTTCGAATGCTTCAGCCGCCTTCACGCCCGCGACACTGCCCCACTTTTGGGCCGAAATCCTGAGGGCATCGAGGGACCGGGGATGGGGAAATTTGCGGGTCTCTCCGTCGTAGACGGCCATGGCCTTGAGTTTTACCGCGAGCGTGGCCGAGACATCGACAAAGACGGTGGGCCGAAAAACGGGCTGAACCTGCGCAAAGGACCATTCGGTCGACGACGCCACTTCAAAACTGTAGATCTCGCGGACCGACGACGCCAAACCGGGGCGCGCCGCGGCCAGCGTGGCCCGATGAATGATCCCGTGGTCGATATTGAGATCGCCGCCGTGGTGCGTGTAAATCACGCGCGGGCGAAATTTCCGAATGAGGATTTCAATTTGCTTGACGATGTCGAGCATGGGAACCGTATCGAACCGGTTGTCCGGCAGGCCGTAGGTGTGAAGAGATTTGGCGCCAAGCATCCGGGAAACCTTCAAGGCCTGGCGGCGGAGATGATCGACGAGTTTCGGGTCGGCCTCCTCCCGTTTTGCGTATCGCGACGTCACGCCTTCTCCCAGAATTGCGATATGGACATCCAGGCCTTCCGTGACGCGCTTTCGGATCGTGGCCCCGCATCCGAGGACTTCATCGTCCGGATGCGCAGCGACCACCAGAATCACAGGCCGGGCGGCTATTTGACGTCCCTCACTTCCCGGAGCAGCATGAACGCTTCGGCGGCGTCCAATCCGGCGAAGGCTCCGCGGCTTCGGGCGAGATGATCGATCGATTCGCTCGACCGCGAATGCGGCCAGGCGCGGACCTCCGAACTGAGGCGCTTGAACGCGGCAAGTTTGGCGTCCAGCGTCTCGCGGATATTGACAAAGACGTTCGGCGAAAACACGCGCGCGGCCTCCTCGGCCCTCCATCCGGTTGACGAGAGAACTTCGAAACAATACAGCGCCGTTCGATTGTCGCCGGGGAGGGGCCGAAAGGCCGTGACGACCGCGCGGCAGGTCCGCTCCTGGTCGATGCCGAGGTCGAAAGGCGAGTTGGTGTAGACGATGTCGGGCGCAAAGGTCTCCTTGATCTTTTCCACCGTTTTGACCAGATCCAGAAGGGGGATGACGTCAAAGCGGTTGTCGGCATAGCGGTGGTACTCGATGGTCTGAACGCCGAGGATGCGCAGGGCCTCGCGCTCCTGGGTTTCCAAGACATCCAAGTCGACCGTTTCGATTCCCTTTGCATGCGACGGCATGCGGGACGTCCAGCCGTCTCCAAGAACCGCCACGCGGATTTCATCCCCGCGGCGCGCGTGGAGCGCGAGGGTTCCGCCGCATCCCAGGACTTCGTCGCCCGGGGAGCCGCTAACGACGAGGACCCGCGCCATACGCCGCCGATTCGGATACGGCCAGCATCTCGTCGACCGTTCGCTCCGCGCCGCGGCCGTCCACAAGCGACCGGCCCCGCGCGGACAGTTCCGACCGCACGGATTCGCGCGAGGCTTCGCGCAAGAGACCCGTCAGGCGGCTCGACGACTCGCCGGACGACAGATCCGACGCGTCCATGCACAGCGCGGCCTTGAACCGTTGAAGGGTTCGCCAGGGTTCGGTCTGGTTCTCGACAATGCGGATTGCGACGAGCGGGACTCCCACCGCACAGGCTTCCCATACGGTGGATCCGGCGGCGGAGATCATGAGGTCGGCGCGTTCCATGAGCGACGCGAGGCCGTCCGGCGCCTTGTGAATCTCGAGCCGGTGCCGGCCGCGGTAGGCCCGCAAGTCTTTTTCGAATGGATGCCAGGGACCGACCACGACGTCCAAATCGAGCCGCGCGTCCCAGTCTTCGATATCAGCCAGAATCTGTTCCGTTCGGCCCATCCGGTCCACGCCTCCGCAGGAAATCAGAATTCGCTCCAACGATTTGTGGTTTAGGTTATCCCATCGCGTTTGTCCATAGTCCTCCGCGACCGGAGCGTAGCGGGGACCGAAGAGGCGACGGCCATTGACTCCGGCTCCATTCGCGTTATCGCCGGGCGATTCCATGTTCGGATTCAAAATCACGTCCGCGGCGTGCGGGCGGGGCAGGTCGTCAATGACCAGCAGGCGCGCGCCGGACCGCTTCAAATTTTCGCACAGCCCCTCCGCAAAAAATCCGTATCCATCGATGACGATCCAGTCATAAGATTGAGCGTCGATGCGCGCCGGCCACGCGCATGCTTCGGGGACGACGGCATCGCCGCGCAGGCAGAGATCGACGTCCACGCCGCGGCGCTTCATCTCGCGCATCAAAACGCGGCATCGCATGAGATGCCCCATGCCGTACGCCGCGCCCGCCTCAACGATGAAGAGAACTCTCATGGTCTAGAGCGAACGGACGAGCCGCCGCTCGCGCTCGGCGAATTCCCGGCACATGCCCTTCAGCCGGACCCAGGCCGGCACGGGATCCCGCCAGGAAAAAAACGCTTCAGCGTGCAGACCCCGGATGTCCTTCAGCCACCCGAAGAATCCCCGGTGCGCGGTCGGGTAGCCGAGCAGCCGGTATCCCCGAACGCAATAGTAGAAATCCTCCGCCAGATTCGCCCATTTGACCCCGACGCCGCGGCCGATCGCCGGATCCACAGGCCGGTCAGTCGCCGCGCGGTAGGCCATCCAGACAATGTTCGCGCCGCATTCCTGCGCCAGACTCTCGGGCCAGTCGCCGGGCCGCGGATTGATTTCGATGAGGCGAAAACGGCCGACGGGATCGCGCTTGTATTCGATCAACGAAATTCCGCGGTAGCGCAGAATCCCGATCAGCTCCCGCCCCGCGCGTTCGAGTTCCGGATCATTCACGCTTTCCGCAAGACGGCACGTTCCGAAATCAGGCGGGAATTGATGGAGTTTTCTCCCGGTGAATCCGCCGATCACCCTGCCTTCGTCATTCGAATAGGCCGCGTAAGTGTAGAGCGAATCGGCGGCGCCGGCGATGAATTCCTGAATCACAAACTCGATTCCGGCCTCGATGACGCGGCGCGCGAATTTCCGCAGAGCCGGAAAATCGTCAAAGCGGCGGGCTTTCACACCGAACGCCTGCCGAAAGCGCGTCGAATACGTCGGCTTGATGATGCAGGGAAATTTCAGATTATTTTTTTGTCGGTCGACGTCGTCCAGGGAGGATGCGAACCACGTGTCGGGAATCGGATATCCCCGCTCCTGACAGATTCGATACAATCGGCCCTTGTTCATCACCGATTCCACAATGGGCCAGGGGGACAGAGGCAGACGGTAATATCGCTCGAAGTCCTCCTGTGTCTTCAGAGACAGGATCAGATCGTCGTCATCGACGAAAAAAAGGACGGGCCGCTCGCGGAAGCACCGGCCGATGGCCATCATACCCGCGACGAATTCGGTTTCCGACCGGTAGAAATTCGGCAGGAGCAGGGACGTGACGTTTCGCGAATAGAGGCCGGCGGCCTGTTCCTTGAAATCGACCGCCAGAATGGGAATGGACTGGTCCCGCAACGCGCGAATGACGCTGAAGGCGACGGCGTGGGAAACCGGGAAGAGCACGACGGCCGGCACGGGAGATTCGAAGACGCGACGAAGACGCGGATCGGCGGCGATCGTCTGAACGGACTGATGAACAGATGGACGATTAAAGAGCGCGTTCATCGCGGAACGCCTCCCACGTGATCGGCCGGCCCGCCTTGAGGCCTCGGGCCAGACGCAGGCCGATGACATCGTCGGCGTGGCGGGAATGAAGCCCGTCATTCGGACGGATTACAACGAAGTCGTTCCGGCCCAGCACGGTTCCCGCGGGAAGGTCCCGCGCCGCATGAAGGCTGCGCCAGTAGCGTGCGGCCGCGGCCGAGTCCGCGGGATCGGCGGGCTTCCATGGATTCCCGAGCGCACGTTCGACGTCCCGGATCTGACGGACCATATCCGCGAAGCGGTCCGGCTCGAGAGCGAAGTGATGATCGGGCCCCTCCATGTTTCGGTCGAGCGTCAAATGTTTCTCGATGACGCGCGCGCCCAATGCCGCCGCGGCAACCGCGATGCCCAGGTCGGGCGTGTGGTCTGAAAATCCGACGGGATAGGGATACAATTCTTGAAGGCTCTGCATGAACCTCAGATGAACATCTTCTGGACGCGTCGGATATCGACTGACGCAATGCAGGATGCAGAGGCGGTCATTCCCGGACTCCGTCAGGGTCTCAACCGCCTCCTGAATGACGCCGGGCGAGGCCATGCCGGTGGAGAGGATAATCGGGGTTCCCGCGGCGGCGACCGTTCGGAGGAGCGGCAGATGGGTGAGGTTGGAAGAGGCGATCTTGTACAATTCGACGCCGATCTCCCCGAGCCACGACAGCGTGACCTCGTTGCTCGCGGTCGAAAAGAATACCATCCCGCGCGACGCAGCCTCCGCTTTCAGCCGGGGATACCACTCCCGGGGCATTTCCAGTCTCCTCAACATCGCATGATCCGGATGGTCCCGCGAAAGCAGATGGTCAGCCAGAAAACTTTGAAACTTGACGGCGTCGGCGCCCCCGGAGCGCGCCGCGTCCATGAGGCGGAGCGCGGTGTTCAGATCGCCGTTATGGTTCGATCCAATTTCCGCAACAACAAACACGCGGCTCGCGTCACGGATCCGATCGTAAACGGTCATCTCGTTCTTAAATCCAGCGGTGCAAGGTCAGGAGTTCCGCCCTGGGTTGGAATCCAGTGCTCTGATAGAGGCGCAAGGCCGCATCCGCGCCGCTCCACGTCGACGCCTCCATCCCGCGGACGCCGGCGCACCGGCATCTGCGCATCGCCTCTTCGACCAGCCGACGGCCGACTCCGCGCCCCCGGAATTCCGGATCCACCAGAACCAGCTCCAGCGTGGCGAAGGGCCAACCCAGAAGATCGTCCACAGTCCCGTCGCGTCGAAACGCCAGACATCCCGCGGGACGCCCGTCGACGGCGCACACGACAAGTTCCGTTTCGGCGGCCTTCACATCCAGGCGACTGCGGCGCGCGACGACCAGATTTTCGATCCACTTGACGTAGACTTCCGCGCCACCAGCCTCGCGCAGGCGCTCGTCGCGGACAAACCGGCTCAGGGGAAACGCGCCCCGCGCCATCCGCGCCAGCGCGGGAAGATCGTCCGGCGCGGCCTGGCGGAAATACGGCGGATCGGAGCAGGCGCTCTCTGCGCCATCCCGCAACACGGCATGCAGGGTGATCAACCGATCCGCCTGACTGAATCCCAGACGTTCCAGCGCGCGAATTTCATCGGCGTTCGACGCCAGGAGACGCCGCTGGAGAAGCCGGAAATTTTTTGCGGCGGTCCAGGCGATGGCGTCTTCAAGCATCTCCGCGTGAATCGACGCCAGACGGGACGGGTCCACATTCTCCGCGGTGCAGTACGGGCCGAGCCGAGCGCATTCCATTCCGAAATGCAGGCTGTCCCACGCGAGCCGTTCCACTGCGAGCGCCGCCTGAATCTCCCCCGGTCCGCCTTCCGCATGGACAGTGACCCGGCCGGCCGGATTGCGCGCCACCGACATGAATCGCTGATACAAATGCCGGGCCTTCGCCCCGGCGGACGGCGCCAGATATTCGAGAAACCACTCGGCGCGGGTCCGTTCCAGCCACGGGAGCAGACCGGCGCGATCCAGGCCCTCCGCCGAATCCTCTCGGATCGCGCAGACCGTCATAGGAGGTCCGAGATCCACGCCAGATCGACGTCTCCGATTTTCGCGGCGCCGCTCACGTTCAGAAGAACGCGTTCGCCGCGCCGGATGTATCCCTCGGCGACGCCTTTCACGATGCCCGCCAGCGCCGTGGCCGGCTCGAGGCCGACCAGCCGTTTCTCGTTGCGCCAAACTTCCCGGTAATAGGGATCGAGGTAAAACATCCGCAGGGCCTCATGAATTTGTTCGTCCGACGCGGACTCGAACCGTCCGCCGATTCTGTCCATGATGTTTTTCAAAACCGGATAGCTGTCCGCGGGCCGGCGGGTGCGCAGGACGCGCACGTATTTCGACGGAATGATTTTCTGCGGCACCCACTCCTCATCGAGCGCGGAGGCGCCGGCTTTCCACGCGTTCACCATCGGGGCGCAGATGGCGGGCTGGACGCCAAGGATTTTCGGGCATTGATCCGCCAATCCGAGGTCCTGGTGCGCCTTGAAAAATCCATAGACGCCGATGCCGCCCGCCACCGCCTGAACGTACCAGTCGATCTTGCGGCCCCATCCGAGGATGACTTCGAGCGCCAGAAGTTTGAGACCCTCGCGGCGCGCGTAATTGGTGAATCCGCCTTCGATCTGATAGCCCAGCTCGGCGGCGAGCCGGCGGGCCTGATCGATGCACTCGTCATTGCTGCCCTCGAACAACGTCACGTTCACGCGGTCCGAGCTGAAAAACTGCGGATAGGTTTCGAGCCGGCGGCGGGAGGCGAGGGGAATCACGAAGTGCAACCGCGGGCCGTTCACGGCCGTGGCAGAGCGCGCAAGAGACGTCGCGGAATTTCCGGACGAAAACACGACCAGATCGGTCACGCCGCTCCGAAGCAGGCGGTACAGGGATACGAATCCCTCCCTGTCCTTCCAAGTGCCGCTGGGCATGACGGTTTCATCCTTGAAGTGGAGTTCAATGTCGAGCCGGTTGGAGAGAGCCTCGGCGAAAACGACCGGCGTGTCGTCGATGTTCTCGAACCCGAGGATGGCCTCAATGGACGGATCGTACGGCATGACCGGATGATATTTGAAGATGGACGTGTAACGCCGGTCGATCGGATTTTTCGGAATTTCGTTCAACGCAACCTCAAGAAGCCCGCCGCAGTCGGGACAGCCGATGTAATAGGCGTCCTCCACGTGACTCCAGCCGCAGGCCGCGCACTTCAAGCTGTATTTGGTCGACCAGGCCGCGGCGGGCCGGCCGACAACGGCTTCTTTCAGAAATACGCGGACGGGCGGGCGATGGGACATCGCCGGGGCCGGCCGGGTTCCCGGCCACATGATTTCGCCTTCATCGGATGAATCGGCGTCGACCGTTTCGAACCAGCGGATCCGGGCGGCGCCGAGCGACGGACGGACCATGGCTTCGATCGCCTGCGTGTCTGGCCTGTCTTTTTCGTACATCAGGCCCAGAGAGGAGCCTGTGTGCGCGGCGACGACGCCGACCGCGCCGGTTCGCCGCATCAGATCAAGCGCAAGTTCAAAGTCCTCCCTTGGACGAATCCGATGCCGCATGCGGACGCCCTCGGTCGATATCCGTCCGACGCGCGCGATGTCCTTCGCCGCCAGCGCCTCTTTCACGTCTTCCAGCAATTCCCTGTAGCGGACCCTGTCGGCTTCCGTGAACGCATCAGGCGGGAGGTCGGGGGCGAACACATCGGTCGGGGGCGGACATTCCAACCCGAGAATATTGATGGCTGGCACGGAATCATATTGCGCGAGTAATTTCCCGCTCACCGGTTCGTAGACGGCTGTGCCGGCGTAATGGACGCCATTGTGCGGTTCGATTTCCCGAAGCACGCGCGAGACATAGTCCGGTTTCACGGCGATCGACAGCGCCGCTCCCAGGGCCCGGATACTCGCCACCATGTCAGCTTCGCTCGATCCCAGTCCCGCGCCGACCGGCAAGTCGGATTCGATTTCGAGATAGGGGTCGCTATGGATTCCAAAATCGGTCAGGATGTGCCGGATGACTTTGTAAGATTTGGCGAAGCGCTCGTAAGACCTCGCGAAGTTCATTTCTTTCAGCGGCGAATAGGCGGGAGACCGCAGCCTCAGCCGCACGCATGACCGGTTCCGGATTTTCAGATTGACGAGAAACGGGATGTCGCCGGACAAAACGCCGTAGAGCAATTCGCCAAAACTGCCGCAACATGTCCCCATGCCCTCCTTCAATCCGGTCCCGCACTCCGTCGCCTCCACCGCGATCATCTCATGCCCTCTTTTCGAACAGGAACATCTCTTTGACCGCCGGATGAACGCGACGGGTCGTTTCGCGGCGAATGACGAGATCGGCGTAGGGATGAAAAAGGTCCGGATAGTTGTGCGGAAACAGATGGATCTGCTGAAACCAGGTCCCGGCCGCGTCGATTTCCCGCGTGTATTCGATGAGGCCGATGTAGCGGGAGGAAACACGGACGGCATCGGCCACGCATCGCTCAATGCGGTCCGGCGTGACGTGCTGAAGCGTGGAATCGGCGAAGACCAGATCGAAACTGACGCCGGCGAATCCCAGCGCTGAAATATCTCCGCAGACAATGCCGCGCGAATTCTGCTCCTGCCGTTCCCGCGCGCGCTGAAGAAGCGTCATCGACAGATCGACGCCGACATAGCGTTGGGCGGCGGAAAAATAACGGGTGTTACGCCCGGCGCCACAGCCAAGTTCCAATACCGATTGCGGCGAAGTTCGGGTCACCATCTCCTCGATTTCCGGCTCATCCGGCTGATAGACCTCCCACTTGACGTAGTCGCCGACCTGCGATTCCCAGAATTTTTTCGGATTGTATCCGGCCGGACGCCGATAGGCCGAGCCGTCGAGACGCGACGCCGACAAACGGGTCCGCTCGAGTTGGAAGAGCAAATCCTGCTCCACCGCCGAGGGCGAATCCAGACACGCGCGCAACAGGGCCTCCCGGCACGGCGCATCGAGATCGCGCCCCAGCTCGATCAGCGCGGCCATCGGATGTTCGACAGGAGGCAGGCGGGCGTCGACGAGTGCGCACTTCCATTCGTCGAGACCGCCGTTGCGGGACACACGCCCGAGAATGTGAAAGGCCCAGTGAAGCGCGGCGAGCCGTTGGCAGGGGAATCCCTCATCGACGGCGCCATGCTCGAACGCCTCCCGCCGGGCCACGACGAGCGGATAGCCCGGCCCGGAATCCGGGCGCACAAGAAGCGCGCCGGCCTTGCAGGAGGCCAGACGGCCCTTCAAGGCGGTGATCCAGCCTGGAGCAAAAATCTCGTCGCCGAAACTGACGGCGATCCACTCGCCGGACGAAAAGGAAATTCCCAGATTCAGCCGCCGCGCCAATCCGCGCGCGGATCGGACATGACGGAACGGAATGCAAAACCGCTCCGCCGCAACCTTCAGGCATGGCTCCTCATTTCCAACCTCGATCAGCTCGTCAACACCGCCCAGCGCCCGCAGCAAGTCCGGAGAAAGCGGGTGATTCGGATTTGACGGGATCGACAAGAACGTGACCGCCGGCATCAGTGGTGATCCCCCTCAGGCGTGATGGACGACCAAGACAAACGCTTTGCCGATGCTAGTTGTCCACCCGGGAGAAATCAAGATTCGGAGGACGATGGACGACTTTTCGCAGTCATGGACGCGACCGGCCGTGAATGGTATCACGGCCGCGCATGAAAACGGGCGGCATCATTCAGGCAAGGCACGGTTCTGTGCGATTACCCGGCAAAGTTTTGCTGCCGCTTCCTTACGGCGCGAAGACTTCGGTTCTGGAACACATCATCCGGCGGGCGGGGAAGTCCCGGAGGCTCGACGCGGTGATCGTCGCGACGACCACGCGCGGGGAGGATGACGGCATCGCGGCCTTGTGCCGGAAATTGAAGGTCCCGTGTTTCCGGGGCGACGCGGCGGATGTTCTGTCCCGATACGTCCGGGCCGCCGGGGAACATGGGATCGATGTGATCGTGAGGCTCACCGGCGACAATCCGTGCCTCGATGCCGGCGTGATCGACGCGGCGGTCGACCGCCATCGGGAAATGAAAAACGATTACACCCGGACGGTGCGGTATCCGACGGGCCTGAATGTGGAGGTCGTGTCGTTCGAGGCTCTCCGCGCGTCAGCCCGGCATGCCGTGACAGCCTTCGAAAAGGAGCACGTGACCCTGCACCTGGCGAAGAACCCCGAAAAATTCAAGAACCATCTCATGACGGCGAACGCATCTATTCGGGATTCGAATCTCAGGATCACCCTCGATACGAAGGAGGATTACGCGCTTCTGTGCTCGGTTTTCGATCAGCTCCACGCGAAAATCCCGTTTTTCGGCGCACGGGAAATCCTCGAACTCTTCAAACGGAAACCCTGGCTTCGCCTGATCAACGCCAGGGTTGCGCAGAAGAGGGTCTTCGACACGCTTGAAGAGGAACTCGCGGAGGCGGCGAGACTGTGCGGCGCGCAGGACCTGAAAAAAGCGCGGGCGTATTTGGAGAAACGATTGTGCGGGATTGGCCGATCGTCACCGTCTTTACACACGAGACGGAGAAAGGCATAAAAATTTCATGTCCTCGGATCTGACCGCCCGGCGAATCCGGGCGAAATTGGTTGAACTATCCCACCAGGCGCGCACCGCCCATCTGGGGTCTTCCCTGTCATGCGTGGATATTCTGGTTGCGCTCTACTCCGGGATTTTGAACATCGACCCGGCGCGGCCGGCCGATCCCGGACGGGACCGGTTCATTCTCAGCAAGGGCCACGCGGCCACGGCGCTGTACGCCGTTCTCGCGGCGCGCGGATTTTTTCCGGAGGAGCTTCTGGAAACATACGCCAAACCCGGCAGTCCGCTCGCCGAGCATCCCGCGCCGGCGTGCGTGCCGGGAGTGGAAGCCGCGACCGGGTCTCTCGGCCACGGCCTTTCGCTGGGCCTTGGATTTGCCCTGGCTGCAAAAATTCGCCGCGAGCGGTATCGGGTGTTCGTTCTCCTGAGCGACGGCGAGTGTAATGAAGGCACCGTGTGGGAAGCCGCGATGCTGGCGCCCAAGCACGGGCTGGAGCGGTTGGTGGCGATCATCGATTTCAACAAATGGCAGGCCACCGGCCGAAGCTGCGACATTCTGGCGCTGGAGCCCCTCAAGGAAAAATGGGAGGCGTTCGGATGGAGCGCATCCGAAGTCGACGGCCATGATTTGCCGGCGCTGTCCCGCCTCCTGAAAAACGTCCCGGACGGATCGGGCAAGCCGATCGCGCTGATCGCGCACACGGTGAAAGGCAAGGGCATTTCATTCATGGAAGACGACAACAACTGGCATTACCGCATCCCGGACGCGGCTGAAGTTTCGGCGGCGAAAGCGGAATTGGGAGTGGCCTGACATGCGAAACGCCTTCGCGGCGGAAATCACGGCGATCGCCCCGGAAATGGATACGCTGGTTCTCCTCTCGGGCGACATTGGAAACCGTCTCTTCGACAAATACAAGGAACGCTGTCCGGACCGGTTCATCAACTGCGGCGTCGCGGAACCCAACATGATCACGATGGCCGCCGGCATGGCCATGTCAGGCCTGCGGCCGGTCGCCTACACCATCGCGTCTTTCATCACAACGCGGTGCCTCGAGCAGATCCGCGTCGATGTCTGCGGGCACCACGCGCCGGTGGTCATCGTGGGGACCGGCGCCGGATTTTCTTACGCCGCCAACGGGATCACCCACCACGCCTGCGAGGACATCGCGATCCTTCGGATGATGCCCGGCATGACCGTTGTGTGTCCCGGCGACGCGATGGAAGTGCGGCAGGCGATCCGGGCGGCCCTTCGGCACGATGGGCCGGTCTACGTGCGGCTGGGAAAAAAAGGCGAGCCGGTTGTTCATCAGACCGCGCCCGATCTCGTCCTGGGACGCGCCCTGACTCTGCGGACCGGCGAGGACGTCTGCCTCCTCAGCACGGGCAACATGCTGCCGACCGCAGTCCAGATCGCCGACAACCTGGCCGAACGAAACATCGCGGCGGGCGTCGTGAGTCTGCACACCGTCAAACCGCTCGACGAGAATTTTCTGCGCGAGGCGTTTTCGCGGCACAAGCTGATGGTAACGCTGGAGGAGCACAGCCGCATGGGGGGATTGGGCGGGGCTGTGGCGGAATGGATCACGGACCACGACTCCGTCACCGCGCGGTTGCTTCGAATCGGTTCGAGCGATGATTTCCTGCACGAGGCGGGGGGACAGGGATATGCGCGGGAGCGCATGGGCCTCACGCCGGACGCCATCACCGAAAAAATCGAGAATGCGCTCCGGAGGATCGACGGCGCGGCGGAACCCGCCCCGGTCGGTTCAGACATCTGAATGTGAATTCGGACGACCTCGTCGATCTTGCGCGGAATTTAACGTGCGCGGCCGGCGGCGACGCTGCGGGTGAAATCGAGATCGAGCCTCTGACCGGCGGCGGAAACAACCGCGTCTACGCCGTCACAACCCGGGACGGAAAATATGCGCTCAAAATTTATTTCCGCCGCCCCGACGATCCGCGCGACCGGCTGGGCGCCGAGTTTTCATTTTGCCGATTCGCGCGGCGGCGTGGATTGGCATGGACGCCGGCCGCTCTGGCCTGCGACCCGAAGCGGCACGCCGGATTATATGAATTCATCGATGGCCGGCCGTTCGATGGATTCGACCGGACGGCGTTTCTGGAAACGAGGCGATTTTTTTCCGAACTCAATCAGCGCCGGTTCGACCCGGAGGCGGCAAGCCTGCCGCTCGCCATCGACTCGTGTTTTTCATGCGCCGATTATCTGCGGCTGGTGGCGCGTCGCGTAAATCGGCTGAAGGGAATTCCGCGGGAATCGGCCGTTCACGGCGAG
>JAHFCY010000064.1:13399-14277 GCA_023249255.1 Candidatus Lindowiibacteriota bacterium | reverse complement strand
ATGATGGTTGATCTGCCCGTCGGCGCTCAATATCATGGATTTTACGCCGGCAAATTTGCCGTCAAGGCGGTCGATCATCTCACGGACGGTCTTCGCTCTGACTGACACCTCCGAGTTTTGTCCCGTCATTTTCAACATCATCGTGGGAATTTTGACTTTGATCGACATGGTCAACGCTTATAGTACCACTCTGTGAATGCCCGGCCCAACCGCATGTCCATCAGCCTGTCGCGCGCTTCGCGGAGAATTCCCTCAATCCATTCTCTCCGTTCGTCGCCCGGCGACAGGCGATCAGCAGCCAGCAGTTCTGAGATGAGACAGGCGCTTGGAAAGAAAGATGAGGCGGAGGAAGACGACGCGCCGAAGACGGCGTAATAACTGAAATGCGCGACCCCTGCCGTGATCGTGTTGGAATCGGCGTTGACCGTCACGGTGTCCAGTCTTTGCCATTCGGTGTCGGTCGAACTCATCCAGAACACCCATGCGCTCGTTTCCTGAACGTTCGTGCCGTCGATGAAACCGTCATTGTCCGAGTCGCTGTACGAAAAAGACAGCGTGACCGAATCCTTGAAAACACCCGGCCCGCTTTCGAATTCCAGGCTCTGATACGAAATGCCTTGCGGATTTTTGATGTCGTCCGGAACTTTGTCTTTCGGATTCTTCTCAAATTTTTTGGCGATGAGAACGCCGTCGGTATCCAGCGTCGCGGGCGGAATACTGACAGTCAGGCTCGACGTGACGGCCACGGTGATTTTTCGGCCCTTCTCGACTTTTTCCTTTTTCACGACGTCCCCTTCCTTGTCCTTGTCGTCCGATGCTTCCGACTCGTTTTCCTCGATGTCCGCCTTTGACCGTTTGATCGTGACCCGCACCGGAAT
>JAHFCY010000064.1:0-13389 GCA_023249255.1 Candidatus Lindowiibacteriota bacterium | reverse complement strand
GCGGTCGTCTTCCATTTCAACTGGTATGGCCGGGAAGGAACATCCGGCCCGAGCACGGTCCACGTCGTGGACGGCTCCTTCCGGTATTGAAATTGCATCGTCACGCCTTTGCCGGAACCGTCCAGATGCGCGATGACGCTCACGGCATTTCCGGAAACCGACTGGCCGGTTTTCGGAACGGTGATCCATGGCACGGGACTCAAATTCGCAACGGCGGCAATCCGGTGAATCACCACGCGGGAATTGTAGCAGTCGGAAATGTAGAGATTGCCGGCAGGATCAAAATCGAGCCGCTGGGCGCCCCAGAGGCTCAACGCGCTCGGGGAAAACGTGTCGGCCGACGCAAAATCGTTCTGACCGAACACGATGTCAGCCACCGTGTCCTCGGCCAGAGGCCGTTTATAAAACAGGACGCGGTTGTTGCCCCAGTCGGCCATGTAGAGGTTCGCGTAGGCGTCGACACCGAGCGAGCAGGCCTCATTGATGCTCGATGCGCTCCGGCCTCCGGCGTTGGCGGTTCCGGACGCAAAATTCGGCTGGCCGATGACGGCGTCGGCCACGCGATCCTCGTCCAGCGGGGTGTTGAACACAAGACCGCGGCTGTTGTCGATGTCGGTGACGTAAAGATTTCCGGATGGATCAAGCCGGACGCGATAGGGATGATTGAACGACGAGGCCGAGACGCCACCGGGGTTGGCCGTGCCCGACGCGAAACTGTCGCCCTGGCCGATCACGCGGTCGGCGGCCGGATCACTATTCAACGGATCAAAATAAATCAGAACGCGGTGGTTGTTGCAGTCGGCGACGTAGAGGTTGCGGTCGGCGTCAACCGTGACGCTGATCGGCCCGTTGAGACTTGACGCGCCCCGGCCGCCGAGGTTCGCCTGGCGCGACGTAAACGATCCGTTCTGTCCGAAGACCGAGTCGGCAATCAGATCAGTGCCGATGGGATCGTGAAAGACGAGCACACGATTGTTGTAAAAATCGGCCACGTAAAGATCGCCCTGCGCGTCGACGAAAATATCCGCGGGATAACTCAACGTGTTGGAGTCCGGGACCGAGGCACCGCGGTTGGCCTGACCCGTGTCAAACCCACTCTGACCAATGACGGCAAATGCCGCCTGTCCGTTGGTCAGGCGGTCGGCATTGGCGTAGATCAGAACCCGGCTGTATTCCTCATCGCACACAAACAGAAAATGTGAATCGCCCCGGACGTAATAGGCGCTGCCCATCGGATAGCCGATACGCGTCCGGCACGGGCCTGTGTCGGCATTGGACGAAAAATCGGGCTGGCCGAGGACGGTGTCGGCCGTGACGTCTGACGGCTGTCCGAAAAAAGACACCGCCGGCAGGCTCGCCCCGCGCAACACGGCCGCTCCAAATCGCGCGTGGGACGGCCCGGACACGACATCGCCGGGAGGAGGCGTAACGCGCTCAAGACCGCCCGCAAGTCCAACCTGAACGGACACGGACGCAAGACAGACAGCGGACAGGATAAATCTCAAAAATATCATGGCAGAAGCAATTTTACGGCAACGAACGCCGCCGGTCAATTTTTAAGCGGCGTGGACGAGGTCGGAAGATGATTCGGAGGATTCCGGAACGGACGAGATCGACGAATCGGCCGGAGCCCGATTCTTTCGAGGGCGGCCGCGGCGGCGAATTCCGGCGGCGGCGGACTGTTTGGGAGGGCGGCCGCGGCGGCGGGGAGCATCCGAAGTCTCAGCCGGCTTGTCCCGCATCTCCTTCTCCTGCTTGTCCCGAAGCACGTCGACTTCCCCTCGAAGCGTTTCGATCAGATCGTCAATCTTGCGCAGATCCTTGCGGCGGCCCTTGTTGGGCTTCACGTTCAATTCACGGATGGATTTCAAAATTTTCCGCAGATCATCCTTGGCGTCGATCTGAATTTCCTCCAGACCCTTGGCCATGTCCTCCGCGCTGGCCTCGAGTTTCGAAACGTAATTGGAGGCAATTTCCTTGACGATCGACCGGATGCGTCGCAGTTCGACCTGGATGGACTTTCTCAAGTCGGATGAAGTGAGCAATTCGCGCTTGCTCTCGCGTTCTTCCTTTTTCGGAACCATGATGGGTTTCCTTCCTGACGATGTTTGTTTGTCGGATCGATATACGTCCGAAGAGACCCCCATCATAGCATCTCCACAGGCGTTTTCAACTGGAATTTTTTACAGGGGGTGGGGGAACGATGACGTCAACTTAAAATGAGACAGCAAACCGGGACCCGACAACCACGGCATTTTTTACGGCGATATCCATTCCCGGGTTGATAACGAACTGAAAGTCCGGCTGGATGGCAAGCCATGGCGTGATCCGCGCAAGGTACGTGAGTTCGAGATTTTTTTCCGTGGTATCCACGGGAGTTCCCGCGGCGGACATGGATTGCCTGTATTTCGCGCTGTTGGAAACGGATGCAAAAGCGAGTCCGAGTTTGTCCCCGGGCCGCCCTTTAACCAATCCTGTATAAACAAGCCCGCCGCTCATGTAAGGGTCGTACTGGTTTGTGTTCGGGTCGCATGATCCGAGGCGTAAAAAAAACGCAAGCCCGGCGTCAGGATTTTCTTTTTCATGGTAGAGCGCTTTCTCGATCAGTCCATAAAAGCCGGAACTGCCGCTTCTTCTGACGGCATTCCCGTCGTCGTCCACATCGGCGATATCGTCAAACCAGGCTGTATATTGCCAGTACCCGACGGCATATTTACCGTAAAGCGTTGTTGAATTTTCTTCCGAGCCGGCAAGAAGAGACAGTTCGGTGGCGAGAAGCAGGCCGTCCGATTTCCCGAAAACCGGTTTCCCGGGAATGCCGTCCAGAACCGCGGTCTGAATCGTAAATCCGTCAATCGGCTGTACTCTGATTCTTCCGCCATACGACGTCGCGGGATAAATGGATGCTCCGTTTACTCCGCTCGACGATATCGTGGGGTTCACAAAATACGAACTGTTTAAGAAGAGACGGGCGCAATCCACCAGGTCAAAGTCATTGCTCAAATCATACAGTCCCCCGAGAACGGACACGCGGTCATTAAAAAGTTTTTTCTCGATCGACGCGTCGTTGATGGTCCACATATATCTCCCTGTTTCGTAAAAACTCACGCCCTGCGCGTCGCCCACATTGTCCCTGCTTGGCGCCCCGCCGTTGTTGCCGAATCCGTAAAGATAAAGGGTTGTCCCTTTCCAGCCGAGCATTTTTTCCGCGTCCAACGTAAGCGACAGATCCACGGCTCCGACGAAAGCCCTTTTTCGTCTCAATCCGCCCGAACGATCGGCGATATAGTCTCCCGTGTATGTACCTTTAAGAAGCGCACCCTTGTCTTCAAGCTTTGTGCGGACACCGCCCCATGTTCCCGTGAGCGGTGATTCCTCGGCGGCTTGAGAAACGGCGGCTGGAGCAAACAGGGAAAAGAACAAGGTCAATACCGTGATCGAGTTTTTAATGTTTTTCATCATGGCAGGATTCGATTACCTCATTAAACTTCTTAACCTGTCAATCAACACCTGGATAAACCCTTTTGCGACTTCGGGGTAATCCCACATGATCTCGTACAGCGATTCCTGCGTGATTTTGAGCAGATCCGTTTTTTTCAACGCGGTGACGGAAGCGGTTCGCGACTCGGAGGAGAGCGCCGCGAGTTCGCCCATGAATTTCCGGTCGCCGAGGCGCGCGATCACATGGTCGCCGTCGTGAACTTTGACTTCGCCATGGACAATGACAAACATCGACGTCCCGGAGTCGCCCGTCCTGAACAGCACTTCGTTGGGCAACAATCGCTGTTCCTTCGAAATGCCCGCGATGTCCTTCAGAATGGCGTCATCCAATTTGCTGAATATGCTGACCGATTTGAGAATCAATATTTTTTCGATGTCCGTCAATTCCCTGTCTTCACCGGCATCCGGCGCAGCGCCATCCGCCGGGACCGGCGCAACTTCGGCCGCTACGGGGGGCGCCGGAGATTTTTGCGCGGCCGCGGATTTCGCGGCGATCGTGTTTCGAATGCGCTGGCAGAGAATACGGATAATGCCCTTGGATACATCCAACTGTTCATCGATGATGTGGCCGATGGCGTTCTGGGTCAGCCGCAACAGCAGAGTCCGATCGAGCGCCGTTGCATCCGCGGTCCGGACTTCCGGACTTAACGCGGACAATTCGCCGAATATCTTCCCTTCATCCAATTCCGCGATGATCTTATCCGCCGAATGGATCTTCACGCGGCCTTCCGCGACGATATAAAATGCAGACCCCGGCTCGCCTTTCCGGAATATCGCCCCGTCTTTCGGATATTCGACGAGCTCGGCCAATTCGGCGATCTTCGCGATGACTTCGTCGGGGATGGCGGAAAACAATTCGGCTTTTTTCAGGATGATGACTTTGTCGACCAGCGAGTATTTTTCCTTCTGCGCGATGACCGCGCTCATGATCTCCTGTTCCCGGGCTTCCTCGAGTTTCCGGAGGACCGATTGTTTTTCCCCGGCCGACCCGGACTTGATGATCGTGTGATAGACCGTCGACATCAGCCACTTGTTCCGCCATTCCGAGGTGTTGGAGATGATCTCGTTCAGGCGTTTGTCCCGGCCCAGGAGCCCGATCTCCGGAAATCCGCGGTTCAACGCCGCGATGGATTTTTCGGCATTAGAGTCCTCGAGAAGTGACAGCAGAAGGTCCCGATGATTTTTGTGCAGGATATTGTCGAGCAGTTCGATGGCGAGCGCTATTTTTTCCTCGTCCCCGGAATAGAGGTAATTGAACCGGATGTCTTTCACGTTGTGTCCCGGGTAGATCATCGTGAGCAGGGAGAAGATGTATTCCTTGTTTTTCAATTTTTCATATTTGAGCGCCTCGCGGACGATGTAGTTGCTTTCGCCGCCGCCGATGTCGTTCTCGGCGCACAGCACAATGCCGCCGTATTTCAACGCGGCGTTCAGAATGCCGTTCAGCCGGGGCAAATCGCCCGCGTCGGGCGCGAACCGGCACGTTTCGAGCGAGTGGACGACCGCGATCAAGACGTTCCGGTCCGGCTCGGACAATTTTTGCTTCAGACAGACGATCGCCTCTTTGCCCTTGATGCGACCGTACAGATACGCGACCAGCTCGCGCGAGGCGGGGGAGTTTTTGTAGAGATTTTCAAGCGCGGGAATGGCCTTTTCGGCGGCCGTAATCAAACCTTTCATCGCGTTGTGCCGCAGTTCGGCGTTGGTCAGATTGTCGATCATGAAGGGAATCAGTTTTGAATTGTTCAGCCGACCGGCCGCCGCCAGCGCATTCTTGCGCACCGGCATATTTTCGTCCTTCAGAAGCGGATACAGGAGCCGGTACAGATTCGACAGACCGATCTCGCCGATGACGTCGGCCGCAAAACTTCGTTCGTTCGCGTCCGCCGACCGGGTCAACCGCAGAAGCTCGCTTCCGGCGACGATCATCCCTTCGACACTGCAATATTTGATGAGGGCCGAAAACGCCCCGATAGCGATCGTGTGGTTGGCGTTCTTCAAATACGATTCAAGCTTCTCGATGGACTCGCCTTCGCTCGCGAATCCCCGCGCGCGAAGCCAGCCGGCGACCGCTCCGGGATCTTTTTCAGCGGCGAGCATCTCCGATATGAGCGCCACGTCACCGGAATCCCCGTGCTTCTCGTAAATCTCGGCGGCTTTGATCCGAACTCCCGAATCGTCGTTGCGCGCCAGTTCGACGGCGTGAAGCTTGATGTCGCGGAACCGCGCCTTCTCCAGCATGTCGATGCTGTTGATAATCTCGGTCGGATTCGAACTTTTCAGGTTTTGAAGCAGAAGAGCGGTCACGGCCGGATCGTCCAGCGACACGTCCCCGCCCCGGAGCATTTTGTTTTTCAGCACGCCGCTTAGATTTTTCTTGTACTCGCTTCCGAGAAAGATGCAGATGGCGAGCCAGAACACGATGATGACCTCAACGCCGATCAGAATTCCCCGGGCGCCGGCGTCGAAGTACTGCGTCATGACGAGAAGCACGAGTCCCGCGAGTCCGCTCGTGATGTTCGCCATGAACGTTTCCGAAAAATTGATCGCCGTGTCCCGATCCCTCGCCGGCACCGACTGGAATAGATTGAAATAGGCCGAACCGTGGATGGACGAAAAGATGACCGAGTTCGTCAGCCGCACGCCGACGACCAGCGAAAAGACCAGGAGCGCCGACAATCCGAAATTCGAGGCGATGACGAAGAGCAGTGTGATCAGGCCAACCAATACCGGATTGACGAGCAGGCTTGCGGACAAGCCGAAAATTTTCATGAACCGCGCGGTCACCAGCCCGCTGACGAGCAGGACAAACAGGGAGGAAACCGTATAAAACAGACTTAGAAACTGCGCGATTTTGACTTCATCGCCAAGATAGCTCTGCAACTGGTCGAAGTAGGCGTTCTCCACGAAACAGGTCGCCATGGCGGCCAGTGAAGCGACGGTGACGATCCCCGCGATATACCTGTTTTTCAACAGAGACAGGAATGACGGCGCGCCGGTCTGTTCCGATTCCTCGCCGTCCTCTGCCACATCCGCCGCGGCGATCTTGTCAGGGAATGATTTGATGATCGAGAAAAACACGAAGAGAGACAGCACGTCGAACCCGATCGCAAAGCCGGTCAGGTTCAGCGCGCCGGTGAATTTTACGATGATCGGGATCACGAGGCCGCCGAGGATGTACGCGAACTCGCCGCCGAAACTGCAGATCCCGTACAACCGTTTGGATTGTCGGAGGTTGAACAACTTATTGACGATGCTCATAAACAGGACGTTGGACAGCGTGTTTTCAACGTCGATCCAGAGAAGGTAGATCATGGAAGGTAGCCGGACGGTCGAAACGGTCAAGGCGACCAGGAACGCCGCCAGGATGACGCAGTAAAACACAAGCGTGATCGTGATGTACTTGGAAAACGAAAAGCGTTCGGCCAATTTCATGATGATGTAGCCGGCCAGCGGGACGAGGACGGCGTTGATGATGAACGAATACGCCAGATAATCGGCGCCGTATTTGGATAAGAATATCGTGTTGGCCGCCGTATAACTGAACATCTGCGACACGCCCCAGATAAACCCGATCAGAAACGTCAGCCCGACCGGTTTTACCTCGTCGTTCTCGATATCGAACGTCGATTGCAGGAATTTTTTCATGACGCGGCGACTGTCGCGCAGTAAGCACGGGCTCGATCGAGGCATTCCGCTCGAAGGAGAAACTTGAGAGGCTGTCGGACCTGGTCCATCAGGGCCATGGCCCCCGATATCGCGTCTCTCCATTTATCCGATTGGGTCGCTACGTCATGGGGTCCCACGCGTTTTCGGCATTGAGCCGCGCCGCAGTGGCAGTCGAAGGTCTGATCCTCGTGAAGATTCAGAAGGGCGTAGTCCTCGGCGAATTCCTCGCCGGGATGGATGTCCCTGATCGCGATCGTGAAGTCCGTCCGGATCGTCAAGGAGTTGGGATCGCAGGAATGGTTCGTGTAGCGGGCAAGATCCCAACACAAGATCATCAAGTCGTCTTCGCCGTAGAACGTGTATTTGTCGATTTGCTCGCGGACGGACGGGGGGAACAACCGGAATGTCTGCTTGGTGATGGACAGGTCAAGCGGGTCCCGCACCCAGATCACGGTACCTCGGGGAATCAAGCGCGTGGCGACGACTCCGTCACCGATCTCGGGTGTCCTAAATTCGCGGCGTGTGTCGGGATGCAACATGGAGTTAATGGAAACATCGGCAAATTCCGCTGTCAATTAATTCCCGAGAGCGTATTTTATTTCTCCTTGAGGCCAAGGTAACCCATGAGCCGGTAAGCCAGCTTGGCGGCAGCGAGTTCGGATTGGCTGGTGTCCTGAAGAGGGCAGAGTTCCATGATGTCCACGCCCACCACGTCTTTCCGGGCGATCGCTTCGCGGAAGAGATCAAGCCCCTCATACCACGAGAACCCCCCGGGCTGGGGCGTGCCGACGCCGGGGATGACGTGCGGATCGAAACCGTCCAAATCGATGGAAAGATAAACGGGGGACGACAATTCCTTGAGGACGCGCGCCGACAGTTTTTGGATGTCCCGGGTTTCGTGCATGTAGAGCGTCGTCACGTTCCCCGCGTTGGTGAGGTGCGCCTCCTCCTCCGCCACCGATCGGATGCCGACCTGGACAATGCGGCACATGCGGGACGCGGGGTAGAGCGCGCAGGCGTGATTGTGCGGCGTGCCTTCATAGGTCGGGCGCAGGTCCGCGTGCGCGTCGAAGTGCAGAACGTTCAGGCCCGGATAAACCTTGGCGAATGCCGCGATGGTAACTTGGGAAAGGGAATGCTCGCCGCCGATGGAAAACAACGTCTTCCTTTTCATCCGCGCCAGTCGGAGAACTTCATTCTCGAGTTTCGGGAACAGCGTCTCCGCGTCCTCATCGCAGACGACGGCGGGCAACGTATGTATTCCACGTTTGTAAGTTTGTACTTGAAGTTCCTCGTCCCACAACTCCAGTCCCTGCGATCCCTCTATGAATTTTTCGGGTCCGAGCACCGTCCCTTTCTTGTACGACGTGGTGCGCTCGTAGGGAATCGGCAGGACGACAAAGCGGGCTTTTTCCAGCGGGACGTCCACACCGAGAAACTTCCCGGGCAATACGTCTCCGGCGATTTCCAAGGGGCGCGCGGAATTCAGCGACGAGCGGTGACTAAGGCGCCCTCGTTCAGCAGGGCGTTAAAATTGCGGGCCGCACGGCCTTTCCATGAACCTTTGTGATAGGCGTAGCCGGCGAGGAGCGGGAAGGCGAGCGTCGCTTCCGCGAACACCATCTGCTCATAAGCGGTGTCCACCTTGCCCCATGAGCAGGCTTCCTTGAGCGTTGAGCCGGAGAGGGCGCCGTCGCGTTCGTCGGCCACGGTGATCTGAACCGCGTACTTGTGCATCGTCGGCTCAAGTCCGATCATCTTGGCCGCCACGACGATGTCCTGCGCGAAATTTTTCGGCGTGCCGCCTCCGATCATCAAGAGACCCGACTGCATGGTCTGCATCTTGCATTGCGTCAATTCCCTCAAATCCCTCGCGGAGTCGATCGAGACGTGCGATTCCGGGTTGTGCGTTTGGTGGTGCAGAAGGCCAAACCCCGCGCTGCAATCCGAGAATGCCGGCACAAAGATCGGCACGCCTTTCTGACAGGCGGTCAGAACGATCGAATCCGTGACTTTGCATCTCCCGACGAGGAATTTTCCCATCTCTTCGATAAATTCCCGGGAGGAGTAGGTCCGGGGTTGTAACGTTCCGGCGATCTCGGAGATCGTGTTGTCGCACACGGCCATCTGATCTTCATCGATAAAGGTGTCGTAGATGCGGTCGACGCGCGCGGCGCGGAGGTCGTGATCGTTGACAAAAGGAGTTCCCCTGTAATGTTTGAATCCGAGTGCCTCGAAGAAATCCTGATCCACGATATTGGCGCCGGTGGAGACGATGGTGTCGACCATGTTGTTGGCCACGAGATCATAGACGACGCGCTTGAGGCCCGCCGAAAAAAGCGACCCGGCCAGGCACAGGATGATGGAGCAATCTTTGTCCTCGATCATCGTGTCGTAAATCCCGGCCGCCCGGGACAGGTTGCGCGCCTGGAAGGCCATCTTGCCCATCGCCTCGACAAGCGGGACGACATTGTGGCGGGTGATGTCGATATGTTCGATGGGGTCTTTGAGAAATTCGGATTTCTTACCGTTCCTGGGCATGGCCGCTCCCCGACTCGAATTTACACACGCACCGCGGTCCTGCGTTTCCTCACGGTTGGGGACCGAAAGAAGTCGGTATAGGATGGCATCAACGAAGGGTCCTTGATCACAGCGGCGAAAAACGCCGGGTCCTGTATGAATGGCAGAAGGGGTTGAGCTACGTTCGCGGCGAAAGGAAGCGTACGCTGGACGATGCCGTCCCAGAGAGGTCCATAGGTCAGGACGTCCTCCGGTTTGATGGTCCCGCGGCAGTTTTTGGCTCCGCAGAGACACTCGATGGGAATGTTGCACGAGCTGTAATCGCACGTGATCTGCTCACCGGGAAGGATATCCCTGGCGGCGAGTTCGATATGGGTTCCGACGTCGCAGGTGTTCACGTCGCAGGAATGATTGACGTATCGCGCCGCGTCCCAGCAGAGGATGTAATCCCCCTCGGCGTTCGCATAGGCGTACTTGTCGATGATCGTCCGATAGGGCCGGGGCATGGCCCGAACCTCGGCCCGTGTGTAGCGGCGATCCAGTTGACAGAGGGTCCAGACAACGGCGCCGCGGGGAATAAGCCGTGTGGCGAAAACGCCGAATCCGATATCGCTGTTGATGAATTTCAACTCGGTGTCGGGATGAATCATGGCACGGATGGAAACATGGGCAAGCGGAACTGTCAATAAATTTTCGAGCGTGGAAAGCGCCTGACCTTGAATTACAGGCATCAGCCCCCGTTCACGGCAAGCGCGCGTTCGGCCGTTTCCCGCACCAGCGGATGGGAATCGCGCCGGGCTTCCTCGATGACATCCCGCAGAGAATCAAAACAGAGCCTGGATGCCGCGTGAACCGAACAGGCCCTGGACCAGGCGGAGGACTGGGCCGGTGGACGCGTGATGAGGAGTTTCAATCGTTCGGTTCGACCCAGAGCTTTCTGCGGAAAAGAGTCGTACAGTCGTTTCAATCGCTGGTCGTGAGTGATGTCATCGATCAGAGGGATCACGATGTTTTTGAGATCCTGCGACAGCAGGCTGTCGACAATCTCAACGGCATAGGATCGTTTTTCGTCGGAATCAATGTTCAGATTCGCACGGGCGCGAAGGATCGGTTCGGGAGGATAGAGGAACGAGAGCAGAAGGAACGTTCTGTCCTGATTGAGAAAAATTTCATGCCGAAGCGACCGGGTGAGGATATCCGCGCCGGACACGGCGTCGTCGCCGACATCCACGATCGCGGCCAGGGTCCATGCGACGTCCGCCACCTCGTCGTGGATCATCGTCCGGACGATTGGAATTTCGTTCTGGCCGGCGGAAAAACCCCGCAGTTTCAAAGACCGCAAAATTTCTCCGCGGATTTTTTCATCCGGAAACTGAAGTTTTTTGATCAGCATCGCGCCGGCATCGGATCCCTCGATGTGGCCGCAGATCCGGATCAGCCTCGCGCGGATGTCATGAGTCTGTCCGGGCCGCTCAAACGCTTCATCGAGGATCGGGACGACGGACGGGCCGGCTTTCGCGAGCGCCGCGCAGGCGTCACCGGCGACGGGATGACTCGAAAGTTTTTCAATGAGCAGAGGCCACAACCGGGGATTGGCGATTCGACCGGACGCTTTGATCGCCTCCCTCTGCACGGCCGCGTCCGGATCCGCGAGTAGGGTCAAGAGCGGACTGTAAAAGCTCTGGACCTCGACATCGCCCAGCACCTGCGCGGCCAGAACCCGGTCCGACGCCGAAGCGGAATGGATCATCGAAAGAAAGCGCTCGCCCGCCGCCAAAACACCTTCGATCCCGCCGCTTCGCAACAGCCCCACCATCGCGCCTTTTCTGATCTGCGGAGACGGGTCGCTCAGGAATTTTTTCATTTGCATGTCCGTTTCGAGTTCTCCAAGCGCGCAAAGAGTTCGAATGACCGTGCCGCGCACGGCCGGATCGATCTCCTTCTCCAATCGAATCGTCAGATCGTTCAGAGCCGCTTTCATCCCGCGCCGTTCAACGGTCTGGGCCGCGTAACGCCGGACCTCCGGAGTCGAATGATCCAGGAGCGAGATCGTCGACGCCTCCAGCGAGTCGTGCGCGATCTCCTCCAGCATTTTTAGAGAGTAAATCACCTCGCCCGGATGGGCGCTCGCAAGACCCTTCTTCAAAATCTCCACGCTGGCATCGTCGTTGAGAGAGAGCCGTTCGCCGCCCATGATGCGCCTGGACAAGGCTCCCATGAGCGTGCCGGTGTATTCCTTCCGAAGCCGCGCCGCGAAGAAAATCCAGACGAGCAGAACCGGAACCAGCATGTACAAGGCATGAATGGCTTTGAAGTCAAACGATTTGGTCAGAACCAGCAGAACCACGCCGATCACAAGGCCGGAGAAGGGTTTGATATAACCCTCGACGGCCGTCTGCGCGCCGATCCGCTGTTCGGGTGGAAGCGGCTGATACAAAACCAGCACCGACGGCTCCTCGATCACCGACCGGAGAACATCGTCAAAAAGATTGGTCGCGATGACAAGCCAGAAGAACAGGCCGGCGAGCGCCGAAAAACTGCCGATCGTCACCGCCGGCATCGTGCCCAGCAAAATCATGCAGGGAAGACCGAGAATGCCCAGCGACAGACCGTAACGATTGATCAATCGGCCGCCGACTGTCCTCAACAACAGGCATGCGGCGGATTGGACCGCATAATATATTCCGAAAAACCCGGCCAGTTTGGATTCGTCCGGGTAGCGGGTCTCCACCCGGTCATAGAAGGAAAAATTGACGAGATAAAACATGATGATCGTCATGACGGACGTGATAAAGATGAGCCGCAGATAGCGGTTTTTGATCAACTCGGAAAATGATGCCCCGCCCTCTTCGTCCTCCTCGTCCTCATCCTCGCCTTTGACCGCAATCCGATCCGGAAACGCGCGGACGATATAGGTCATCAGAAAAAGGCTGACCAGCACGCCGATCGCGGCGACGATCAGGAGGTTCTTCGTTCCGATGAACGGCACGACCAGCGGAATGATCAACCCGGCCGGAATGATCGCGATTTCCTCCCCGCAGCCGATCAGAGGGAACAGCCGTTTGGCCTGCCTTATATTGAAAATTCTTCCCGCCAGCGCCCAGAACTCGAGGATACCCAGACACTCGATCGCCTCCCACCACATCAGAAACACCATCGTCGGCCATTTGGAATCGGTGAACGCGAATACGCCCCGAAACGCTGCAATCGAAGTCAGGATCGCCAGGAGCCCGACCGTCCAGAGCCGGCCGACCGAAACGCGCAAGGCGAGTTTTTCATACGCATAGCCGATGGCCGTCACGATCAAGCCGGATCCGATATAGACATACGGCAAACTGTCCACGTTGAATTTGGCCAGAAAGAGGGCGTTGCCGGCGATGTAGGAAACCTGGACGCCGATGGCCAGGGCGCACGAATGGGCGATCAGCAGCGACAGCGGCCATCCTTCGCCGGGCTGAAAATCAAACGCAGTGCGAAGTGAGTTGAGAAACCGGGACGTGAAACCGGATTCGGGTATGGTTTTCATACTGAACGCCGGCTATTTTCCCAGCACGTGGGCGAAGATAAGCGGTGCGACAATTGTGGCGTCCGATTCGATAATGAACCGCGGGGTTTGAGCGTCCAGTTTTCCCCATGTGGTTTTTTCGTTGGGAACAGCGCCGCTGTAGGAACCGTAGGAAGTCGTGCTGTCGGAAATCT
>JAHFCY010000220.1 GCA_023249255.1 Candidatus Lindowiibacteriota bacterium | reverse complement strand
ATACATCCCAGTAGCAGTCGCCTCGTTTCAGCGAAACCCTTCTTCCCAATTTATAGCTTTTGCCGTGAGCACCATTATGTGATACTATTCAAATGAAAATACGATTCTATATCGACGAGAGTGGCCGGCCCCACATAGACAAACACGGTGTGACGGAGGACGAGGTCGCCGGTGCGTTTCAAAATATTTTTGAGGACAGGCTGGGCCGGGAGAATTCCCGCATCGCCATTTGCAGAACGGGGTCAGGCCGGATTTTGAAAGTGATTTATGCGCCGGAATCCAAAGACGAGGTTTTCATCATTTCGGCGCGCGAATTGATCGGCTCGCAACTCAAGGCATTTCGACGGAGGATGAAAAAGAGATATGGAAAAAAATAGATTCCCTCCCGGATGGGACGATGAACGGGTCAAACGTGTGCTGAGCCATTACGAGAATCAGAGCGACGAGGATGCCGCAGCCGAGGACGACGCGGTTTTTGAGGGAACGTCTACCACTGTGATGGAGATTCCCAAGCATCTGGTGGCGGATGTGCGGGAGCTCATCGCGCGCAAAGTCGCTTAACCGCAGATAAAGTTTTTTCCCGTTACGATCCCGGACTAAACGCAGCGACCCGGCAGATCATTCCCGGCGCTCCATGCCCGAAAGGCATCCAAGGAGATGATCGAACGCTATGAAAAAGCAATCGAAGAGGCGGAAAAAGGACTCTGATATCTCTGTGCCGAATGAAGAATTTGATTATTGGGACCGGCGAGAAACAGATCGAATGTTCGATTGGTCTAACGCCAAAATCAATATTTTTCCGAATCTGAGGCCCTCTTCCCAATCGACCACGATCCGTTGGCCCGATCCCCTTTTAAATCGGATCAAACTGCTCGCCAATAAACGAAATATTCCCTACCAATCGCTGGTCAAGACTGTGATGGCCGATTTTGTTAATCATGAACTTCGAAAGGCCAGTTAACACGCTTGTTGCGTTCAGGTTGCCCATCGGGCACTCCCTTGCCGCCCCGCGTGCGCGCTGTTACCGTATCGAACCATGATTCGAAACGTCGCGATTCAGGTTCATCCCCGTAAACCCGAGGCGGCGGCCGCGGCGAAAAAACTCCGGCGGCTTCTCGCCGGAAAGGCGGCCGTCGTGCCGCTGTCGAAGGCCGAGATCCTCTTTGTCCTCGGCGGCGACGGCATGATCCTCTCTGCGGCGCCTGCCGCAGCCGTCAGCGGAGTGCCGATGGTCGGCGTGAACGTCGGCCGGCTCGGATTTCTGGCGGAATGTTCGGAGTCGAATTTTGAACTCGCGGTCCCCTATATTTTAAGCGAAAAATACCGGGTGGAGGAACGCCGCATGCTGGAAGTGTGGGACATTTCTTCCCGCATCCGGCGCCGAAAACTCGGGACCGCGCTCAATGAGATGCTGTTGATCCGCGAAGGACTCGGGCGCATTGTCGAGATGTCGGTTTCGATCGGCGGAGAATCGTCCGGACTCTTCAACGCGGACGGCGTCATGATTTCCACCCCGACCGGTTCGACTGGCCACGCGCTGGCTGCCGGCGGCCCCGTGATCTCGCCGAGCCTTCCCGCGTTTCTGATCGTTCCGATCTGCCCGCATCCGCCGCGCGTTCGGCCGATGGTCGTGGATGAAGAGGACATCGAAGTCGGCTGGACCGGCCGGTATCGCGATTTGCGCGTGAGCCTGGACGGCCGGCGCACGTATCATTTGAGTCCCGGACCGAAGTCCATCCTCGTCCGGCCCTCGCCCGACGTGGCCCGGTTTGTGCGCCTGAAGCGCCGTCACGCGCCGTCGTTTTACAATATTGTCCGGCAGAAGTTGATTTAAGAAGGGTTCAGGGAATCCCGGTCGCCCTCAAGGTTTGAACGACCGCAAACGCGGCGATGTAGGCGATTCCCGTGAACGCAAAAAGTTGGGTCATCGGAATTTTCCACCCGCCTGTTTCCTTGCGGCTCACCGCCACGGTCGCCATGCACTGAAGCGCGAAAACAAAAAAGACGATCAGGCCGAGGCAGGATGACACGGTAAAGAGCGGCGTACCGTGTGCCATCGTCGCGTTGCGCATCGCCAGCAAAAGCGGTTCTGAGGAGTTGGGCGAACCCGTCACGAGCAATACCAAGGCCAGCGCCCCGACAAATACTTCCCGCGCCGCAAACGCGCATATCAGCGCGACACCGACCCGCCAGTCCAGCCCCAGCGGCCGCATCAGCGGCTCCATCCATTGGCCGAGCACCGCCGCCAGAGACTGCGACATCTGTTCCGATTCGGTCAGGCCCGGCCTTGGCGGAAAATGGGTCAGCACCCAGAGAAAAATCGCGATCACGACGATCGTGCCGCCCGCCCGCAAAATGTATGACTTCGTCCGGTAATACGTCGACGTCAGCACCACGCGAAATTTCGGTTTGCGAATCGCCGGAAGTTCGAGGAGCAATGCCGGCCGGACCCGCTTTTCAAGTTTCAAAAATTTTCCGAATAAAAAAGCGCCGAACAATCCGGACACGACACTGAATAAATAGAGCGCCGTGAGGCCTATCCCGCCAATCCATGGCTGATTCGGCGGAGTCAAAAATGACAGGAGCAGTCCATACACGGGAAGCCGCGCGCTGCAGACCATGAGCGGCAGAATGAAAATTGTGAGAAGGCGTTCCCGCGTACTGGGAATCGTGCGGGTCGACAACATCGCTGGAATCGCGCACGCAAATCCGGACAGAATCGGAACAAATCCGCGACCTGAAAGCCCGACGGCCGCAAGAGGTCTGTCGACGATCATCGCGCCCCGGGAAAGATACCCGGAATCCTCCAGAATACCCAGCGCAAAAAACAAAATCACAATCTGCGGAATGAATACGGCCACCGCGCCGACGCCCATGATCAGGCCGTCGGTCAACAGATGCGAAATCCATACGTTGGGCAGAATTCCCGCCAGCCGGACGGCCAGCGCCGAGACGTTCCGGTCCACCGCATTCATCATCGGCTGGGCCAGCCAGAAGATCGCTGTGAAAATCGCCGTCATGATTCCGCTGAAAATCACCGCGCCGAAGACGGGATGCAGAAGCCAGCGGTCCAACCGCTCCGTTGTCGGGTCGGGCATGCAGATCGCCAGCCGCTTACTGGTCCCCGCCGGCGCGCGGGACGCGTCCACGGCCGCGTCTTCGATCCGTTCAAGCTCTCGATAGTCGTCGACGATTTGTTCCGCGGACGGATTCGCGGGTTTCTCCGGAGTCTTCGGCCGGATGGCCGCGATCGTCCCGATGACGGCGCTACGGAGCGCGTCAACCCCCTGACCGGTCCGGCCGTCAATGCGAACCACCGGGCAATTCATCTCCCGGCTGATGGCCGAAATGTCGATCGACATGTTTTTTCGCTTCTCGAGAATGTCCACCATCGTCACGGCGATCACCACGCGGTGTCCGGCCCGCAAAAGATGTCTGGCCGGGTAGAGGTGGCGTGCAAGTTGGGTGGCATCCGCGACGATCACGATGGCGTCCGGCATGCCGTGCCGCGTTCGCCCAAACAGCGCGTCCACCGTGACTTCTTCATCCGGCGTCTGGTTCGACAGGCTCACAATGCCCGGCGAATCCATGATCCGCATCATGCGATCTCCGACTAAAAAGCGAGAGATCGCGTATTCGACGGTCGATCCCGGATAGTTGACGGTCTTGTAATTCGATCCCGTCAGCGCATTGTACAGCGTGGTCTTGCCGGAATTGGGCAGGCCGACGAGCGTGATGAGAGGCTCCGGGGATTCCGCCGCGCTGCGGGTTCCATCGGACGCAACGCCTTCGTCCGACGGCGCGCCTCCGGAACAACAACTCAATCCATCGGACATATATGGAGGCACGAGGCTTCATGCGCGCGGAGGGCGAAGAGCGTACCCCGCAGATTGACGGCAATCGGATCATGGAACGGCGACGCGGCCACCACGCGGACGCACTCGCCGGGCGTGAATCCCATTTCCATGAGGCGAAGCCGGACGGCGGCGTCACCCTCCACGCGGTCAACCCGCGCCCATTGGTTTTTGGCGATGTCCAGGAGGGTCATGACCGCTGCCGCCGCCGGGCCGGGCTTGCGGACGGTTTCGCCCGGAGAAAATGAGATTGAAACGCATCGACCATTTTTTGTCCCTTGTTTTTTTCTCTCTCCAGAAATTCCATGAACGACACCATCCGGTCGATGGTTTCCCCGCTGACCACGTGCTCCATGAGGCAGGCATCGGACTTGGCGATCCCCTCCTCCACGCCGAGGCACACGCTGAAAAATTTTCCCATGACTTCGCATTTGTACAGCAAATCCTCGGCCCGCCGCCTGCCTTCATCCGTCAACTGCACGTACTCGTAGCGGTCGTGCCGGATGAACGACCTCGCAGCCAGTCCCTTGAGCGCCGCCGTCACGCTCGACATCGACACGTCCAGCGCCTCCGCGATGTCCCGCACGCGCGCCACCTGTCGGTGCCGCTGGATCTGCAGGATCGTCTTCAGATACATCTCCATGCTCTCGGTCAGCTTGCTCCGAGGCCCCGTATTTCTCATGTTAGACTGATTATACTAAGTTTGATGGTACAAAGTAAAGTCGAATGACCACAGTTGTCCAAACCCCCGCGGGCATCAGGCCGGATCGGCGTCCCGCCCGTTCTCCGGCCGCGTTTCCCCCATCGGCCGAACCCAGATTTCCCACAAAACCGCCGCGCCGCCGGCCGCGGTCGCCGCCAGAAAAATCAGTCCGGCCGCCAGCGCTGCCGCCGCCCAGACGCGGGGATGCGGCCCGAATCGCACGCCCCAGGGGAATGTCATCATGCCAAGATATGACAAAAACGTCAGGGAAAAATTCAAAATTTTCCGCGCTTCGCTGACCGTCACGAGCGCCACAAAATGACACAGGATGAAAATGAGCAGAAGCAGGGTGAAGGAGTGGATGTGGAAAAATTCGAGCATTTCCGTTTTTGATTTCGGAAACTGAATTTCAACGGCGTTTGGATCGCCTTCGTTTCCGAGGTAGTAGCGCACTACGCCGTCAACCGTCAGGCCGGTCCTGTGATGAAACGTGTAGACAGAGAGCCAGACGGCCAGAATCGTGCCGATGAGAAAAAACGTGATGAGAACCTTGGTCGAAATCCGCGCCCGGTTGAGGGTGAATTTCGGCAGGGCGTAATATTGTGTCATGGCGCCTTCTCGTAATCTAAAAATCGTTTTGTTCGGTTCGTCTGATCCGGCCCGACCCACATCCCCTCAAATCCGGCCTCGCGCACAAATCCAAGGCCTTTCGGGCCGGCGACGAATAGCGCTGTTGACAGCGCGTCCGTCCGGGCGCCCGCATCAGTCTGGAGCCGCCCCACAATAACGGCCTGCAAACTAACAGCCGCCGGTTTGCCTGTAAATGGATCGATGATGTGCGGCCCGCGCTCGTATGTTCCGGAAACCGACACGACGGCGTTGCAGAGCGTGAGAGT
>JAHFCY010000063.1 GCA_023249255.1 Candidatus Lindowiibacteriota bacterium | reverse complement strand
GAAAAATTCAGGCGATCGATTCCGTCTTGAATCCGCAGACGCGGACCGCGCGGATCCGCTCTGAAGTGCGCGATCCCGAGGGACTCCTCAAGCCGGACATGTACGTGAACGTGACGATCCGTTCTGAATTCGCAGACGGTCTTTCCGTGCCCGAAGAGGCCGTCCTGAACTCCGGCAGTCAGCAGTACGTTTTCGTCAACCGCGGCGAAGGCAGGCTTGAACCGATCAAGGTGCGCGTCGGCAGGCAAGCCGAAAGCCGGATCGAAGTACTCGATGGCGTGGCCGAGGGCGAGGAAGTTGTCACGAGCGGGAATTTTCTGATCGACTCCGAAAGCCGGCTTCACGCGGGCGTGTCCGGCATGACGTTTTACGGGGGCCGGGAAGCCGCCGAAAAAGAGGGGAAGTGACGACGCGCCATGATTGAAAAACTGATCGCGTGGTGTGCGCGAAACCGATTCATCGTTTTCACGCTGACAATATTTTTCGTCATCGCCGGACTCTGGTGCCTTCGGCATCTTCCGCTTGACGCAATTCCGGATTTGTCGGATGTACAGGTGATCCTCGTGACCGAATGGGAAGGACGCGCGCCGGACCTCGTCGAGGATCAGATTACGTATCCGATCGTCACGTCTCTTCTGTCCGCTCCGAAAGTGCAGTACGTGCGCGGGCAGTCGTTTTTTGGAATTTCATTCGTCTACGTGATTTTCGAGGATGGCACGGACATCTACTGGGCGCGTTCGCGCGTGCTCGAATATCTGAACGCATCGCTGGCGCGGCTCCCGGCCGGCGTGCGGCCGCAGATCGGGCCGGATGCGACGGGCGTCGGTTGGGTCCTTGAATACGCGCTGGTCGACGAATCCGGCAAGAACGATCTCGCACAACTTCGGACGTTCCAGGACTGGACGCTACGCTACGCGCTTGCAAGCGTCGAAGGCGTTGCGGAGGTCGCAACGGTCGGCGGATTTGAGAAACAGTATCAGGTCGAAGTCGATCCCGACGCCCTGCTCGCTTATGGCATCCCGCTGAAAAACGTCATGGACGCGATCCGGATGTCGAACAACAACGTCGGCGGACGCGTTCTCGAAATGGCCGAACGTGAGTACATGATCCGCGGACGCGGATACATTCAATCAGTGGAGGACATCGAAAAAATCGCAGTCGCCGTGCATAACGGCACGCCTGTCCTCGTCCGGGATGTGGCACGCGTGCACATAGGTCCGGAGATGCGGCGCGGCGTGGTCGATCTCGATGGCAAAGGCGAAGTTGTCGGCGGACTGGTCGTCATGCGCTACGGCGAAAACGCGCTGACGGTAATCAATCGAGTGAAAGACAAATTAAAATCCATGGAGCCGTCCATGCCGCCGGGCGCGCGCGTCGAGATCGTCTATGACCGGTCCGATCTCATTCTCTCGTCCATTCACACGCTGAAACACAAACTCACGGAGGAAATGATTGTCGTCGCGCTGGTCATCTTCTTCTTCCTCTGGCACGTGCGGACTTCAATCATTCCAATCCTGTCTTTGCCTGTCGCCATCATCCTCGGATTCATTCCGATGTATTTCACCGGTCTTACGTCCAACATCATGTCGCTCGGCGGCATTGCGATCGCGATCGGCGCGATGGTGGACGCGGCGATCATTCTCGTCGAAAACGCGCACAAGCGGCTCGAAGTGTGGGACCGCGAGGGCCGGGTACGGCCGGCGGCCGACGTGCTGATCGAGGCCGCGCAGGATGTCGGACCGTCGATTTTCTTTTCCCTGCTTGTCGTGGCCGTGTCGTTCGTTCCGATTTTCACGCTTGAAGGACAGGAAGGGCGGATGTTCAAACCGCTTGCGTTCACCAAAAATTTCTCGATGGCCTTCGGTGCGCTGGTCGCCGTCACGCTCGCGCCGGCCCTGCTGACGACGTTTCTGCCAGGCCGTGTGTATCGTTTTTCATCGGCGTGGAGATCAAAGATCGCGAACATTCTCTGGGGCGGCGAAATCCATCCCGAAGACCGCCATCCGGTCAGCCGGTGGCTCCGGCGGGCGTACGATCCTTGCGTGCGATTTGTATTGCGGCGGCCCGATATCATCATCGGCGCGGCCGTCTTAAGTCTCATCCTCTCAATCCCTGTTTTCACCGGCCTTCCGTCAAGTCTGCGGCAGAGCCTGGATCCCATCATCACGCGGCTTGGCGGAACCAACGAGAAAACTGGCCGGCTCGCGCGAACGTTCGTGAACGGTATCGGATCGGAATTCATGCCGCCGCTCTGGGAAGGATCGTTCCTCTACATGCCGACCGCCCTGCCGGGCCTATCGATCACACAGGCCGGACAGGCGATCAACACAATCGGTAAAATTGTCAGCGGGTTCCCCGAAGTGGAACACGTCTTCAGCAAGATCGGGCGGTTCGAATCGGCCACCGATCCATCGCCGATCATGATGGTCGAGTCGATCATCACGTTGAAACCGACGGACCAGTGGCGGGAAGGAATGACTGTCGAAAAGCTCAAGGAAGAAATGGACGCTCACCTGCAATTTCCGGGAATGCCGAACATCTGGTGGATGCCGATTCAGACGCGGATCGAAATGCTGACGACCGGTGTGCGATCTCCCATCGGCGTCAAAGTCCTCGGCCCGGACCTTGCGCTCATCGGCGAGACGTCCGAGCAGATCGAGCACGCGTTGAAGGACGTCGCGGGCACCCGATCGGTCTTTGCCGAACGCGTGACGGGCGGGAGTTACCTTGATTTTGACATTGACCGGAACGAAATCGCGCGCTATGGGCTGACGGTCGGCGAGGTTGAAGACATGATCGAGTCGGCGATCGGCGGGATGAACGTCACGACGACCATTGAACGCCGCGAACGATACACCGTCAACATTCGCTACCCGCGGGATTTTCGCGACAATCTTGACAAGCTCGCCCGGATTCGCGTTGCAACTCCGACCGGCGCGCAGGTTCCGATCGGACAACTTGCCCGCATCCAGACGCGGCAAGGTCCGCCGGATGTCCGCAACGAGGACGGCTCTCTCGCCGGTTATGTCTTCGTCGATGTGAAAGACCGCGATCTCGGCGGGTACGTGAAGGAGGCGCAGGAAGTTGTGCGGCAAAAAGTAAGCCTTCCTCCGGGCGTTCATCTCGAATGGGCCGGGCAGTTTCGATATCTCGAACGGGCCAAAGAAAGGCTTTCGTGGGTCGTGCCGCTCACACTTTTCATGATCTTTCTCCTGCTCTATCTCAACACGAAGTCCGCGGCGAAAACGATGATCGTGATACTGGCCGTTCCGTTTTCCCTCATAGGCGCGGCATGGCTTCTGTGGTATCTCGAGTACAATCTCTCGGTTGCCGTCTGGGTCGGGCTTCTGGCGCTGGCAGGTGTCGATGCCGAAACTGGCGTGATCATGCTGCTCTATCTGGAACTGGCGTACAACGCCCGCGTGCGTGAAGGCCGGATGCGCACGATGGCGGATCTGGAGGAGTCCATCCACGAGGGCGCCGTGAAACGGATTCGGCCGAAAGTGATGACGGTCGGCGTGATGTTCATGGGACTTCTACCGATCATGTGGGCGGGATTGGGCGAGGCAGGCGCGGACGTGATGAAACGAATTGCCGCGCCGATGGTCGGTGGAATTTTGTCGTCGTTTTTGCTGGAACTTCTGATTTATCCGGCGATTTACAAAATATGGAAAGCCCGCGCTTTTCGAAAGAGCGGAAATTCGATTGCAGGAGGAACACTTTCATGAAACGGATGTTTATCGGCGTTGTGATTGCAGCCATGGCGCTTGGCGTAACCGCCAATCTCGCGCTCGGCCACGAACACAAGCACGGGATGGCGATGGCCGACACGACGACCGCGGCCAAAGACAAGGGAGAAGCGGGCGGCGGAGAAGACGTGACGATGCAGGGCGAAATCCTCGATATGGCCTGTTTCATACCAGAGCAGGCAAAAGGAGCCAAGCACGCGGAGTGTGCGGCGGCCTGCGTGAAGGGCGGAGCACCCGCGGGACTGTTGACCAAAAACGGCAAAGTGTATTTGCTGGTCCCCAGCCACGAAGATGAGAAGGCGTTTGATGGCGTGAAGAATCTGGCCGGGCAAATGGTGACAATCAAGGGTGACCTCTACACGCGCGGCGGGCTGAACGCCCTGATGGTGGAATCCGTCGAAAAGGCCAAATAACCGGGAGAGCTGATGGAAGACCTTTATCGTCTGCATCCGATCGCGGTTCATTTTCCGATTGCGATTCTGATCGTCGGCTGGTTTGTCGCGCTTGGATCAAAGTTCGCCAAGTCGCCGGCATGGATCGCTGAATCCGCTCCGTGGTTTTTGTGGACCGGGACTCTCTCGGCGTGGGCCGCGCTGGGATTGGGTCTTCTCGCGCAAAAAACCGCTCCCCATGTTCCCCCGGCATGGGAAACGCTCGCGGAACACAAGGAACTTGGATTCTGGACGTGCGGCCTCTTCACCGCTCTTTCAATCTGGCGCATCCTGGCAGGCAGGCGGCGGGAATGGATACTGATCGTACTCTGGCTTGTCGCCGTCGGCGTCCTGGCCGCCACAGCCGATCACGGCGGCGATCTTGTCTACGAATTCGGGATGGGCGTGGGCCGCTAAGCGGCTACTTCTTTTTTTCGGACGGGGCGGGGCTGGACGGTTTGGTTTTGGCCGGCGTGTCAGACATCGCGGGCGGCTTTTCCCCGGTCGCCTTGGGGGTTTCAGCATCTGATTTCGGATTGGCTCCCTGATTGGCTTTCACTTTGGGCGGCGTGTGGTAAATCGCGCTCGCGCTCTGGATGTACTCGCTGAGCTTTCGATGGCACAACTTGATGGTCATCTCATTGCCTTTGGATGATTCCTGATCGAGCATCTCGCAAAATTCGCGAATGTGCGTCTGGACGCCGGCCAGGCCGGCCTGATCATCGGCGGAAAGTGGACCCGGGTGGTCGACCATCCACTGAACTCCATCGCGAATTTTGGCGGACTCCGCCGCAATCAATGGAAACTGTTTTTTATCCGAAAACGATTTAATATTCCGCATGGCCGCATTGATATCCTGCCACTTGGATTCGGCAAGTGTTTTCTCCTCATCGGGGGACATCGGAGCGGGAGACTTGACTGCCGGCGCGGGCGGGGTGGACGTATCAACCGGCGGGATTTGCGCGCATCGAACCGGGGTACCCCATCCCGTCATGAAGAACACGCACAGGATCGCAACCACTGACTGACGAATCATGGTTTCACAGGTCCGAACCGTACTTCGTATTCTTCAGATGCAACCATCGTGATGGCGTCCCAGGGGCATCCCTCCAAAAACGTGTCATCCGGCCCCTGCGTTGTACATTTTTTACAACCGATGCAGAGATTGGGATCAACCTGAATCGTTCCAAAAGGCGCGTGGTGTTCATCCGGCACCCAGTACATGCAGGACTCAATGGGACAATACTGAATGCAGGCCGGCGCGCCGGAACAGCCGGTACAACTTTCAATCACCAGCGCGATCTGTTTCGGCCTCTTCTTGCGGACGCTCTTGCCATCGCCCGGCGACATCGGTTCAAGCTTGACGGGCGAAGGCGCATTCGGATTCGTCTCAGTCGCATAATCAATCATGGCTGGAGTGTACACAAGGGGCCAGGGAACGTCAAGAAAACGGGGGCCTTTTCAAAGTGATATCATGATATCAGTGGTGATATCATGATATCATGATATCACTTTGACAATCCGAACGACGGCCGGATCAGCCGATAAATCAGCGCGAAATCGGCTCGACTCGGAACAGGTGCGCATCCCATGCGGACATGTCGAAATACATCCCGCGCGATCGGACATCGTCAGCATCCCGGTCGTAGACGCGGGCGCTCAGGCGGTCCGCAAACCGGGTCGGGCCTGAAAAACTTCGCGACGCCGGAAGACGAAAATAGCACTGAGACGGATGAGGAGCGTAATTGACGACGACCAGCCGCAGATCGTCATTTTTCTGCCACCAGAATCCAAACATTTTTTCGTGGCTGGCATTGTCGGCCCATGCCGGGGACGGATCCAGCATCTGCCATTTACCGTTCAGAAGGACATCCTCGGCCAGCTCGGTGAGAAGCCTTATGTAAAAGAGCGAGACGCCGTCGTCCTGCGGCTCCTGCACGCGGCGTGCAAGCTGAACCGGGATCTTGACTCTCCGGCCGTCCATCTGGCCCTCATGAAAAAAACGAAGGCCGGAGACTGAATACGTGATCATCGCGGCCGCCTGATGCCGAAGTCCTTCGAAGACATTCGCGGCGCGTTTTTCGTCGTGGTTCTCGATCATCCGCGCGCTTCGCGACTGAAATTCGAGCGGGGACTTGAGATGCCGGCGGACGGGATCGACGGCGCACTCCCTCAGGCTGTCATACAATTTTTTGTCGTAGGTGTAATCGAATCCGAGTTCTTGCAGGCAACCCTCAAGGTCCCAGTAGACTTCGGCCAAAAACATGAAGTCGGGCCTGTGCATTTTGACTGCCGCCACCGCCTCCTTCCAGAACTCCACCGGCGGCGGCTCCACGACATGCGTGTTCCATGTGCGCTTGAAGACGTCGTTCAGAAGGAGCATGGCCATATCGCAACGGACGCCGTCGCAGACACCGGCAAGCCCGATGAGAAGTTCGATCATGGCGCGGCGCATTTTCGGATTGAAGATGTCGATCTGAACCGTATCCTGCCAGCCGTCGAAATAGGGGTCTTTGCCGTGCGCGAAAATCCGGACGTTCGTTTTTGACTGGAGCCGGAAAAAATTCTGAGGCGACCGGGAGATGTCCTCCGTCGTCCCCTGAACAAAGCGGTCGGGATGCGCGGTCACCCATGGATGGTCGATGGCCATGTGGTTCGGCACAAGATCGAGGATGAGCCTCAGTCCCCGATGATGAAGGCGCGCCCGAAACGATTCGAGTGCCCGGTCGCCGCCGAGCAGGGGACTCACACGATAATCTCTGATCGAATACGGCGACGACACGATATCCGCAGCGGTGACGTCGGGTAGCGCCTGCCTGATTTCCTCCACAAGACCCTCGTGCGCCCGCGCGACCTCCCGGCCTTTGTCGCTCGGAACCCAGACACCCATGAGCCAGATGATATCGAATTGCGAACCCCAGTCGTCCAACACGGCATCCGGTATATCGGCCGGCGAATCCCAGCCATTTTCGCGCAACCACACGCGCGTGTTGATTTCATACAGGCGGGGATTGAGCGGCAAGGGCTGGAGGGCCGGAATCGATGTTTCAGAAACCGCCACGCGACGAGCCGGCATCAGGATGAAACGCGGTACAGCTCGACACTGCCGAGCGTGAACAAAATTTCCGCCGGTTCCCTGGCAATCGGGCGCGCGCTCAACAGGTATTCACCCGGCTGGGACAACAAAATCGGAACCAGGAGCATCGTCTCGGCGCCGGACAGGGGATACGAGGACGCCGGAATGATCTCGCCGCGCGACAGCGACCGGACGTCCACCTGAATTTCGGTCAGCCTGGCCGGCTCGCCCGGATAGGCGGCGTAGGACGACAGCTGAAGCGCGAGAAGATGCCAGCCCGGCACTTCGACCCGGATCAGGATCTCGACCTTTGTTTCGGCGCTGCCGGTGATCGATTCCATGAGGTGCACATTCTGGGCCGGGGTGAGCGTGATGTTTCTGACCGTGAGCGACAGATCACCATAGCGGCTTTGAATTTTGCGGATGGCCGGCGTGACGGTCAATCCGAGCGGGCGAACCTCTATGCGCGGAGATTTTTTCCCGGAAGCAATTTTGTCCAGCCAGGGTTTGTAAAACGGCGTTTCGAGAAAGACCCGGTAGACGCGCTGATCGAATTCGTCCATCGGAATCGGCGGCGCCTCTTCTTTCGGAGACGCTTTGATCATCGCATCCTCGTCCTTAAAGATGGGCGCGGACATACCTGATTTCAGCGCAAAGGCGGGCGGGGCCTGGACAGCGGCGTCGGATGAACCCGACGACTTGGCCTCGCCGGACGGTCCTCCCATCGCGTCGCCTGAAACGTCGACTTCGCCTTTCGCATCGCCGCCCTTGGGTCGAAGAATGACTTTCCATGGACGCGGCGAATCCTCCGCGTCTTTCTGGGAAAAATCCCACGAGAGTTCAAAAGATTTGTTGACGATGGATCCGCGTCCGACCGGAAGCCACTGGGTGGGGCTCTGCATCGTCCATTCGAGGGATTTGGCCTTTCCGTCCCACTTTCCGCTCAGAACAATCTTGCCTGAAGTTTTGAGCGTGAAGGGGATCGTCAGTTTGTCCTCGGAACCGGACAAATCGAATTCCTTTGCGGCCAGCGCGCGGGGGGCAATCATGCCCGTAACGAGTACCGCCAGCACCAGAAGCCATCTGTTCATGAGGTAGAATAAAATCTTACCCTGGACGTGACGGCAAGCCGCAGCCCGATACAAGCCGTGCGGCAATTCAAACCCACGATTCGATCGCGCCGGACGGATCTTCAGGAGCGGGCGGAAGACAGATCATGCAGTCGGTCTCGCGTATTGCATCCCGCGCCGCCTCCAGAGTATCGACCACAGCCAGTGTGACCGTGACCGGGGATCCGTCAAAAGCCGACGACCGGCGCTCTTGAACGACAAATTTTCCCGGATGATCCGGCTGATTATTGAGAATAAGAAATTGGGAAAGCCCGTCGCCTTTGTACAGCGTCATGCGGGCATTATTTCATGGATTGCGCGCGTGAGACAATACGCCGGATGTCTTCCACCGATTTCAGCCGGCCGTCCAATCGGGCGGCATGCAGAGTTTTAAGAATGCGCGGATAGGCCGGGCCCGGCGGCACACCCATTTTTTTCAGGTCTTCACCGGTCAGGGGCGGCGGGACATGCCTCCATTCGGCGAAAAATTGCCGAATCAGGCGCCGTCCGGCCGCACGCGCATGAATGGAGAGCACGGACAGCCATTCCGAAGGCTGATCCGCCAGCAATTGAACGACGCGGCTTGGCTTCTGACGGCGATCAAGCGCGTGCGCGATGGACGCGGGAGAAGTTGGCGCGGAGAATATTTTTCGGAGCGATTTTTGAAACGGCATTCTGGCGGCGATGCAAAGGCGGACATTCCGGGAACAGAACGACAGAACAGCCAGCCAGCGAGCCGCCCAACGCTCAGGCGGGGGCTGACATTCGGAAAACGCGTGCACACAGGCGTCGGTCAACCGAAGGCGGCCGCGGTCGTTCAGGGATCGGATTCCAATCCATGCCGTCAATTTTTCGCGGACCAATCCGCGCTGAATCTCGATCCAGCGCTCTTCGTCAAACGATCTCCGCCATTCATCGAAAATCCGATCCGAGGCGGCGGCCAGCCATTCCGGCTTGCGAAGCAATTCCCGAATCGCACGGCGGGTTTGCGGCTCGATTCGAAATCCGTACCGTGTTGCGTACCGAACCGCGCGAAACGCCCGGACAGGATCGTCCCGGAAACTCTCCGAGTGAAGAATTCGGACGGTGCGCCGGCGAAGATCGCCGCGGCCGTCGAACGGATCTACAATCACTCCGGCATCGTCTCCGTTCAATTTCAACGCTATCGCCTGAATCGTAAAATCCCGGCGGGTCAAATCCTGTTCGATTGTCGCGCCGCGTTCCACCACCGGCAGGCGGCCCGCTTCCGGATATCGTTCCGTGCGAGTTTCCGCCACGTCTGCTTCAGCGCCATCCGGCAGGCGGATTTTTGATGTGAAGAATCGTTCGTGTTTTTTAACCGTGCCGCTCAGAGCCGAGGCGATTTTCTCGACCCACTCATCCGCCGGCCCGACAATCACAAAATCGAGATCCAACACGGGCCGGCCGAGCAATAAATCGCGGACGGGACCGCCGACAAGATATACCGGCGCGGCGCAGACTTTCCGCACCGTCTCGACAACGCTGACCTGGGAGGGTGTCAGCACCCGCGAGAGCCGGCGGATCATGCTTCCGATTCGTTACGCGCGCGGATGATATTGCCGGTGGATCTGCCTGAGGCGCGGCGTGTCCAAATGCGTGTAGATTTCAGTTGTGGAGATGTCGGTATGTCCAAGCAGTTCCTGGACGCTTCGAAGATCCGCGCCGCCGGACAGAACATGCGTGGCGAACGTATGGCGCAACAAATGCGGATGGACTCGCTTGTCGATTCCGGCCGCAGTCGCAGCAGCGCGGAGCCATTTCCAGATTCCTTGCCGGGTCCAACCGACGCCGCGGCGAGAAAGAAAAACACGGTCCGTGGCATGACCGTTGAGAAAGCACGGCCGGCTCGATTTGAAATAATTCTCCAGCGCGCCGCAAGCCGAACGGCCGAGCGGCACCGACCGCTCCTTGTTGCCTTTCCCAATGACGGTCACAAATCCGTTGGCAAGATCGATCTGCGGGAGGGTCAAATCGCACAGTTCGGAAACGCGAATTCCCGTGCCATACAGAAGTTCCAGCATGGCGCGGTCGCGAAGACCCGGGGGAGAGTCGTTCGGGACCGATTCGATCAGTCGCGTGATTTCAGTCAGGTCGAGAAATCCGGGGATGCGTTTTCGAAGCCGCGGACTCTGAACGTCGCTGGTGCGATCTTTCATCACCCGGCCGATCGAGATCAGAAATTTGAAAAACGTCTTGATCGCCGACAGCGCCCGCGCCGCGCTTCGCGCAGACTTCCTCTCCAGCATTCCGGCCAGATACCGCTGAATCACGTCCGCGTCGACCTGATCCAGCACGATCGATTGATTCGACAACTCGGACAGAAACTGCCGCAGATCCCGTTCGTAGGCCAGAATGCTGTTTTTGGCGCAGCTTCGCTCGACCGCAAGGTATTTGAGGAAATCGTCAACTTCGGGCGTCCTCTCCATATTATATATATCGGCATGGCGGAGGGGTTGCCCAAAGACCAAAGGGCGGTCAGGCCGGCAGGCAGATCAGGGCCGGACGGCGTAGGTGTAGGGGATGGTTTTGGACAGGATTCCGTCGATGTAAATTTTGAGTTCGGCGTCACTGGCGACGCGTTCGGCGAAGTCGAGAACCTGACCGGGATTGGGTGTGCCGGTGTAAATGGTACGAGACCCTTCACGATCGCTCAGCACAAGATTGAACGGCAGGCGTTCCATCAAAAGCGGAACGACATATCGGATCAGAATCGCGCGCGGCTGGCCCGTGCGGGCGCCGATGCGTGCGGCGCTGACCACCAGCGTCACCCAATCGCCCTCGTTGATCGGTGAACCCGCCTCCGGCGTCATTCGAATCACGAGGCCCGGATCGCCGGAGGACATTTCGCGGGCCACGCGCTGAACAACCAGCCCCGCCTCCGATAGCGCCTGAACGGCCGCCTCCTGCGCCATGCCAATGACGTTCGGAGCCACCACGGTGCGTTTGGGAAGACCCGTGGAGATCAAAAGCTGAACGCGATCGCCCAATGTCACGGTCGCGCCGGGCGGCGGGAAATGCGAGATGACGTGATCGGCCGGTATCGATGGATGCGACGTCTGGGAAATCATGTCCAGCGTCAGTCCGCCCCGGACGTTTTGATCTGTCCCGACCGCCCTCAAATGGTTTTTTGCCTCCGTCAATGGCAATCCTCGAAGGTCCGGCATGACGGTCTGGGCCGGCCCCAGCGAAATAAACACGCGGACTCGGCGGCCCTCACGCACTTTCGTGTTGGGTGAAGGTGACTGGTTGTAGACAACGCCCGCCACCTCAGTCTTCCGATAATTTCGCTCAAGCGCCGGCTCGAGATCCGCGTTTTCGACCAGCCGAACCGCCTCGCGCTCCTGAAGGCCGGTGACGGACGGCACGACACGGTTGCCGACTGTCCGCGTGAGCATCATCCACGTCACAAACAGCGCCAGAAAAGAGACGCCGCATAATTTTAAAATTGTTTTCAGAACGGAACTGATTCTCACTGGATGAACGGAAACGTGGGAGGCGAGATCGGCAATTACATGGCCGAATGCGCGGTGCGGGCGTAAAAAGAGAAATTTGAATAGACGTTGGTCTCTTTTGCGCCGGCCCCGGCCGCGTCAAAACAGCTTTCGGCGTCAGCCGTCCGACCCAGTTGAAGGAGCGCGACGCCTTTGCGGTACAGGATTTCGGGCGTCGCCGGCGCGTCTTTCGGAAATTCGGCCAGATACCGGTCGGCCAGCGAGACGCAATTATCCGGGTGGCCGGACTGAAGCTCCAGCGACATCCACATCGCATAGACGCGGTCTCTCAGAAAATGTTTTGGATTCTGATCGATGAAATACTGAAACTGACCCGCCGCATCCGGAAGATGGTTCACCTCCAGATACGTCAGTCCGAGGTAATACCGGCCGAGCGGCGTGAAATCGGAATTGGGATAGAGATCAATCAACTGCTGAAGTGCGCCAGCCGCCTGATCGTAATTGTGGTTCCGATAATAGTAGTATCCGTTCGTGAAATTGACGTAGGCCTTTTCCTCCGACGTATGGACGAAGTACCACGTCACCGGGGCCGCGATCAGCAGAACCGCCGCCACAACGGCGATCCGCGTGGCGGAGGCCCGGTTCTCCCTGATATAGTCCTTCAGACTTTCCATCCTCGTCCCTCCGTCGTCCCCTGCCTGTCCGGCAGGCCGGCCTCCCGGCCGCGGTCAGAAATTATTGCCGAGACTGAAATTCCAGCGATACTTGAAACTATCGTCGGTCATGCCAAATTGCGTTCCCATCCTGAGCGGTATCCCGCGAATTTCAAACATCAGTCCGGGCGCCAGATACATTTCGTCTTTGGCCCCCGCCACGCCGCTGAACTCCATGAGGAACGAAAATCCGGGACGAATCTGCGCATTCACGCCGCCCTGATATTTAAACTCGTTGGAATACTTCTCCCCGCCGACGAAATTGTATCCCAGATTCACCAGCCATTTGGTGAACCCGATTTCCTTCATGCCGATACCGAACACCTCGACGTCGCTCTTGCCGTTCCCCAGGCCCTGCAGCGAGTTGCCTGTCGGCGCTTCAAACCGCACACCGAACGCGCTCGACAGCCATGATCGGCCGTCCGACTGATTGCTGACCATGAGCTTCTGCATGAGGCCCACGTCGCCGATGCCGTTGTAATCCTGCACGGCATTATCCAAGAAAACGTAAGGAACTTCAAGCGAGATTTCAAACCTGTCGCTGAAGCCGTACGTGATGCGCGTCGGGAGGACCGTTTTCGATCTCAATGAATTATGAACGATTTCGTCATACGGATTGGCGAACGTGTTCGCGATCGTCCGACGGACTTCGGCCTTGCTCAATCCCTGGTTTACAGTCAACTCGCCAGGCATGGCAAACGACATGTCCTCAATGAACTGAAAGTCCCGGACTTTGGCCGACGCCGGGACGGAGAGCAGACTCAGGATGAGGAATGCCAATAACCAGTGACGCTTTCCCATGTTTCTCACCTCTCGTCAGTGCGTATATACACCCCCACCAATTCTGTTTTTCGGCATAATTCTCCATAAACTTTAAGAATATTTACGAAATTTTTTGAACCCGGACGGCCGTGGCCGCGCCGAAGGTCAGTTCCCGGGCTTCGATGACCCGAAATCCGGTCTGTTCGACGAGCGATGCAAACTCACGGCGGCTGAAAAATCCGTGGATGGTTCCGGTCAAGTGCCGGTAGGCCGAAAAAGATCCGGACAGTATCCCGCCGACAAGCGGAACCCAAGCGCGAAGGTACATCCGATAGAGAAATCCAAACGCCGAAGATTCGGGACGCAAAAATTCGAGGACCAGCCCACGGCCGCCGGGCTTGAGGACACGGGCCAGCTCCCGAAGACCCATGCCGGGATTTTCAAAATTTCGCAGGCCGAACGCGATGACGAATCCGTCAAACGTCTCGTCCTGAAACGGCAGACGAAGCCCGTCCGCACCAACCCGGGCGGCCGCACCCGCCGGCATCCGGCTTAAAATGGGCGCGCAAAAATCGGCCGCAACCAGCCGCAGATCCGGCCGAATCTCGCGGAGCGCTGAAGAAAACGCGCCAGTGCCGGCGGCAAGGTCCAAAAATCGTTCACCGGATTGCGGGTCTACCATCCGCGACGCAACGCGACGCCAGCGGCGGTCCTGGCCGAGCGACAGGATCGTGTTGAGCAGATCATACCGCGGAGCAATCTCGCTGAAAATCCGCCGGACGGCCGCGGACGCCGGACCCCGGGTACGTTCGGATTCCAAATATTGATGAACCGACACGGATTTGCCGTCTGTGTCTGTTCGTGACTGTTCGTGTCTGTCCGTGGTGAAAGGTTTAGAAGGGGACGTTTTTACTCGTAAATGGTGTCGGCGAATGTTTTGCCGGCTGGAATCATCGGGAGAACGTGTTCC
>JAHFCY010000219.1 GCA_023249255.1 Candidatus Lindowiibacteriota bacterium | reverse complement strand
GTTTTTACAGTTTCGGCGACGCGATGTTGATCGTGTGAGAGGGAGAAGGAACGGCTGTTCGAAAGTGATATCATGATATCATGATATATATCACGATATCATGATATCACTTTGGTCCGAAGGATCGGAACATGGCAATGAAATTCGAAGTCATCAAAAAATCGGGCCGGGCGCGCCTCGGGCGGCTTGAAGTCGGCGGGCAGGTCATTGAGACGCCGGCATTCATGCCGGTGGGGACGCTTGCGACGGTTCGGACTCTGGAGCCGGATGAGGTCTGGGAGATGGGATACCGGCTCATTCTCGGAAATACGTATCATCTCTCGCTTCGACCGGGCGTCGACGTCATCCGGCGATTTGGCGGCGTCAAGCCGTTCATGCACTGGCCCGGCGCGCTACTGACCGACAGCGGGGGGTTTCAGATTTTTTCGCTATCCAAAATCCGCGCGCTTGATGACGACGGTGTCACGTTCAGCGCACCGGAGGACGGCGGCGCCGTTCATCGGTTGACCCCGGAAAGCGCGCTGGAGATTCAGAGAGATCTTGGAAGCGATATCGCGATGGTTCTCGACGAATGTCCGCCGCATCCATGCGATCCCGCGCAGCTTGAGAAGGCAGTCGAACGGACGGCGGCGTGGGCGAAACGAACGGCGGCGTGGCTTTCGCAAAACGAATTCGCCGGATCTGTTTTCGGCATCACGCAGGGCGGCACCGATCCGGCTCTGCGCCGGCAAAGTCTCGATGGGCTGTTGCCGTTAAACTTTCCGGGTCTGGCAATCGGCGGTCTGGCGGTCGGCGAGTCCAATGAACGCATGTACGCGACGCTCGAACAAATTTTGCCTGACTATCCGGAAGATCATCCGAGGTATCTCATGGGCGTCGGCGCGCCGGCTGATCTGGAGACCTGCGCGAGACTGGGCATCGACTTGTTTGACTGTGTTCTGCCGACGCGAAACGCGCGACGCGGACAACTCCTGACTGCCGACGGGCCTGTGAACATCCGCAACTCGGAACACGAACGGTCGGACATTCCGTTCGATCCGGCCTGCGCATGCCGTGTCTGCAAAACATACAGCCGGGCCTATCTTCGGCACCTCGTGATGTGCGATGAAATTTTAGGATTGAAACTGGCGACGTACCACAATTTGTTTCACATCCACACCCTGATGAAAAAAATCCGGGAGGAAATCCGGATCAGCTGAACCGGCCGGCGAGATACTCCAGAATGTTTCGGACGGAAATGACGCCGGTCACGCGACCGGTGTCATCGGCGATCGGCAGATGCCTGTATCCGCCGATCGACATTTTGTTCAGGACGTACGCGATGGTATCGGAGGCTTTGACGGTCTCGACCGGCGCGGTCATGAGGGTTCGAATATTCGTACGCGCCCGGTCGATGGGTTTGCCCGCGACTTTCATCAACAGGTCGCGCTCCGTGAAGACACCCACGGGACGGTGATTGTCCTCGACAATGACGCATCCGGCCCGGCGCTTCTTCATGGTCTCGGCGACCGACTCAACGGAGTCGTTCAGGCTGACGGTGGTGTGTTCCGGGGGGTTCAGCCGCGCCACGGGATCTTCGATGATGCTCCGGTGCACCTGATTTTTCGGTCGGGGCGTTGTGTCGATCTGCGTGAGATCGTGCAGACACCGCTCGCAAACTTCCTCGCCCGCGTAGTTGTCGTATCCGCAATGAGGGCAGATCATGACACGGTCCAGGTGTCTTCGCCGGTGATGAGTTCCTGAAGCGCTTCGGTAGAGGCCAAGCCCTGGCGGTGCTGGGCCTCAGAAATTTGCTGGGCCATGAGGTCCTCGTAGGTGGTGCGGTGGACGCGCCTGAAAACGCCGAACGGCACCGGAAATCCCTGTGACGGATCCATGCGGCTCAACAGATACGCCCAGCTCGGGTCTTCGGCCATCTCGTCGTGGGTCGGCAACCCCGAGGGCGGATTGGATTCGTCGAATGAGACGACCTCGGGTTTCCATCCGTTGAGGCGGATCCCGCGGAGGCCATCCTTGCCGTACACCAGCGGCTTGCCGTTCTCCAAAAAAATCGCGTTGTCGGCCCGCGTGGTTTTGTCGGCCACCGGCTCAAACGCCTTGTCGTTGAAAATAATGCAATTTTGAAAAATCTCCACAAACGACGTGCCCTTGTGTTCGGCCGCCTGCTGGAAGATCGACGCCATGTGTTTCGGATCGGTGTCGAGCGTCCGCGCGATGAACGTCGCCTCGGCCGCAAGCGCGAGGGAAATGGGATTGACGGGATAGTCGATGGAACCGAGCGGCGTGGATTTGGTTTTCTTGTGCATTTCGGAGGTCGGCGAACACTGGCCCTTGGTGAGACCGTAGATGCGGTTATTGAAAAGCAGGATCGTGCAGTCGATATTCCGGCGCATGATGTGGATGAGATGGTTTCCACCGATTGAGAGGCCGTCGCCGTCGCCCGTGATGATCCAGATCGACAGTTCCGGCCGGACGAGCTTGAGGCCTGTTGCGAAGGTCGGCGCGCGGCCATGGATGCTGTGAAATCCGTATGTGTTGACGTAGTAGGGAAAGCGGCTTGAGCATCCGATTCCGGAAACCATGACGAAGCGTTCGCGCGGAATGCCGAGTTTCGGGAAAACGTTGAGCGCGGTTGAGAGGATCGCATAATCGCCGCAGCCGGGACACCATCGGACATCCTGATTTGACACAAAATCTTTTCTCGTGAGAGACGGCGCTCCAGACTGCGGAACGACAGATTGTGCGGGCGCGGAGGTGTCGGGCGCCATGGGCTATGCCACCGCAACTTTCTGTTTGGATACGCCGAGTTTCTTCGGATTCATCTCGTCAATTTTCTGCTCGATCTCGCGGATTTTGAACGGCTGGCCCTTGACCTTGTTCAGGCCTTCGACGTCAACAAGATAATTAGCGCGAAGGAGCAGGCGAAGCTGGCCAAGATTCATTTCGGGAACGACCACGCGGCGGAATCGTTTCAAAACATCACCAAGATTTTTGGGAAGGGGATTGAGGTATCGCAGATGCGCGCAGGAAACATCCAGCCCCCTGTCGCGAGCACGTTCGACGGCCGAGATAATAGCACCGTGGGTGCTGCCCCATCCGACAATCAGAAGATCGCCGCCTTCCGGACTGCCGAAAACGTCTACATCGGGAATATCGCCGGCGACGCCATCGATTTTAGCGCGGCGGATTTTGACCATGAATTCGTGGTTATCCGGATCATGACTGACGTTGCCCGTCCGGTCGGCTTTCTCAAGTCCGCCGATGCGATGTTCGAGGCCGGGCGTGCCGGGAACAGCCCAGGGCCGGGCGAGGGTACGGGGATTGCGAAGATACGGGAGAAACGACCCGTCGGCGGAAGTTGGATGTTGAACGGTTATGGCCGGCAGATCATCCAGTTTCGGAATGCGCCAGGGTTCGGCGCCGTTCGCGATATATCCATCGGAAAGAATCATGACCGGCGTCATGTACTTCACGGCGATGCGAAAGGCCTCGAACGCCATCGTGAAACATTCGCCGGGCGTGGCCGGCGCGATGACTGCCAGCGGCGCTTCGCCGTTTCTGCCCCAGATCGCCTGCATGAGATCGGCCTGCTCCGTTTTGGTCGGCAGGCCGGTCGAGGGGCCGCCGCGCTGGATGTTGCAGATGACGATCGGCAGTTCCGTCATGATCGCAAGGCCGATCCCCTCGGTTTTCAGCGCGATGCCGGGCCCGCTGGATGCGGTGACCGCCAGCGCCCCGCCGAATGCCGCGCCAATCGTGGCCCCGATTGCGGATATCTCGTCTTCGGCCTGGAATGTTTTCACGCCGAATCGCCGGTGTTTGGCCAACTCGTGGAGGATGTCGCTGGCGGGCGTGATCGGATAGCCGGCGAAGAAGAGGTGGGAACCTGCGCGTTCAGCCGCGGTCATCAGCCCGAGCGCAAGCGCCTCGTTGCCCGTAATTTTTCGGTACGTGCCCGGCGCGATCCGGGCCTTCCGAATCTGATAGCGGACCTCAAAGGCCTCGGTCGTTTCACCGAAGTAGAAACCGGCGTTGAGAGAGCGCGTATTGGCATCGCTGACATCCGGATTCTTTTTGAATTTTTCCTGGATCCATTTGAGCGTCGGCTCCATCGGCCGGTTGAACATCCAGTAGACGAGGCCAAGCGCGAAGAAATTTTTACAGCGTTCTTTCTGGCGAAATGAGAGCGGGTTATCCTTGAGGGCCGTCTCGACGAGTTTGGTCATCGGCACCTGATAGAGCCGGTAACCTTTGAGGCTGCCGTCTTCGAGCGGATTTTGCGCGTAGCCGGCCAGACGGAGGTTGTCGGGCGTGAACGCGTCGCTGTTGGCGATCAGGATGCCGCCTTTTTCAAGATCGCCGAGATTGGTTTTGAGGGCCGCGGGGTTCATGACGACGAGTACCGACGGCGCATCGCCCGGTGTTCGGATATCAAAATTGGAAAAATTGACCTGATAGCCGCTGACGCCTGCCAGCGATCCGGCCGGCGCGCGAATTTCGGCGGGAAAATCCGGAAGGGTGCTGATGTCATTGCCGATGATAGCCGACGTGTCGGTGAACTGCATGCCCGTCAACTGCATGCCGTCCCCGGAATCGCCGGCGAACCGGATGACGACGTTCTCGGCGTCCTCCACCTTCCGCTGGTTCGCGCTCATGCGCCGTCCCGTTCCTCATTGATCTGGCCCGAAATCGGCGGCAGGTTGTAGATCGCCTCGGGAAAGTGCTCCGCGAGATAAATGAGGACATTTCGCATCGACACCGTCCCCAGGACTTCGCCCTCTTCGCCGATCACGACAAGGTGTCGGAATCCCTGCGACGTCATGATGCGGATGGCTTTGAGGATCGAATCCTGGACGGAGATGGTCTGGGGTTGCGGCGTCATGAAAGAGTCGACCGGCTGGCGGAGGAAGTCGGGCCGGCCTGCGGACGTTTTCAGCAGGACATCGCGTTCCGTGAAGATGCCGACGGGATCCCTGCCGTGGCAGATGAGGACGCATCCCCGGCGGGATTTCTGCATCGACTCAATCGCATCCCGGACCGTCGCCTTGCGCCCGATCATCGGCACCACATGCGGCCGCAGATGTTTGATTTTGTCCGTCTTCAGGATTTCTTCAAGCAAGATATTCGTCGTCTGACTCATACCGCCGGTATTGTAACCACGCGTTCGACGGAAAGGCAAGAGACATACGGCCGTCCTTGCGGCGATTGTCGGACGTAATGTAAAGTGGGGGACATGAAAGACACACTCGGGATGATCCTTGCCGGCGGGCGCGGCACACGGCTTGGGCCGCTGGTTCAGGACCGCGCCAAACCTGCGGTTCCGTTTGCCGGCAAGTACCGGATCATCGATTTTGTTCTGATCAATTTCATCAATTCCGGGTTGTACCGGATCAAGGTCCTGACGCAATTCAAGGCCGATTCGCTTATCCGGCACATCACCACGACCCATCATCTGCCTCGAAGCATC
>JAHFCY010000218.1 GCA_023249255.1 Candidatus Lindowiibacteriota bacterium | reverse complement strand
ACGTGCAGATGATGACGCCGATGCGTTTGGTTTTCGGATCGGCTTTGATTTTTTTCAGGACGTCAAATCCGTGCATTTTGCGCATCATGACGTCGAGCAGAACGAGGTCCGGATGAAACGCCTTCGCCTCCTCCAGACATGCCTCGCCATCCTCCGCCAGACGGACTTCGTAGCCGTTGGCTTCGAGCAGGTGACACATCAGCCTCGAGATCGACGGATCGTCATCGGCGACAAGGACGCGGCGTCTTCGGGCGGCGGTCATGTCAACCCGGCCTCCATGCGCGCGGCGACCTGCTCCTCCGCGTGATAGGACGACCGAACGAGAGGCCCCGACTCGACGTGCTGAAATCCCATGCGCAGGCCCACGCGTTTCCAGTGATCGAACTCGGACGGATGGACCCATCGGTCGACCGGCAAGTGCGCGGGGGAAGGACGAAGATACTGGCCAAGGGTGAGAATCTCAACGCGGGCGGCGGCGACGTCGCGAAGAGTCCGGAAAATTTCGAAAGGATGCTCGCCGATACCTAACATGAGACCGGTTTTGGTGACAAATCCTGCAGATGTCGCGCGGCGCAACAATTCAAGCGAACGGCCGTATCGGGCCTGCGGCCGGACGGTTGGATACAGTCGCGGGACGGTTTCAAGATTGTGGCTGAGAATGTCGGGCGCGGCGTCGAGGATCGTCTGAAGAGCAGTCCAGTTGCCGCAGAGATCCGGAATGAGGACTTCGACCGCCGTTTCCGGATTTTTTTCGCGGACAGCGCGGATGGTTTCCGCCCAGACAGCGGCTCCGCCGTCTTCGATGTCATCCCGGTTGACCGACGTGATGACGACATGCCGAAGTTCCATGCGCCGGACCGCATCGGCGACGCGGGCGGGTTCGAGCAGATCAAGGCCGGCGGGCTTGCCGGGCGTGACGGCGCAGAATCCGCATGCGCGCGTGCAAATGTCGCCGAGGATCATGAAGGTCGCGGTGCCGCGGCCCCAGCACTCGCCAAGATTCGGACAATGGGCGCTTTCGCAGACGGTATGAAGATGGCGGCTGTCCATGATTTCTCGAATGCGCGTGTAGACCGGGCCGCCCGGAAGGGGCCGCCGAAGCCATTCGGGTTTGGATCCTGCGCGGTCGGGAAGATTTCGGCGCGGGAGAGCGGATCGGGCGACGTCTTCGCTGACGACCGACCAGAGTTCATCCGCGTCCACCGGCCGGGATTCGCGCGGCCGGCCGTCGATGCCCGTTTGAAATTGCCGTGACAGTTCAGATGCGACGTCATCGAGACGCGGCGGCCGCAGAGACAATTCCTCCATCGACGTGATCGGATCGCCGTCACAGGCGCAGGGGACAATGTAGGAAAACGGCCGGAGGTCACAATCGACGTTGAGTGATATGCCGTGGTGAGACACGGCCCGGGAAATTTTCAGGCCGACGAAGCCGATCTTTCTTCCCTGCGCGCGGACGCCGACAGCGCCGTTGGGAACCGCGGTGATCCCGAACACCGCAAGCGTGCGGATCATGACGACCTCAAGATACCGGACCCAGTCGACGATTTTCGGGCCGCCAAGTTTAAAAATAGGATAGGCGACGAGCTGGCCGGGGCCGTGATACGTCACGTGCCCTCCACGCCGGGTCTGAACGACCTCGACGCCGATGCGGGACAACGCCGGCAGAGGCATCCGGACGTCGGCAAATGACGCCGACGCGCCGAGCGTGATGGTCGGCGGATGCTCAAGAAGAATCAGCGTGTCCGGAATCCGATCAGCCGCGCGAAACTCAGCCAGCTTTTCTTGAAGCGCCAGCGCCGAGCGGTATGGGACGAGTCCGAGCCGGGAAAATTGAAACGCTCGCGGCTGTTCTTTGTTCAGCGCGCTATTCCCCGTCTTCCTTCTCTTCCTTGTGCCCCTTCTTCTTGTGGCCCTTGCGCTCACCCTGGACTTTTTTCTCGATCGACTTGGCGATCATCTTGCCGTCCTTTTCCACGTACTTGGCGCCGATCTTATCGCCCACCTTGAGATCGTCGAGACTGTCGATTTCCTTGAACTTGGTCTTGTCCGTAACCGTCACCGTGATCTCGATCTCTTTTTTCTCCTTGCGGTCCTTCTTGGTGAGCGTCACGGTCTTGGCTTTGGCGTCAATCGCCTTGATCTTGCCGGTTGCAGACTTCGGCTTGTCACCGTACATCTTGTGCTTGCCTTCCTTGGCCGGTTTTTCATCGTCAGCAAACGCAGAAATGGAACTTGCCGAGATCGCCACGCCGATGGAAAAAGCGGCGATCACCAGACACAACAGAATTTTCTTCATGGATTTCAACCTCCCCTGAGTGTGATGTTCCATTAAATATGTATTGCGCGGTCGGCCGAAGCAAGGGCGGCTTCAAGAATGGCTTCCGCCATGGTCGGGTGCGCGTGGATGGTGGACAGGATGTCGGCCCGCGTGGCCTCCATCGCGACCGCCAATGCCAGCTCCGCAATGATTTCGGTGGCGTCGTGTCCGAGAATGTGCGCGCCGACAATCTGGGCGTGCGGGCCGGCGAAAACGAGTTTGACGAATCCTTCAGCGGCGTCCGTCGCGAGGGCCTTGCCGAGCGCCTGAAACGGAAACCGGCCGATCTCGACGGCCTCCCCGAATTTTTTCCGGGCTGCCGCCTCCGTGAGCCCGACGCTCGCCACCTGCGGCTGACAGTAGGTGCAGGCGGGAATGGCGTCATAATTGATTTCCGGTTTTTCGTGCGTGAACATGCGTTCAACGGCGATGACACCCTCGTGAGACGCCACGTGGGCCAGCCACGGGGGGCCGATGATGTCACCGATAGCGTAGAGACCGGGCAGAGACGTCTGGAAATTATCGTCGACGGCAATCCAGCCTTTTTCCTCACGCAGTTTAATCCCTTCCGCGAACAGGCCCGCAGTGTTGGGGACGACGCCGATCGCAATCAGCGCGGTCTCGGCGCTCACGGCTGATTTCGCGCCGGACACCTCAAGGTTCACGCGCACTCCGGACTGTTCCACGCACAAATTTTCGACGCGAGCGCCGGTCTGGATCGTCATACCCTGCCGTTCGTAAATTTTTCGAAGCCGGTCGGAAATTTCGGGATCCTCCATCGGTAAAATCCGGTCAAGAAGTTCAATCACGGTGACCTGACTGCCAAGAGCATGAAAAAAATAGGCGAACTCCATGCCGATCGCGCCCGCGCCGATGATGAGAAGACTCGCCGGCGCCTGTTCGACCAGGAGCGCGTCCTTGCTGGTCAGCACACGCCGGCCATCCGGCTGGACGTCGGGCAGAAGACGGGGTTTGGCTCCGACGGCGATCAGAATTTTTCCGGCGGTGAAGATGTCATCCTTGACGGCCAGCCGGCCGGCGTTGAGAATTTTAGCGCGGCCCACCCGGTAGTCAATTTTATTTTTCTTGAACAAAAATTCGATGCCGGAATTAAGTTTGGCCACCACGTCACGGCTTCGGCCGATAATTTTTTTCATGTCATATCCGACGTCCGAGGCCGAAAATCCATACCGTCCGGCGTTCTTCAAAAACTCAAACCTCTCGGCCGTCCGAAGAAGAGACTTGGACGGAATACATCCCCAATTCAGGCACGTGCCGCCCGGACGGCCCTCGTCGTCAACCACGATGACTTTTTTTCCGAGCTGGGCCGCGCGGATCGCGGCGACGTAGCCGCCCGGGCCGGCGCCGACGACTGCGAGATCGTACTGGGGCGTCATGGTCAGGCGAACATTTTCTGAAGCTCTTTGACGGTGTTGGTGACGCGCATGTGGATGTCGCCGATTCCAATATCGGATTTGCCGATCAGTTCCGCGTAGGGCTGATAGACGACGTCGAGTTGGGCGATGACTTCGAAGGCGTCCTTGCCCTCGGGATCAACGTCCGCGAGGGCGACGGCGAGATTGATGATTTTGATGTAGGTCGAAAGATCTTTGATCTGCCCGAGCATGGCCGGGGTCTGGTGATGAAGCATGGCCGATTGAACGGTCTCGCCGGCGAGCATCCACATTTCGAACACGAAGGCCCCGATGTCAGCGTGCGTACCGCCGATGATCCTGCGCTCAGCCTCGATTCGAATCGTGCCGGCCTTGATCAGGTCATCGATCTGCCGGTACTCGTTCGGAAAATATTGCACAATCACCAGTTCGCCGATGTTGTGAATGAGGCCGCTGAGAAAGAGTTCCTCGGTTTCCTTGAATTTGAAAATTCCCGCAAGTTCCTTGCTCCACTGCGCGGCCCGCAGGGAATGGTTCCAATATTTGGCGGCGAATTCGGGAGACACATTCTGGAATTTTTCCATGATGCCGGCCGTCAGAATGATCTGGCGGATTTTTTTCAGGCCGAGGATGACCAGCGCCTGGTTCATGGTGTTGCATCGGGCGCGAAGCCCGTAGAAGGCCGAATTGACGATTTTGAGGATCTTGGTGACCAGCGTCGCCTCCGTCGCAAGCATCTTCGCGATTTTGTCCATGTCGACTTCGGGATCCTGCAGCATGGTCAGAACTTTCTGGGCCGCTCCGGGCAGGGCGGCGACACTCTGGATGCTGTTGAGGACCTCGCGGATTTTTCTTCCCATCGCCACGCGCTCTTTGGAGGGCGCGGCGTCTTCGGGCGGCGGCGCGGCGCCGGCCTGACTGCTCAAAAAATTCTTCAACACGACCGCCATCTTTTCCGCCGACGCGACCTTGGACAAAATTGCGGCCTGGGAAAAAATGAAAAGATCGTTTTTCTGAAGCCGCAAAATTTCCTCGACCTGGGGTTCGGTCAACATTTGCATCTGGACGGCCGCCTCGCCGAATTTGAGGTCGATGTGCCGAAGGAGCGCATTCATGATCACATTGACCTGCTCGGGTCTGAGGTATCCGCGGGATATAGCAAGAAGCCCGATGCGGCGGTCGATCTGGACCATCTGCTTGACCACTTTGATGATGTCGGATTGCTCAAAGACTTTGTTCTGCCGAAGATGCCCGATGAACGCCTGAAGCTGGGCGATACTCATTCCGCCGCTCCCGCCATGTCAGGCCGACCAGCCTTCCGGATGTTCGAGGACAGTCTTGAGATCGCCCAGGAATTTGGCGCCGACGGCGCCGTCGAGCGCGCGATGGTCACAGGCGATCGTGACGCCCATCTGCCGGCCCGCATAAAAATGCCCTTCGTCGTCGACACAAGGCTGTTGCTTGATACCCCCGACGGCGAGGATCGCGACCTGGGGCGGGTTGATGATAGGCAGAAAATTATCGAGGCCGTACATGCCGAGATTTGACACGGTGAAACTTCCGCCCATGTACTCGTCCGGTTTCAATTTCCGGTCGCGCGCGCGGGCCGCCAGCGCCTCGGCGGCTTCGTGAAGTTGCCGCAGGGTCCCCCGCTCGGCCTGACGGAGGATCGGCGTGATGAGGCCGCCTTCGATGGCGACCGCAAACCCGATATCGACGCTGGCATGGAGATGAATGCCGACGCCGTCGAACG
>JAHFCY010000062.1:6387-14347 GCA_023249255.1 Candidatus Lindowiibacteriota bacterium | reverse complement strand
GCACGACGAAAGATCTCGCGAACAAGGGCTATGACGCCGCGGCGGCGCTCGCGAACGCCTCCAAAAAATTCTTCGATGACCCCGCCGCGAACACGCAGAAACTCCTCGCGGGCGCGCTCACCACCGCCAAGGATATAGGCGAGGGCGCGTTCAACTCGGTCAAGGACAAACTCGGGAAACTCGCGTCCGATCCGGTCGGAGCGACGGTGGAGACGGCGAAGGAGGCGCTGAAGCTGGCCGAGCAGGCGCTGGGCGCGGCGGTGGATCTCTTTAACGCTGCCGCGGAGGCGCTTGAGGCGGCGTGGGACGAGTTTTGCAGTTGGTTCGGCGGCGATGTGGACACGGCCGCGGAAAAGCGCGAGGAGGCGGCCCGCGCGGCCAAGGAGCAAGCCGAGCAGGAAGCGGCCTACGCCCGGGCGGTCCTCCGCGAGGCCGAGGCGCTTGATGGCTATAAGGCGAAAATTTATCCAACGTCGACCGCCGACGATCTCAAAAAATTGAAGGAAGATATCCTCAAAGATCCGGCGTGCGTGATCACTATTCCCTTTATGACGATTTCGATCGTCCGGCCGAAGACGCAGGATTTCCTCAAGAACCTCGAAGGCGGCATCGCGGAACTGGCGATGAAGGATCACCGCGACATGATGCGTTATCGCAAAAACGACGCCACGAGCGTCTTGTCGTTTAACGACCTCAAAGAAAAAATCGATAAAGACGCGCGCCTCTCGGCCGACCAGAAGAGCACGCTGAAAGGCGAGATCGACGAGATTCTCAATCCCCAGCCAGTATCCGCCGACGATGCCAAAAAATGGCTCGTCGCGTTCATTCCCGGCTCCAATCTGGCCGAACTGCGGGCATTGAAGGGATTTCTGGACGGCACGAAGGTCGACCGTTATTTCAGGTTCCCGAACATCGAGAACCTCACCGGCGCGTCGCGTCAGGCATTTAAGACGACGATCGACTATGAAATCACCAAACAAACCGTCGCGTTTTCGGACCTGCAGTACAGAGCCGCGCTTGAATATGTGGCGAACGCGAAGTCGGCATACGAACTAGAAAATTACAAAGCCCTGTTCACGGATCCGGTGACGACGCTGGACGAGCTCGTCAACAAAAAAGTCGAATATTTGACCGCCGACGCGAAGGAGAAATTGGTCCAGTCAATCGACATGCGGCTGAAGACGGTCAAGGTCGAGGGCGCCGCCGCCACGATGAAGATCGTTCGCGATTTCGTGGCCGCGCAGCTGAACGACTACAAAAATCCGAAACCGATCGACAAACCGCGCGAAACAGAGTGGGAGGGTCCCTTCGGCACGCCCGGGGCCGATCGTCCCGGCATGCCCAAGCCCGAACCGCGGATGCCGAGCGAAGAACAGAAAATCTCCAGGCTTCGCGAGTCGCTCACCGTCATCCGGAATTTCGTGGATCACGCCGAGACGCCGCACAACATGATCGGGGAATTCTTTGTCACATGGGGACAGAGACACGACCTCACCGAGGACCAGATCAGAACCCTCACCGATGAAATCGACGCGATTCTCAACCCCCTGACAGGAGGAGAGTTCGTGTTCGGCGGGGGTCAGGTGGACGTGGGAGGACTGTACGCCGCGATGAAGGCGTTCACGGATTCCGCCGCAAAAGCCGCGGAGGCGGACAGCAAGAATATCGTGGCCGAGGTGGGCAAAGTCGTCGCATCTCTGACCGACGCCGCCAAGACCATCCGGGACTACTTCGCCATCCGCGACGCGCTCGCCGGAACTCCGTGGCCCGGCTACAGCGATCTTTCGGGCGCGCGCGGCGGCGACGCGGAGACGAAGTTCAACACGAAATATACCGAGTACCGGAAAGCGCAGATGGATAACATGGTCCAAAACCTCACGGATGGGTTTCGGGACAACGCCCCGGAAAACGTTCAGGATTACTACGCGAACGGCAAGATCATGCTCGAGAAAGTCTGGAAGTTCGACTTATCGTACTTTACAACAGCGGAGCGGGACAAACTCCGCACCGAAGTTGACAAACTGCTTCAACCTTTCAAGCAGATGGCGGCCATTCAGGTGTACATGAAGGGTCCGAAGGTGACGGAAGCGGACCTCAACAATCTCTCGAGCCTGCTCGATGGAACGACCAACACGGGACTGCCCTCCGACCTCGGGAGTATCGCAAATCTGACGACAGGGCAGATTAAGACGCTCAAGACTGCGCTCGAGAAGGTGATGAAGCCATACACGTCGATCAAGAACATCCGGTACTACCTCACCCGGAACAATCTCTTCCAGGCCCACCAGCTCAAGGATGCGTTGGACGGCACGCAGAACTGGGACTTCGGCGGCAACGTCGACGTCGCGAGCATGACCATGTTTCAGAAGGCGCAGATGCAGGGCGAAGTCGCGGACAAGATCGCCGCTCTGGAAAAGGAGCTGGCCGAGCTTGAAGCGGGCATGAAAACGTCCGTCGCCGCCGCCGCGACGCTCGAGGAACTCGATGCGTGGTTCAGCTATGTGTGCACGAGCCGCCCATTGAACGCCGACGCCTCATCGTGGCAGCCGCCGCCCAAGCCCACCGCGACCGCGCCCGATCTCGCGAATTTCACGGACGTCCAGAAAGCAAACATCTGCGCGGAAATAATCCCGCGCCAGAAAGCGGCGAAAGCCTTCGTCTCCGACCTGACCGCAAAAACGACGACGGCCGGCGTTAGAGAAGTTTTGCCCACCATCGAAAAAAACACCGTGCTTGGCGCGGAGATCAAAGCGACGTTGCGGAGCAAGGCAATCCTGCAGATCGTCAATTTCATCTCCGCGGATATCAATAACGTCATGACCGGCGCGGCGAGTAAGGCCATGCAGAGCACATTGAACGCGCTTACGGATATCCCCGAATCCGACAAAACCAAATTGATCGCGGCCAATGATGAACGTCTCAAGGCATTGAAGAAATCTGCGGCTTCGGGGTTTGAGTCGCGCATCGCGAGCGCGGCCAGCGAGAGCGCTCTGAATACGGTCCAATCCGACATCAACACGTCTGACCTTTTGACGGAACAGGAGAGGACGGACCTCACGCGCGCCGTGTCCATCCGGAACGTGACCTCCAAGGCCAATGCCTCTCTCGAAGCAATCAAGAACGTTCGCGAATGGATCGAAAAGATCCGCATCTATGCGCCCGAACTCTCCACCGCTGTAAACAGCACGGCCTATATGCTGAACACCTACATAGACAAGAACGAAATCGACGCCGCCCGCGGATTTCCGGATGGGTCGCGCCTTTCCACGTCCGACAAAGATATGCTGAAGAAGGAGATCCAGGCGGCGGTGGATGAGTCGAAGGCGGGGCATGACAAGACGCTGGAGAAGTCTAAGACAATCGCCAAGAACGCGAAAACGAGGGCCGAACTCAACTGGTGGCTGGACAAAGTTTCGACCAGCCAGACCGTCGGCGAGATGCAGTTCAACCTGCTGACATACGCCGAGAATGAGTCGCTTCGAAAGGACATTCAGAGCGAGAAGGACGGAAGATTCGGTTCCGCGGGCTCCGATCCCAACTGGAGCGATATCGAATTCCAGGTTGACAACGCGGTGAGTTCCGTCGATTGCACGAGATTGAAAGATACGATCAAGAACGGTTACCTCTGGCCCACCGCGGCGGCGAGGGACGCCATGCTCAAAAAGATCGATGACAAGATCGACTCACTGGATGCCAAGGGCGCCGCAAAACTGGTCAGTTACTACAGCGCTTTGTTGAAGAGCGCGACGACGAGCGCCGCGGCCACACAGTTGAAGGCTGACTTTCAGTTACGTGCGAGTGCAACGTCCGACGGAAAACGCAGAGTTACCGAGGCCGACGAAAAAACGCTTGTCGCGGAGGCCGATACGCGGATCAAGGAACTTAAGGCCGCCGAAGCCGCCGCTTGGAACAGCATAGTTGCGAAACAGCGGAAACCGCTGTCCGACGCCCTCTACGGATACACAACCACCGACGAGATCAATCTCTTCATCGGGCATCTGGAGGGAAAAACGGTTTCGACTCTGGGGAGTTTTTCGCTTTTCTCGCAGGATGATATCAGCGCAATGAAAGATGACGCCCGCAAACGGTTGGCCGAACTGCCGGGGTTGCAATCCGCCGCCATGACCAATTTCCGAGATTATATCGGACGGATCGATTCCGAAAAGGGCTTCGATGATTTCACCGGCTTCACGGACAACTACAAAACATTCGACCGGACAAGTCAACCCAAGTGGGTTCAGGATATCGACGTCAAGATTCTGACCGCGGATCAACGGGCGACGCTCAAGACCGAAGCCGCCACCGCGAAGGGCGGCCTGAAGAAGAAGCAGGACGATGCCATGGCGGCATATCGCGTGTATATTGCCGGACTGACGAAGTGGCGGCTCGGAACCGGTGAGACACCCTCCAGCATGGACTATTTTCTGACGGCGGACCAGCGAGCCACGCTGACGAGTGAATACAACGCGCGCATATCGTCTCTCGCCGCCGACGACTACAGGAAAGTCACCAAGACCGCTGACAGAGATTATCTTGTTTCCATCAAGTCGGAACTCGAGAAGAAAAGCGTGGATTTGAGCATCAAAAATGCCGTCCCGGGCTGCGACAAGCTCTCGGACGCGGACCGCCAAACGCTTATCAAAGAGACTGCCGATCTCATCTCGACGCGCGAACTTGAGACGGTCCGAGCCGCCATCACCGGCGCGGATTCGTCGGCGGTGCTGAAGACTCTGAAGGACCATGTCTCGGGGACGAAATCGCAAACTGTCTCAAAACAGTATCCTGACGTTTCGACGTTGACCGCTGACCAGAAAACGCTGATCGCGACCGAAATCGACGCGCGAATCGTGCTTGTGACAGCGGCCGAGAAGGAGAAGGCCGCGACGGCGCTGTTTAACGACCTGATGTCGAAGGTTGCGACGATGGACTTGGCAACATTGACCCAGACGAAAAATGATCTCAACGGCGTGGCGCGCGCCGCCGGAGCGGGAGTCGCGCCTGATTACTCGGCGTTATCGGCCGAGCGGAAGGCGACTCTCATCAGCAGTATCTCTTCGCGGACGACGACGCTCCAAGCCGCGTCCACGCCGCCGGGCCAGCCCGTTGTGGACGTGGGATCGGTTGCCGATTTCAAGAATCGCATCAACAGCGCGAAGAACGTTCTTGAATTAGGCCAGATCCAGACCCACCTCAATTCCGGCGGAGTAGGCACGGACCCGTCGCTCGGTTTGCCGACAACGTCCAAATTGCAAGCATCGGATAAGGGATTGCTTCAGTTGGAAATTCAGAAAAAGTCGGCGGCTCTACAAAGCGGCGGGACAAGCGCGCCGACCGCGACGGCCGGCACAACGACCGCGACTTCCTTCACGCCGTCGGCGTCGAATGTCGCCAATGGAAAAGCCGCGACCGGCAGTACAGCCTGCGCCACAACCGAGGGGCCTGAAAAGGCGTTCAACGGAAGCGCCATCGGCAAGTGGTGCTCGGGGGCCGCAGTGAAATATCTTCAGGTCGATCTCGGCTCGGTCCGCGAAATCACGGGTTACGTTGTCGCGCACGCGGGCGCCGGCAGCGAGAGCGCGAGCTTCAACACGAAGGATTTTACGATCAAGGTCAGCAATGACCTCCTCCTTCCTTGGTCGACGGATGTCACCGTGACGGGAAACACGAGCAACGTGACCAAACACACGACAACTCGGTCGGCTCGATATGTCCGGCTGGAAATCACGGCGCCGACGCAAACGACCGACAATGCCGCGCGCATTTATGAATTTGAGGTGAACGGCAAATGATGCGATCTGTCTTATTCGCCTTGTTGACGGCTCTGGCGCTTGCCGGACCGTCCGCGGTGCGGGCCGAAGCCGTCTCGCCGGCTTCGCTCGAATCCAAGCGCGCGGCGCTGAATTCTTTGCGGAAGGTCGTGGCGGACATTCGGGCGCAGGTCACGAAGCTGACCGACCGGCTGGCCGGGGAGTACATCGCGTATGTGCGCGGCGCGGGGAAGATTCTTGACGAGCAGGGCATCAGCAAGACCCTGCACAAGGAAGTATTTCTTGCCCAACAGCAGGACACGTACGTTAATGCGTCTCTGGCCGCGTTCGATTCGTTCGCGGCGCGGATGCGCTCCAGGGCGCCCGGCCCGATGGCTTCGCCGCTTTCCATTCTTCTGACCGTCGAGCGCGCGCGGCTTGAGGATTTCCTGATCGCAAACCCGCTGACTGTGCTTGAGGTTATCCGAACTTCCGGCGGATCGCCGCCCGCGAGAGTGATGGAACTGGTGGAGGACACAGTGGCGGCAAGCGATTTTACGGACCTGCTCCGGCGCGCCGCTCCGCGAGGTGACGCGGCCCTTCGGCGCCGGGTGGCCAAATCCATCACCCGAACCGCGTCCGTCATCACGAACCAGATGGCCGACAGTTACGTTTCGTTTTTGATCAAGTTGACCGGCGAACTCGACAAGAGCGGCGTCACCGACACCGACGCGCGCCTCCTACTCCTCTCGTCCCAGCGTCGAAAACTCTCGGACCCGATGCTGAAGGAATACGACCGATTCGCCGCCGCCACGCAAAAAACATTCGCGAAAACCGGCGCCGTCATCGGTCCGGCCGCTTCGTCCGCCCTCGCCGCCGAGCGCGAGCTCATCAACAGAATGTTTGACTACGACCCGACAATCCTGGTCCGAATTGCCGTCGATCCGGCCAACCCCGGCGCGCCTGTCCTTGCCGGCCGGACAATCCTCCGCGAAACGAGGTTGGGAAAATGAGAATTATCCATAAGGAAGATAGGAACGCAGGAAGATTTCCTCCAACGAATTTTTCCTCCCTTCATGCCTTCCTTATAATCTTTATGTTTCTCTTCTTTGCAGTTCCCGCCTTCGCCGCCGGATATACGTCTTCCGCGCAGGACGATCTGGCACAGCTGGTCGCCAAGGCCGGCGTGTTGAAAAACGGCATGACGATCGGCGCCGACTCCCGAAGTGTGGAGGTTCTCTCCGTGAAGGAATTTACGGTTTCCGTTGCTGTCGCAACTCCGGCCGCAACAACCCCCGTCGCAGCGGCGGTGTTGCCATCGAATCTCGCTCTGAACAAAACAGCCACGAGCAGTACGCCGTGCGGGACGACCGAAGGCGCGGAAAAAGCGTTCAACGGCAGTGTCTCGGGCGGCTGGTCCGACAAATGGTGTTCGGGCGCGTCATCCAAATTTCTCCAAGTCGACCTCGGATCCGTTGCCAACCTGACCGAATTCGTCGTCAGCCACGCGTCGGCCGGAAACGAAGGAACGGCGTACAACACAAAAGACTTCGACATATCCGTCAGCGTTGACGGAACGACTTGGACGAACGCCGTGACGGTCACCGGAAACACGCTCGGCGTGACAACCCATACGACAACGGCCAAGGCGCGATACGTCAAATTGAACGTCACGACCCCGACGCAAACCACCACCGACAAAGCGGCGCGCATTTACGAGTTCGCGGTCAAAGGCTCGCCCGTTGTGCCGGCCGCGCTCACCGTCTCCCCGGCTGAAATTTCCGTGAACACGGCCGGTAAACTCACGGCGACCGTCACGAACCAGACCGTCAAACTCGCCGGCGTTGTCTTCAAAACCGGCGATGTGATTCAATTGAAATTCACGTCGTCGCAGGGATCGTGGTCGACGGCAATGAACGTCGGATCCAATATCCAGTTCACGACCGCATTGCCTCAATCGCCCGTCTCACTCGCGGTTTCAGGAAGCTCGGCGGCCGGCACAAGCGGCGCGGATATTTCGATGTCGTCGATCGGCGTCACTTACAAGGGAGTGGAATTCATGACCAAATGCGATTGGTCGGTTTCAGCCGACGTCACCAGCGGCGGCATTCCAGCCGGCACCGGCTCATTCAAATTCTCCATCCTCCCTGGATCGGCGGTCGGAGAATGATTCGTAAGGGAAAAGTTTAAGTGCTCTGGCCGGTGAAGTACAT
>JAHFCY010000062.1:4616-6377 GCA_023249255.1 Candidatus Lindowiibacteriota bacterium | reverse complement strand
GTGCCGTGAAGGGAGTAATCGATGAATCTTCGGAAACATTCGATGCTCTACAGGCGTGTTCGCAAAATTCTCGAATCGGCGCGAGCCGGCGTTGCTCGGTCCGTCAACACAACGCAGGTCGTCGCCAACTGGCTGATCGGCCGCGAGATCGTCGAGGAGGAACAAAAGGGCCGTGCCAAGGCGGGATATGGCGAAAGAATCATGCGAGACCTCGCGAAGAAGATTTCTGAAGAGTATGGTGATGGTTACAGTCTGACGAATCTGAAACTGATCAGAAAGTTCTATCTGACCTACCCGGAGTTGATCGCCTTCACAAAAGGCCACGCAGTGCGTGACCTTTCTTTGGAAGCCCATCAAGCAATCACGGCCGAAAAAGGTCACGCGATGCGTGGCTTTTCTTCAATTCTTCACGCTCGGCGCGGAAAATCCTGGAAACCGGGCCGCCTCCATTCAAACCTCTCATGGACTCACTACAGGACGCTTTTACGCGTCGACAAAGATGCCGCGCGCGCATTCTACGAGATCGAGGCGCTCAAGAATGACTGGGTCACGCGGGAATTGGAGCGGCAGATCAACAGCCTGCTGTATGAGCGATTGGGCCTTAGCCGGGACAAGAAAGGTCTCATGCGTCTTGCGGTGAAGGGTCATGAGGTCCGGAAGCCCGCGGATGTTTTCAAAGACCCGATTGTCATGGAGTTTTTGGGTCTGCCGGAATCTCCGAAACTTGTGGAGACCGACTTGGAACAGGCGCTCATCAACAACCTCCAATCATTCCTGCTTGAACTGGGCAAAGGATTCGCTTTCGTCGCCAGGCAGGAGCGGCTCACGTTGGAAGGAGACCATTTCCACATCGATCTGGTTTTCTATCACACACTCCTGAAGTGTTACGTGCTCATCGACCTCAAAACCGGAAAGCTCACACATCAAGATATCGGACAGCTCCAATTGTACGTCAACTATTACGACCGGGAGCGCCGAACGAAGGGAGATGGCCCGACGCTCGGCCTGATTCTCTGCACCGATAAGAACGATGCCGTCGTCAGATATACACTCGGTCCGGAACACGCAAAGAAAATTTTCACCGGCCGCTACAGGCTGCACCTGCCAACCGTGGCGGAACTTCAAACTGAAATCCGGCGAGAGTTGCGCTTGTTGCGCGGGATGGAAAAATCATGACCACCTCGTCCCAACTGCAGAAAGATCTCATGGAGCGTGTCTACAAAGCCTCTGGATTCGTTGTTAACGTCATCCAGGATCCTTCGCTTACCGTATGCTCAACAATGCGTTCTGCCCGACCAGGACAACCCGGGCATTTTATTTTGATAAACCCTCAATTTTCTGATCAGATTGAATATTGGGTCGCGCTCCATTGCATCCAATTACTACGGATGTGGATGGTCCCCTATGAAGACCAAAAGGATTTCAGGCCCTTATTTTCAAAAGAAATGGAGTTTTGCGCCGAAATGAGTAAACATACCTTTTATGTGCGACAGCCTCGGGAAGTTGTTGATACGATGAGCAAGCGATTATTCACTGGGATTCTATTACAACTTCGATCAATTCCATGCGATCTCCGGGCAAATAATATTCTGGCAAACGAGTTCCCAAATTTAAAACTCCAGCAGCAGACAGCGATCAAAAATATATTACGTTCGAATTCGCAGACCCTTGCCCAAGAAATTAGAAAAATCACGCCGACAGATGTTTATGAGGCAAATGTGGCAATGAACGCAGCATATGCACTCTTCTGGGGGGGGGGGG
>JAHFCY010000062.1:785-4606 GCA_023249255.1 Candidatus Lindowiibacteriota bacterium | reverse complement strand
CTATAACCCTGCCGTATGAGGTGGGCGGGTTTCTTACTAAGGGCCGGAAATTGCTCACAGAATATAAGGCCATCCCAGAACAAGGCGGTATAGAAGACCCGAAGATTATTGATGCATGGGCGGACATGCTCAATTTGCGCTCTTGGTATGAATGGACTTTGAAAACTCCATGAATTTGAGTATTAAATGAACTTTAAATTGTCCATCGACGATTTTGACAAGTCCATTCTTCCAACCGATACCGATTTACTGGATAAGGATCCGGACTTACTAAGACGGTCAATCATTGCTTTCTTTTCCGACCGATTTAATAAATTGGGCGGCACGGCCGAAATCTCGATAGATGACACCAGTCGTGAAATTAGGATTAAGTGGGCCGCAGTAAACACAGATAATCTGGAAGACATAATCCAGTATGCAGTTTCTCTGCTGACATCGGGCCAACTTGATGATGCCATTCCTTTTCTCAAACTCGTTCTTGCGCAGAATCCGACCGAGACATCGGCACTATATAATTTGGGCATGATTTATAGCGATCGCGGGAAATTGGACACGGCAATTGAGTATTTGAGTCAAGTTGTGAAGTTGTCGCCGGATTTCTCCAATGCGTGGGTTGCCATGGGTGTTGCCCTTGCGCGTAAGGGAAAAACAGAGGAGTCCATAAACGCGCTGGAGCGCGCGGTAAAAATCGATCCGACGAACGGTTACGCATGTCGGAATTATGCCGCGCTACTTCTTAAGACGGGTGATGCAATTCAATCGCGTGCATATTATGAAAAAGCGTGCGACATATTGCCGGACGACCCCCAAACCCTTCTCGGGTTTGGACAATGCATGTTCGTTGTAAACGATTTTGAAAATGCCGACAGGATTCTCAAGAAAGTGGTCGACCTGCGCCCGACCGATTCTGTGGGCGAGGCGGCCAGAGAACTGCGTAATCGAATTGCCGCACACAACTTTCGACAGACGCAATTGATAAGGACGGACGCGGTTTTCTATTGTTTGGCGGCGATGGGGAAATTCTCGAAACTCCAGAAGCCCGAAGTACAAAACATCGCATTCGAAATCGCGATGTTGGGGCGGCATGGTCTTGACGTTAACAATCCCGATACCAAGTATCGACTTAAAAGTATGCCGGGCGACTTTTCTGGATTGCAACTTTTGTCATACATGTATGTCGGGTTTAAAATAATCGATCCCGCCGTTGATGTGGGCTTTGATCTGTCTAAAGAGTATGAAACGGCAAAGTCTATCTCCGGATCCGGATATTGAGATGGGAGGCGTTTATGAATCGTAATTTGGAGGATGCGAGAGAAAAGATTCGAAGTTTTAATGAAAAACGCAATTGGAATAAATTCCATTCTCCCAAAAATCTGGCCATGGCATTGAGTGTGGATGTGGGCGAACTGGTCGAGCATTTTCAGTGGCTGACCGAGGACGAGAGTAGATCGGTTGATGCACAGAAACTCGCGGACATAAAAGAGGAAATGGCCGACATCCTGATCTATCTTCTCAATATTTCGGACAAGTTAAATATCGACCTGCTTGATGCCGTGGGGGAAAAACTCCAGATCAATGAAAAGAAATATCCGGTGGATAAGGCATTCAACAGCAGCAAAAAATATACGGACATTTGACATTTATGCAACTTTGGGAAGGCGGACTCAAGGATTTTACAGAGGAAATAGGATCTGGGCTTCTTTACTCGAAAATGTCAGGCCGATGGGTGTCGTTTCATGACTCTCCTCCCGGAACATCTGAATTTCGATCATGGCAAAATTCTTTGCCCGCTGTCGAACTTGTCATACGTGATCTTCCTAAAAATGATATGGGTCTTGCTGTCGAATATCACTTTCCATTTAGTAGAAAACGGTTGGATGTGTGTTTATTTGGAAAATCTCCCGAGAACGGTAATCATGCGGTTGTTATTGAACTCAAACAGTGGGATTCATGTGAATTGTACGATGACTACAATGAAAACCTGAATGTGAAAGTTGGAGGAGAAGCAAAACAACATCCCAGTGAGCAGGCGTATGATTATGTTGAAAGCCTAAATGACTTCCATTCAGCATTTACGATGCACGATTTGAGGGGTGTCTCGTGCAGTTTTCTCCACAATTATCGCGATATCAAAAATTCACCGATTTACGACTCCAGATTTAATAAAATACTTCAGGCATCTCCAGCCTTTGGCATGGGAGACGCGGATGCTTTTCTTGAGTATATCGCAAAGTATGTCGGCGATGGAGAGGGGAAAACTGCTTTAAAGAATTTTACCGGTGGTTATTTCAAGCCTTCAAAGCGGGTCGTTGATTCATTAAAGGAAACCTTGGCTGGTAATGAGAATTGGCATCTCATTGATGAACAGCGTATCGCATACAACGAAATCATGGCCGCTATCAAACGCGCGTATCGTGCGAAGACAAAGACGGTTTTTGTTGTTCGTGGTGCGCCCGGAACAGGTAAGAGTGTTGTGGCAGTACAACTTCTTAAAGATACATTGTCGCTAGATTGGAAATCTTTATATTTCACACCCGGGCAGGGGTTTCGTGTTAATTTACATGCCGCATTCAAAAGTGCCGCGAAACTGATCGTCTCACCGGCAAGTATCAGCAAGTTTCAAGACGATGAACTTGATCTCGCCATTGTCGACGAGACGCACAGAATTGCTGAAAATCGGACTCCGTATATGCCGCTCCAGCGGGGTACTACCCCAATTCCCCAATTAATTGTGGACAAAAGTAAAGTGACAGTATTTTTTATTGATGATCGTCAACGTCTCCGACCACTTGAAGTGGGCAATACAGAATATTTGAAGGATATGGTGGCATCGCGGGGACTTAAAATTCATGCATTGGACCTGGAGACGCAGTTTCGATGCAATGGCAGTCTCGGATATATTCAGTGGGTTGACGAAGTCCTCTGTACTTGCGGCATTAAACCGCTGAAGTGGACGAACAAATACGAGGTCAAACTTATGGATACTCCGGCTGATCTCGAAAAGGCAATACTGAAGCATCATCAATCCGGCCTCCGCGCGCGCATGGTCGCTGGGTTCTGTTGGCCATGGTCAGACGCCGAAGAAGGCAAACCACTTGAGAATTACGTGGTTATTGGAGATTGGGCCAAGCCGTGGAATCGGAAAAAGGAAAATAAGCGCGCATACCGACCGGACAATGACCCGTACACACGCTGGGCAAATTGCGAGGAAGGTGTCGGCCAGATTGGATGCACCTACTCGAGTCAGGGGCTTGAATTTGATTATGTCGGAGTGATCTGGGGCAAAGACCTTGTCCGTCGCGGCGATTCGTGGATCGTGAATCGCGATCAAATTTTTGACGGCCCCATCAAACGTATAAGAGATGATAAGGAGATACTGACGCTATTGGGTAATGCGTATCGTGTCTTGATGACCCGTGGGATGAAAGCGACATATCTCTATTGTCATGATGACGAAACCAGAGACTATATCGCCGCGATGCTGAATGCTGCGGAATGCGACACCAAAGCGGTTGTGTTGCCCTTCCGTCACGTCGCGCCGCCAAAACGGAGCACAGATTACAACACCCGTGTGGCGTTGGTGAGTTTGAAGGTCGCAGCTTCGAAATTCAGCGGCGAGCAATCGAGTTGGGATGCGATGACGGTATGGGCCGATGACTGGGTCTCTTATGAGACGAAGACGAAAATTGAGCGCGGAATGTTTGTGGCTCAAGTGCAAGGCAATTCAATGGAGCCAACTATTCCGTCTGGTTCGTACTGCTTATTTCGTCCGCCCCGCCCGGGGTCGCGCAAAGGCAGGATTGTGCTGGTATGGCATTCAG
>JAHFCY010000062.1:0-775 GCA_023249255.1 Candidatus Lindowiibacteriota bacterium | reverse complement strand
TCCAAATCACGACTCGATTATATTGACCCCCGAGACCGAAGACGATGTTCGAATAATCGCGGAATTTGTGGAGGTGCTCACGTGAAATCCGATGGGGAGAATCAAACTCGGCGGCGTTGCCTTCAAGACCATCGATGTGATTCAATCGAAGTTCACGTCGTCGCAGGGATCGTGGTCGACGTCGATGAACGTCGGCGCCAATATCCAGTTCACGACCGCATTGCCTCAATCGCCCGTCTCGCTCGCGGTTTCAGGAAGCTCGGCGGCCGGCACGAACGGCGCGGATATTTCGATGTCGTCGATCGGCGTCACTTACAAGGGAGTGGAGTTCATGACCAAATGCGATTGGTCGGTCGCGGCCGACGTCACCAGCGGCGGCATACCAACCGGCGCCGGCTCTTTCAAATTCACCATCCTCCCGGGATCGGTGGTTGGCGAATGACCCGCCTCGGTTGCTCATTGCTCATTGCTTCATTGCTCATTGTTTCATTGAATCTCTCCTCCTTCGCCGACCTCCCCGCGCCCCTGAACAGTCCCAACGTGCAGGTCAGCAGTCCCAAGGCCGACCGTAAGCTTTACAACCCCGGCGAAGTCGCCGAGATCGATGTCAAAGTCAAAAACAAGAGTGAACTGGAGATCGAAGCCATCATCATCCTAGACGTTCTGCTCCCGGACGGGACCACCGAGCGCGTCCGGTCGGAGAACCGCATGATCGACGGCAACTCGTCCGAAAAGGCCCAACTCAAATACCAGATCCCCGCCAACGCTCCCGCGG
>JAHFCY010000217.1 GCA_023249255.1 Candidatus Lindowiibacteriota bacterium | reverse complement strand
CGATTCCTCCAGCAAAATCCCGATGACCCGCTTGCGCGGGACGTCGCGCGCGAGGCCGCCAGGCTCTATCTCACGCTCGGCGACGTCGATCAGGCCGAACAGAAACTGGATTTTCTGGAACAGCACAAGGCCGGGGGCGGAATGATCGAGGAAGGCATGCGCATGCGAATCAAAATCTGGCAGAAACGCGGCGACGCCGACAAAGTCCTCACGCTGGCCAAATCCCACCGCGGCGCCTACGGGCCCAACGCCGAAGTCGCCCTTTCGGCCGCCGAGGCCGCTCTGAAACTCGGCCGGGCCCAGGATGCGATGGAGTCGCTTGACGGATTCGGCGAATCGAACGTCGACACCAGCGCCCGGGCTTTCATGGATTTTTACCGCGCCGAAGCCATGCTCAAACTCGGTCAGGACGGGGCCATCGAGCTCTACAAAAAACTGGCCGACTTCGCCGACTCCGATGTGCGCCTGCTGTCGCGATTCCGGTACGGCGTGTATCTTCTGGACAAAAAAGATTATCCCAAGGCGCAGGAAATGTTCGGATCCATTCTAGCCGATCCGTCGTGCAAATATATGTCATTTTATCAGGACGCGATCATGAACGCGTTTCAATCCGCCAGAGAGGCGAATATGCCCGCAGAGATCATCAGGCTTTATCCCCGGCACAAAGCCGCCGTGATGGATGAACCGGACCGCGTCCGGCTGGCCGAATATAATTTCTGGGCGACCCTTCAATCCAAAGACTATCCGAAATCTCTGGCCGCCGCCGAGGAACTCCTGACGCTCAATCTCAATTCGCGACGCCGGTTTGAAGTTCTCCTCGCCAGCGCCCAGATCCACGAGACGATGAAAAATCCGGACAGGGCCGACGTGATCTACACCGGCCTTCTGAACAACCCGGCCACCGACCTCGATCTGCGATCCCAGGCTGAATCGCGCAAAGTTACGCTCGCCATTTCCCGCGGCGCCGCCGGCCGGCCGATCCTCGAAGACTATCTCAAGACAACCGCGCCGGGAGAGTGGGCGTCGAAGGCGGCCGAGTCGCTCCTCTCCGACGCCATCAAGGAACAGCGCAACGCCGACATCATCCGGACCATCGACCTGGTCCAGAGCCGCCAGGCGGTGGTGAGCCCCGCCGCGCGGTATGCCGCCGGGACCGCCCATCTTGCGCTCTCCGACACGCCCGCCGCAGTCGCGGATTTCCGGCAGGTCGCCGATCATCCTTCCGCCGACACGTTTCATACCGCCTGGGCCGCCCGATTTGTCGCGCAGGATGAGCTGGCCCTGAAAAATTTCGGCAATGCCAAAATATATCTCAATCTTGCGTGGAAATTTCGCGGCAATCTGGACAAGTTCGCCGTGCTCAACACCTACCAGCAACTTGCCGAAATATTGTTTGAGACGTCCGACTACGACGGCATGCAGGCGTTGGCCTCCGATCCGACGCCCGAGGGTCTTTCCTCCGAGCCTCATTTGCTCAAGGGACTCAGCGCATGGCGCGCGCGCGACTACGGGGAGGCGGCCCGGCATCTCAAAGAGGTGGCAAAAAACTCCGTTCAGCTTCACTCGATGTATGCCGAATCGCTCTATCGTTCCGGCGACACGCTGACCGCCATCCGCGAGTTCGAGGATATCGCGGAAGGGCAGGGAGAGGCGGCCGCACAGGCGGAGTTGTCGGCCGCGGATCTTTACGCGTCCATGGATTCGACGTCGGCCAGTTTGATCGGTTATTACAAAATTCTCGCGATGTACGAGTCGGACACGCAAACGGAGTTTGCCGCTGAAGCCCTGTTGCGAATTTCCCGGTCGTATCTGAAGATGGGTGATCTGGAGAAATCAAAAAATGCCGCTCGCGATTTGTTGAACAAATATCCGAACAGCCGGCCGGCCAAAGAGGCGCCGGATCTGGCGGGACAATAAAATGGATCGAGGTGGAAGATGAAACGCTTTTTTTGGAGGGGAACGATCACCATGTTGTCGGCCGCTCTGGCGCTGACTCTGCTGGCGCACTCCGCGCGCGCGGCGGAGCGGATGGAGGAGGCGACCGTCATCGGAAAAGACAGATCAACGCAGGCCGGAACCGTTCCGACGGATACGCGGGCCGTTCAGGCTGAATCCAAGATGCAAAAAGAGGCCGCACCGGCCGGATTGAAAACCGACGCGCCGGGTGTCCGCGCGACGGAGAAGATGGAGAAGCCGAAGATGCAGGAAGTGGAACGGAAGAAACCGGAGTCCAAAAGCCGGTTTGGACATCTGCCCATGTGGTTCTGGCTTCTGCTCATCGGCGGCGGCGTTGCCGCCGTGGCAGGCTGAAAGGAGCGGATCGACATGAGCGCAATTGTGGATTTGACCAGCAAAGGCGGATACGTCATGGTGCCGTTGTACATCACGGCCATGGTCTGCCTCTATTTCATCATCGAACGGAGCCTCGCCCTCTGGAAATTCCGGCAGAGGGAACAGGCCTTCCTGAAGGATGTCCGGGAGATCGGCCTCATGGCGGCGGCTGCGCGCGCCGATAATTTTGGGCCGGCTCAAGTCATCGCGACAGGCCGGGGCGTGGACGCCACGCTCGCCGAACTGACCATGGTCCTCGAACATGACCTGGGGCGTTTTTTGCACGGCCTCGCGGCCATCTACAAGGGATCCCCGCTGCTCGGGCTTCTTGGCGCCACGCTCGGCATCATCAAGGTGTTTCGGAAATTGTCGGTACAGGGTCTGGAACAGATGGAATATTTCGCGGGCGGAATTTCAGAGGTTCTGGTCACGACCGCCACGGGTCTTCTCATCGCCATTCCGGCCCTGTTCTTCACGTTTTACCTCAATGGTCTTCTGGCCAGGAAAATCAGCGAATACGAAACACTGTATCTCTCGGAGATTGAAAAGGGCCGATGAAACCCCTCGCAAAACGTCTCGGCCGATCCCGGATGCGTCTCACCGATCTTGATTTTGAGATCGTGCCCTTCGTCGACACCATTATTCTCCTCTTGATGTTCGTGGTCGTCACGACCAGTTTCCGGGGCCAGCCCGGCATCAAGGTTGAACTTCCGGTCGCCGCGTCGCCGACATCCGACATGCCGAGGTTCACCGAAGTGGCCATCACGCAGGACGGGAAAATCTTCGTCGGCAGCGCTGAAATCACCGGCGGCATGGGCGCCCTTGGCCCCATCCTTCAGGAACGCGCCGCCGAGTCGTCCAACAAGATTCTCTTTGTCCGGGCCGACCGCAACACGCGCCACGGCATCGTCGTCGCCGTGATCGACGTCGCCAAGCGCGCCGGATTTATCGAAGCCACCATCGCGACCACCACGGCCCAGTGAGGCCGTCATGACCTCGACGTTCGCGTCGTTCCGGGAATTGGTTCTGATCTGGATACGGGAGTGCCTCTCGACCGAGCAACGCCGGCGCGATGCCGTCAGCGCCGCGTCGTCCTTCGTCGCGTTCTGGATTTTCCTGTATCTTGCATCGCACGGATTCATGCCGTCCTACATGCAGATTGACCGCGCCGGACGCGTGATGGCCGTCAATTTCAAACTGATGCCCGAAATTCCCCTGGCCGATATCGCCCAGACGCGTCTTGAGGCCGCTCCGCAACATTCCAGAGTCGCAGCGGCAGCCGCCTCACCCCAGCCGAAGGGCCCGCCTCGCGCCGCGGCGCTTTCGGCCATGGCCGCATCCCGACCGGATTATTTCGGCCGGTCGCCGATTCTTCCGCCAGCGCGGCCGGACCGGACAGTCAGTTCGGATATTCCCGAACAATGGCATGAGGATGCGAAGCGGCTGTCCGATCGATCGGTAACATCCGACAGGACGGCGGTTGGGCCGTCTTCGGTCTCCATGCCATCTGCCAGGATTTCATCCGGGGCTGCCGGCGACGGCGAGTCGAGCGCGGATATCACGTTCGATGTCGGATCTTCTCCCGGCGTTTCCCGTGGATCCGATTTCATCACGCTGACCGGCCGCACGTCGCCGTCCTCCGTCGGCCGGCCGGGCGGAACGGACATCGCCGTTCGGCGGCCGGTCATTCGCGCTCCTCTGCCGGTTATCCCCGAATGGTTTGAACGGAAGGGTTTGAATACGTTTGTGCTGGTTCGCGCGGTGGTCTCGGCGAGCGGCAAAGTTGAACAGGCCGATGTGGAATCGACCAGCGGCTTCAAGGAACTCGATGCCGAAGCCCGGACCGCGATCCTGCAGTGGCAGTTCGTCCAAAGCGGAGTGCGGGAATCCCTGGTCATCAAAATCAAATACAAACTCGAGTAACTGATTCTTGAAAGATCGCTGTCGTGTGTCCCGCTTTCGGCTGTGGCTGTTTGTCTTGCTTCTGATTCTGCGGCCGGGCTCGGTGATGGCGGGGAGCGACCTGTATCGCGTTGATGGCATCGATTTCGACGGCAACCGGACTCATACCGCAAATGAACTTCGGCTGACCATTCAACTCACCGAAGGCGCCGGGCTTTCCAGGGAATCCCTGAAAACGGCGGCCAGTGACGACGTCCACCGCCTGTATGCCACCGGTTTTTTTTCGGATGTCCGGGTGGACATCGATTTCCGGGAGGACCACACCGCCTTTGTCACGTTTATCGTCGTCGAGCAGCCGCAGATTTCGGAAATCGTTTTCAGCGGCCTCCACAAACTTGATGAAAAGTCTCTGCGGGACGTCCTCACGGTTTCCGCCGGAAGTTTCCTGAACGACTATCAGCTGAAACGCAGCGAACAGTCCATCCTGAACCGGTACCTCGACGAGGGATACTATTTCGCGAAAGTGACGCCGGTGAAAGAGCCACTGGACGAGGGGAAAATCCGCCTCCGGTTCACGGTCGAGGAGGGGGACAAGCTCAAGGTCGGCAGATTCCAAGTGACATTCGACAAGCGAATGGGGCCGTTTCAGGCGTGGCGGCGGACGATGCAGATCAAATGGAACTTCGCGACGGGCAAAGGCGCCATTTATTCCAAGGAGCTTCTCAACAACGACATCCGAAAATTCGTCGATTCGCTGAAGGAGAAGGGGTATCTGCTGGCCGCGATCGAACCTCGGGTTGAAATCGACTCGAGGCGCCGGCGGATGAACGTCCGGCTGATCGTTCACATGGGACCGAGAATGCGCGTCGGCCAGATTTCATTTCAGGGCAACAGCGTCATTGCCGAATCGGAACTGCGCAAGCAGGTCACGCTCAACCGCGGCGACTATTTTACATTCAAGAGATTTTCGGAAACGCTCGAAAACATCCGCAAAGATTATGACAAAATCGGCTATCTGGAAAAGGAGGTCGTGTCCCATCATGACCTTCTGGAGGAGGCAGGCCGGATCGATCTCACGTTCGACATCCAGGAGGGACAGCTCATCTACGTTGAAAAGATCGTGGTCGAGGGCCTGACCAAGACGCGGGAGAAGGTCGCCCGGCGCGAAATCGTCCAAGAGGAGGGACAGCGTTACGACGGCGAAAAAATCGATCTGTCAAAACGCAATCTGAACAATACCGGCTTTTTCGAGAACGTCA
>JAHFCY010000061.1 GCA_023249255.1 Candidatus Lindowiibacteriota bacterium | reverse complement strand
CGCTTCGCAGTTTTAGCGATCCGCACCGGCTGGTTCGGCCCCACGGCGTAATATCCGTCAGCCTTGGGGAAAATTTCCGGCCTCGCACCGGGTGGCCTCGCCGGTTTTCCATTTTCCACGCCCGCCTGGTACATGAGATCGTAAAAAGACGCCGGCCTGCCCCGGACCAGCCTGGACTCCTCTTCGCGGGCTTTTGCGCTTCGAAGATGAGTGACGCCGGCGCCCCAGAGCGTGAATGCGTACGGGTTTTCCGGGACATCGATCGGCGGCAGAAGATAGGATCGCCGTCCGCCATGGGGCGTGTTCAATAGTTCGGCCCACGGACGCCGCGCCGCTTTTTTTAACGCGGCTCGCACGGCCGCCGGTTTCTTCGCCTCCGGAATTTTCTCCATCCACGCAAGCGCCGCGATTGTGGTCTGGATGCGGGAATGCACGGACGTCACGCTGACGGCCGTTTCCACGCCGTCTTCCTCCCACACCACGCCAACGTGCCGCATTTTCGCCGATGGGTCGATCCATTGAGCCAGCCGCATGCGTGAAAGTTTACAAGGAGGGGGAATGAAGATACAAGACCGATGGATATTCAAGGCTCGATTCTCAATGTTCAATGCTCAAGTCTCAAGTTTGATATAGAGGGGGAGTTTATCATGCGAAAACCATATCGTGTCATCCTGATCGCCGCCGCCTGCGTCCTTCTTGGAATGCTGGCCGTCCGCGGCCTGCCATCCCGTCCGGCCCGACCTCTTTCGGAAAGCGGCGCGATTGCCGAGGAGCCGACCCGCAAGACGCCGGACGTTGCGCTTCAGCTTCAGGATGCCTTCACCCGTGTCTCCAATCAGGTCTCGCCGGCTGTCGTCAGCATCACGACCGAGCAGGAAATCAAACCGCGCGCCCGGAAAAATCCGCATCCCTTCATGAATCCGGATGAGCAGGGGGAAAATCCGCTGGATGACATGTTCCGGCGGTTTTTCGAATACGAAAATCCGGAGGGAAACGGCGGCAGTCAGAAACGCATGAGCCTCGGATCGGGCATCATCATCGACGCGGCCGGACACGTCCTGACGAACGCGCACGTGATCGAGGGCGCGGATGAGATCACCGTCCATGTCAACACCGACAAATTCTCAGATAGTTTCAAGGCCAAGGTCATCGGCCGGGATGACAAGACGGATGTGGCGGTCCTGCAAATTTCGTCGACCCAGCCTCTTCCCTCCGCGCGGTTCGGCGATTCGGACAAGCTGGCCGCGGGGCAATGGGTGGTTGCGATCGGCAATCCGTTCGGATTCGACCACACCGTGACGGTCGGCGTCATTTCAGCCCTCGGCCGCGGTGGCATTCTCGATCCGGGCCGGTATGAAAATTTCATCCAGACCGACGCGGCGATCAATCCGGGCAATTCGGGCGGCCCGCTGGTCAACATTGACGGCGATGTCATCGGCATCAACACGGCCATTTTCACGCGCAGCATGGGATACATGGGCATCGGATTTGCCATCCCGGCGAACATGGCCAAACGCGTGGCCGACGATCTGATCCGATTCGGCAAAGTCCAGCGTCCGTGGCTGGGCGTCGGAATCCAGGACCTCGACCCGGAAAAGGCCAAACATTTCAATATGCCGGCCAAGGTCGGCGTGCTGGTCTCGCAGATTTACAAAGGCAGTCCGGCGGAATCGGCGGGTCTTGAGCGCGGCGACGTCGTCAAATCGGTTGACGGCATATCCGTCTCCAGCGTCCGCGACCTTCAGCAGAAAATCCTTCTGAAAAAAATCGGCGATACGGTTCGCCTCGATTTCGTTCGAAACGGCGTGAATCAGTCCTGCACGGTCAAACTCCGGGAGATCCCGGCGGAACTGAACAAAGTGGAAACTGAAGGCGGCGAGGAGAAGGAACCCGAACATCAGGAGGTGACGCTGGACGAGCTGGGCCTGAAATTCCGGGCGTTGACGTCCGATGAGACCGGAGATTACGACCTTCAGGACGGCCAGGGCGTCCGTGTGATCGGCGTGCGGCGCGACGGCCTGGCGTCCGAGGCCGGCGTCCGAACCGGCGACGTCATATTGGAGATCAACAATCGAGTCGTGACGGACATCAACGACCTGTCGAAGGTCTACGGAAAAACCAGGGCGGGCCAGACGATCCTTCTTCTTGTTCTTCGCAACAGCAATTCCTTTTACGTGACGCTGGAGAAAAAATAGGGCGGCGCGTTATACGCCGACTTTGGCGCGGATCCGGCGAAGCGCGTTGTCGACCGATTTGGTCGGCCGTTTGAGGCGCCGTGCCATTTCGCGGTACGACAGTCCATCCAAAAAAAGAGACAGAACTTCCCACTCAAGATCTGTCAGATTGCTCCGAACGCGGGACGAGATTTCATTCCGCCGTTCCTCATCCAACGCGGCGGTTTCCAGGTCGTGCGTTCCGGCGGCCGGAAGGACTTCGCCGGCGACATCGGCCACGTCCCGGATATTTTCGACGGACCGGACCTGAATGATTTTTTCGGCCATGCGGTTGATGTGCCGCCGGATGACCAGCCGCGCAAACGGCGCAAACGGCCCCCGATGCGGCCGGTAACTTCGGATGGCTCGAAAGAGCGCAATCCGGCCCTCCTGCCGCAAATCCTCCCGGTCGGCTTCCGACAGGAAAAATTTCCGCACGCAGGCGCGGATAAAGACCGCGAACATCCGCAGAATCTCCTCCTGCGCTTCCGCGTCCTCCACCTGTGCCAGTCTCAAGATGTTCGTTTCATCCTCCACCGTGACATTGCGGCTGAAAACCATACCCCGTGAGTATATGGTTCGGCCGGATTCAAGTCAAATTTTGCGCGGTTCGATGAAGTAAGCATGCACGTTCTTCGGCCTCTTCGACCGTCTCCCAAACCGGTTCGCGTCGAAATTACATCCTCCCGGTCGGGATTGCCCGTGCCGGTTGTGAACGGCAAAAGCCTCCACAGCCGGTATGATCCGGCGGCCGAGGCTCGAAAACTCGTGGCGGACAAAATCGCGCAAAAACCGTCAGCCCGGATCGCCCTGGTCCTTGGCATGGGATTCGCCTATCACATCGAAGCGCTTCGGGAGGCTCTGCCGCCGTCGGCGTCGATCACGGTCTTTGAGCCGCTTTCCGAAATCGTTTCGTCCTACGCGTCCGCCGTCGGAAAGAACATCGACAATGTCCGGCTCTGGCCGAGCCCGACGCCGCAGGACGTGGTAGACGCGGTCGCCGGCGTCGTCTCGCCCTCGCTCATCAATCAGGTGCTCATTTTCGCCCATCCGCCGTCAGTCGAACTCGATCCGCCCGCGTATCAGTCGATCCTCGCCGCCATCCAGTCGGCGATCGATCAGATCGCGATGTCGCTCACGACCGGCTGGGGGTTCGGATTCGAATGGATCGAAAACGCGCTGCGAAATATCCGCCGCCTGCCGGATCTGCCGGTTCTCGCGCAATTCACGTCAGCGGTTAAACATCCCCCGGCAGCGGTGATCCTCGGCGCCGGGCCGAGCATCGACGAGGATTGGGATCTGATTCGAAAAGCCGAGACGCTGAAATTCGCCGTCGACACGGTTCTTGAACCGATGGCCCATCAGGACATCACGCCCCATCTGGCGTTTCTGTTCGACAGCCAGATTGAAAACGCCCGGCTTGTCGAAGCCGTCGACGCGTCCCGGATCAATCTCGCCGTCACTCTCGAAGTCCACCCTTCTGTTTTTGAGCGAAGCTGGAACAACCTGTTCGTCGCAAGTTGTGACGACGGCGTTTTGTCGTGGATCGAAAAACGCATCGGCGTTTCGGCTGGAAGCGTCAAGCAGGGGGGGAGCGTCGCGACGGGAGCGTTCGACTGCGCGCGGGGACTTGGCTGTCCGGCCATTTATCTGGCGGGCGTCGATCTCTCTTTTTCCGCGCGGGAAGTGTACTGCCGGCGGACGGCCTACGAGCGGCGCGCGCTGGAGTCGAGCGAGCGATTTCATCCGCCGGAAGGATCTCTCTACGAAATGAAACGCGAGCGGACCGAACGGAAAGTGTCGGGGCGCCTGACGCAAGAAAACATGTTCAACTATTTTCGCTGGCTGAAAGACGAGATCGGCCGGACCGCCGTGCCTGTCACGCTGTTGCGAAACGCGGGACTTCTGGCCGAAATTATTCCGTCAGACGGATCGAGCAGAATTTCAAGCGAACGATATCCCGCCGGGTTTGACCCCGCGCGACTTGGGAAAAAATTTCCGGCCAATTCCATTTTCACCCGCGAAACCGTTGACCGGGCCACAGCTGAAATCCGCCGGGGTCTCGAAGTCTTTCTTCACGCGGACCATTTTGCCGACCCGGACGCCCTCGACCGCGCGCTGGAGAATTCCGGCCTTTCGGACATCCTCGCAGTCGTCGTCGAACCGCCGATAGCCGTCTGCCGGTACGAGCGGGACAAAGGTCTTCCGGTCGGCCCCTGGCTCGAAGAACTGCGCGACCGCCTCGGCCGGCTTGCCGGAACGATTTTATTCGAATAAATCTGAATGCGTTCCTGTGCGTTCAAAAATGATCGAATCTCCCTCGTCTTTGTAAATGAGAATCCAATCCGATTCGATATGACATTCCCTTCGATCCCTATATTCGCCTTTGAGCGGATGGTCTCTGTGTTTGGGTGAAAGCAATTTACTATCGATCAAATCAGTTAGAATTTTTTCTATCTTGGATAAATCTTTTCCTCTCTTTTTCGCAAGTTTGAAGTCCCTTTTGAATTGTGTCGACCTCTTTGGAGTTTTCACCGCAGTCCAAGATCATCAAACAATTCCTTCTTGTCCCGGAAGGCTTTAATACCCTTCCCTTTTTCAGTCAGTTCAAAAACCTTCCTCGTTGTCTTGTTGGGAATCCTGACTTGGAATGGCAGTCCTTTATGCATTTTCACCTGACTATAAAACAGCCCGATGGCCTGACTGGTGGATAATCCAAGTTGCCTGAAGACGCTCTCGACATCAGATTTCAGTCTTGGTTCCACCCGCGCGCGAATCATATCCGACTTAGGCATGAGATCCGCCTCCTTTTGACACATTGTATCCCGATTGAGATACAGTGTCAATTACGCCTTTGTTCCTGTGCCGTATCCGAAGGCCGGAATAATAAAGTTTCATTCTAATTGTTATTCGCCGTACCTCTCAATCCTCTTCAATCACATATCGAATGATCGCCTGGCCGTTGGGCTGGCCTTTGGTCAGAATCGGGGCGCGCTTGGATTGGGCGCCCGAGCCGCTGATGGTTTCCGGGGCGGTCATCTGAATTTCGATCTGGCCGGGGCCGGGTTCGGCCGGATCGATCAGGCCGTGTCCGAACGCGACGCGCGCCAGCGTCTCTTTCGGGCCGGACTGGACGCGGCCGCCGATTCCGGCGACGCCGGCATGGACGATCCGGCGGAAGGTTTCGCTTGAAGGCGGCAGGGGGAAGGCGGCGTCGAGGAGGCTTGACGCGATGCTCGACAAAAACTGCGCGATCGCGCCCGGACTTTTCCGTTCCGTGACTTCGACCGTGATGCCGAACGGCCCGCCGACCATTTCTTTGAACAGGATTTTTTCGTGGAAGGGTTTGTGGGCGAAACCGATGCGTTCGCCGTCTTCAAGCCTCAACGATCTGGCGGCCGTCCTTAGATCAATCATCGGCCGGGGCCAGATCAGGCTGGTCAGGACAATGTTCTCCGCGTCACCGTCGCCCGTCCGTCCGTTCTCAAGAATCAGGATTTCGTCCAGGAACAACGTCGCCACGCGCCGTTTCATGCCGCCCGATACTACGTCGGCCATCCGGCCCGCGCAAGAGCGCCGCGCGCCAGCCACCCGTTTCCCGATAGGATTGACAGAATGGATGAGCGAAGATTTAGTACGCCGGCATTTCACGGACGGGGAAAAAACGCGATTCAAAGGAGGCAGAGGTTTCATGAAAAATAACATTTTGATCGGACTTGGACTGTCGGTTCTTCTGGCGGTCGGAGTTGCCTGCGGGGGGAAGTCGGATGAGGATGAGGACATGCAGTCGATGGGTCCGGCCGCGGCGGCCAAAAAAGCCGTGGACGCGTCGACGGCCGGCTCGGTATCCGGAAAGATTGACTTCAAGGGCGCGGCGCCCAAGATGAACAAAATCGACATGGCGGCGGATGCCCTATGCGCCTCACTGCATTCCGAAACCGTCCGCGACATGAGTGTCGTCATCAACGCCAACAATACACTTAAAAACGTCATCGTGTACGTCAAGAAAGGTTACGAAGGATACACGGCGCCGGCGTTAACCCAGTCGCCCATGGTTGATCAGCATGGCTGCATGTACAATCCGCACATCCTGATCATGTCGCCCGGCACGCTTCAAATCAGAAGCAGTGACAACACGCTTCACAACGTCCATGCCGAACCCAAAATCAATCAACCCTTCAACCGCGCTCAACCCGCGCCCGGCATGATCGAAACCAAACTCATGAAGACGGAGATTGTTCCGGTCAAATGCGACGTCCACCCGTGGATGCGCGCCTATATCGGCGTCTTCGATGTGCCGGCGACCGTCACGGGTGACGACGGATCGTTCAAACTCGATATGCTGCCGCCCGGCACGTATGAAATCGAAGCCTGGCATGAGAAATTCGGCACGCAGAGCATGACTGTCACGGTCGAATCCGGCAAGTCGGCTCCGGCCAACTTCACATTCAGCGCGCCCGGCGCATAATCCGGTCCGGAGTGTGACCCGCCGCCTCGCGATATTGACGGCCGCCTGCACCTATACCCTGCTTCTGGCCGGCGGATTCGTTCACAGCACGGGTGCGTCTTTGGCCTGCCCCGACTGGCCGCTGTGTTTCGGAAATTTTTTCCCGCCCATGATCGGAAACATCCGGTTTGAACACGGCCACCGGCTGATCGCCGCCACGGTCGGTATTTTGACGCTCATCACGGCTGTCCTCGTCTGGAAAAAAGAAAGACCGGCGCTAAGGCCGCTTGCCATCGCGGCGGTGTCGACGGTGGGGATTCAGATTGTCCTCGGCGGGATCACCGTGATTTTCCTTCTGCCGGATCTGGTTTCCACGGCGCACCTTGCGGTCGGATCCGCGTTTTTCGGAATGCTCATTGCGCTTTCCATCAAAATCTCCGGACGCGCGCCCGGTGAAATTCCGGCGCGGCTGCGTGGATTCATCCTCGCCGCGGCGGCAGCGACGTACGCGCAGATGGTTCTCGGCGCGTTTGTCCGGCACACCGAATCGGGATTGGCGTGCCTGGATGTTCCCCGCTGTCATGGCGAATGGTTTCTTCCGATTTCCACCCCGCAAGGACTTCACATGCTTCACCGCATCGTTTCGCCGGCAGTGCTGGCGTTGACGGCGTCGGTCCTCTGGTTGAGCCGCGGCCAAGCGCGCGTACGGGGTTGGGCGCTGGCGGCGTTTTTGCTCGCGACGGCGCAGATTCTCGCCGGCATCTTCTCGGTCCTCACAAATCTGTCCCTCGGATCGGTCATGTCGCATCTGGCGATCGCGGAAGCGCTCTGGGGCGTGTGGGTGGTTCTGTCGGTCTCGACCACCGCCTCCCCCGCGCCCCGGGTGGTTCAATCCGCCGCCGGCCCGGAACTCTCGCAGGCTTGATTTTGCCTCCGATCATGAACGGCCGGGTGGACCGTGATGGGGAGCCGACAGAAGTGGCGCAAGAGCTGGTCCAACCCCGCGTACTTGGACTCAAACAGCGAATCGCCGATTACACGAGCCTCACCAAACCGCGCATCATGACGATGTCTCTTCTCACCGTCTGGGGGTCGATGTCGGTTTCAGTTGCCGTGGACGCCGGCCACTGGCCGTCGCACGTTTTGATCGCGGCGACACTGATCGGCGTCGCTCTGGCGGTTGCCGCCGGAGGCGCGCTCAACTGTTTTCTCGAACGCGAACACGACGCTCTCATGATCCGCACGGCCCAAAGGCCCCTTCCCGCCGGCCGCCTGCGGCCATGGGAGGCGCTGACGTTCGGGACCGTTCTCTGGATTGTCTCGTATTTTCTTCTGTATTTTCTGGTCAACCCGCTGACGGCGTATCTGACGATGCTGGCGTTCGGAAGTTATGTTGGACTCTACACACCGATGAAACGCCGCTCGCCATGGTGTACCGTCGTCGGCGCCATCCCCGGCGCACTCCCGCCTCTGATCGGATCAACGGCCATTCTGGACCGCATCGATCCGGTGGGATTGGCGCTCTTTGCGATCCTGTTCGTCTGGCAGATTCCGCATTTTCTGTCCTTCGCGATCCTCCGCCGAGACGAATACGCCCAGGCCGGAATGCCCATGATGCCGGTCGTCTGCGGACCCCGCCGGACGATTCACGCGATCGTCCTCGGCGTCGTCATCCTCATTCCCTTAAGCTTCCTTCCGGTCGCACTGATGGATGCCGGCCGGGCCTATGTCATTCTCGCCGCCGTTCTCGACGGATTGTTTCTGATCCACGCGATCCGAGGTTTGGTCGAGGAGACCAACGCCGTGTGGTGCCGGAGTTTTTTCCAGTTCTCCATCATCTATCTTGGATTGTTGTTTACCTCCCTTGTCATCGGAGCGACATGACCCTCGCCCGGATTCTTCCCCACCTTAACGCCTGCATGAATGCCACGAGCGCCATCTGCCTGATTGCCGGCGTCGTGACGATCCGAGCCAAACAACTCGAGCGCCACAAGCGCTGGATGATCGGCGCGGTGTGCGCATCCACTGTTTTTCTGGTCGGCTATATCACCCGGCATATCCTGACCGGCACGGCCCACTTTGAAGGAACCCCGGGAATGCGCACGGCGTATCACTGCATCCTGTATTCCCACATGGTTCTGGCTGTCGTGACCGTCCCGCTGGTTCTGCGACTTCTGAATCTGGTCAAACAAGAGCGGATCGAGGAGCATAAGCGCCTGGCCAGATTGACCGTCCCCATTTGGTTTTATGTATCAGTAACGGGAGTGGTGGTTTATACGTTTCTTTATCATTTACAGTAAGTTATGTAACTTTTCTTCTTCTCTTCTCCATTCCTTCTCCCAGACTTCTTAACCCGATCTTCTGTCGATTTAGTGTACAGCGGTATCCAACATTGACCACCTGTCTGGCTATTTCCCACCCACCACCGATAAAACAACTCCCTTAGGGTCATATTGTTAATATATTTGTCATCATATAGTTACGGATAATGACGATAAGAATGATTAGTCCGGGACGATATTTGCAGGGATGTATATGGTGGCTTGGAAAGAGTGGACTGAAGAAGAGAGGAGGTAATGATCATGACGCTGTTAAAGGAAGAGAAATTTTTTGTGGCGTACTTGGCATTTTTGGCAATCCTGATGGCAGTTTCAATTTTCTTTGTCGAAGGTTCATAATTCGGCAGCCGGAAGGCTCTAATTGAAGGTTCGGATCCCGCCGGGTTGTATATCCCGTACCGTGTGGGACGGAACAGATATATTTCAGCAAACGTGGGTACATCGTGGTCGTGCCTGTTTGAATGCGCCATCCTATATCCCCCTCACACAGTTGTGATCAGCCGCACAGATCCCTTGACCATCCATTCAGATGGAGCTAATCTGGCGAAATGTCATTTAATGACAGAGCAGGATGCGGCCCCAGAGTCAAAATCTGCGGGGTGGCCGATCCAAACAGCCTGAAAGCTCTCATCAAATTACGAATCGATGCGGTGGGATTCATTTTTTTTGACGGCTCCCCCCGCGCCGTTGTCGGCTCACAGGTCCAAAGCTGGGTCGAGGACATGCCGCCATTTGTGAGCACGGTCGGGGTGTTTGTGGACGAAAAAATCACGCAGGTCAAAAAGATGGTGGATCTCTGCGGTCTCGGCCGCGTGCAGCTTCACGGCCAGGAACCGCCCGAGTATTGCGCCAAGCTTCCCCGAAGTCGCGTCATCAAGGCGTTTCGCGTCAAGGAGGGGTTCACGTCCGACATGGTGAAACCGTACGTGCCGTACGTGTCGGCGGTGATGATTGATTCGGTGTCGGCCGGCGAGACGTTTGACTGGTCGGTCGCGCGGCGAATCCGGGACGAAAACCCCGACCTTCCCGTGATCGTGGCCGGCGGCATCAGCATGGATAACGTGGAGGAAATCGTTGAGCAAGTTGATCCGTATGCCATCGATGTGTCCTCCGGCGTTGAAAGCAGTCCGGGCGTGAAAGATCCCGCCAAAGTGGAGGAGCTGTTGCGCAGGATTCGTCCATCCGTTTCGAATCGTCCATGAACCTGCCTGCCCGTCCGTCCGGCGGGCCCGACCGCCGCGGATATTTTGGTCCGTTTGGCGGGCGTTTTATCCCCGAGACGCTGATGACGGCGCTTCTCGACCTCGAATCGGGATACGAACGGATTCGAAAAGACCGGTCGTTCCACGCCGACCTTCGGAATCTTCTCACCGGCTTTGCCGGCCGTCCGACGCCGCTCTATCGCGCGGACCGCCTGTCGTCGGCCGCGGGCTGCCGGGTGTATCTCAAGCGCGAAGACCTCTGTCACACGGGCGCGCACAAGATCAACAACTGTGTCGGCCAGGCTCTGCTTGCGGTGCGGCTTGGCAAGCGGCGAATCATTGCCGAAACCGGCGCCGGCCAGCATGGCGTGGCGACCGCGACGATCGCCGCAAAACTGGGTTTATCCTGCACGATTTACATGGGCGCGGAAGACGTCCGGCGTCAGGCCACGAACGTGTTCCGGATGAAACTTCTCGGCGCGACCGTCGTCGAAGTGCATTCGGGATCGAAGACCCTGAAGGACGCGATGAACGAGGCGTTGCGGGACTGGGTGACGAATGTCGAGAACACCTATTATCTGATCGGGTCGGTGGCGGGACCCCATCCATATCCCATGATCGTGCGCGATTTTCAGTCTGTGATCGGATTCGAGGCGCGTCGGCAGGTTCTGCGCGAGGAAGGGCGCTTACCGAGATCAATCTACGCCTGCGTCGGCGGCGGATCCAACGCGATCGGAATTTTTTACGCGTTTATTCCGGCGCGGACGGAACTGATCGGCGTCGAAGCGGGCGGAACGGGAACGTCTCTGGGAAGACATTCGGCGAGTTTGTCCCGGGGCAAACCCGGCATCCTGCACGGCATGCAGACGTTTTTGCTTTCCGTTCCGACCGGCAATGTGGCGGCCGTTCATTCGATCGCGGCCGGCCTGGATTATCCGGGAGTGGGCCCGGAACACGCCTATTTAAAAAAAATGCGCCGCGCCCGGTACTTTTCCGTGACCGACCGGGAAGCGCTGGCCGCATTTCATCATCTGACCCGGCTTGAGGGAATCCCTCCGGCGTTCGAAAGCGCTCATGCGGTGGCGGGATTTTGGAAAGAGCGCCGGCGATACCGCAAATCCGACCTCGTCATTGTCAACATATCGGGCCGGGGAGACAAAGACATTCCGAGGTTGTTTGAAAATGGGCGCTAAGAAACTCATCCTTTATCTAACGGCCGGATATCCGGACGGATCGCGTTTTGCGCGCGCGGCGTCGGTGGCCGCGGACGAAGGCGTGGATATTCTGGAGATCGGCCTGCCGTTTTCGGATCCGGTGGCGGACGGCCCGGTGATCCAGGCGGCGTCCGCGGTTGCGATCCGGTCGGGCGTGACGTTCGAGAGGACGCTTGCGATGTCCGCGCGTCTTCCGCAGTCTCTGCCGCGCGTGCTGATGACCTACGCCAATCCGATATTTGTCCGGGGCTGGTCTCGCGCGTTTTCGCTTGCCCGGTCGGCCGGATTTTCCGGCGCGATTTTACCGGACATTCCGGTCGAAGAGCTGGCGTCGATCGAGCCGTTCCGCCCGCCCGGATTTTATCTTGTGCCGTTCGTGGCGCCGACCACGTCGCCGGACAGGCTGTCCCGGATCTGCCGGACGGCGCGTGATGGCGCGTTCATTTATCTCGTGAGCCTCCGGGGCATCACCGGCGCCCGGATCGGGGATACGGTGGCGGAAGAAGTAACAGCTGTGACGCGCCGGATCCGCCGCCTGACGCACGCGCCGGTCTACGTCGGATTTGGCATCCGAACCGCCGCCGACGCTGAAAAATTCGGCCGGTGCGCCGATGGCGTCATCGTCGGTTCCTCGGCCCTGGCCGCGCTTGGCCGCGGCCTTGCTCCATTCGCGCGTCTCATTCGGCAGATGCGCCGCAAGTTGGACCGGCTGGATTAATCGCGTGGCCCCGGTCGACTTTCCCCCGGCTTCGATCTAAACTCCCCGTCCCATGGCTTGGTTTCAGAAACGCCAGTACACCGTCATTAAAAATGTTTCAAAACCGACGCTCGTCCGGATCGGGACCGAGGGCGCCCTCTGGGAATCCTGTCCCAACTGCAAAGAACTCGCGCTGATCGAAACACTGATCAAGAATCTGCGGGTCTGTCCCCACTGCTCGTATCACATGCGCCTGTCGGCGGACGAACGAATTCAGATGCTGACGGATCCCGGATCCTTTTCTCCGATGTTCATGGATATCCGGCCGACCAATCCGCTCGGATTTCCGGGATACGGCGAGAAACTTTCCAGCGAAATGGCTGCCAAAGAGGCGATCCAGACCGGCCGGGCGTCGATGGATGGATTGCCGGTGGCGCTGGGCGTCATGGAATTCGGATTCATGGGCGGAAGCATGGGGACGGTGGTGGGCGAGCGGGTGTCGCGGCTGTTCGACCACGCCTCCCGGGAGAAATTGCCGGTGTTGCTCGTGACGTCGTCCGGCGGCGCGCGGATGCAGGAGGGAATTTTTTCGCTGATGCAAATGGCGAAGACCGCGGCGGCCGTGGCCGAATATCGCCAGTCCTGCACCCGTCCGTTCGTTTGTCTTTTGTGCGATCCGACAACCGGCGGCACCACGGCGTCTTTCGCAATGCTGGGAGACATTCTGATCGGCGAGTCTGGCGCGCTGATCGGATTTGCGGGTCCCCGCGTGATCGAGCAGACCATCCGCCAGAAATTGCCAGCCGGATTTCAGCGGTCCGAGTTTCTTCTCGAACACGGATTCCTCGATCTGGTACTTCCCCGAAAGGACATCCGTCCAACCCTCACCAAAATTTTTCAATGGGTGTAGGTCATCGTATTCGTCCCGCCGGTCATTCCAAAATGACGGCCGAAGAGTATCTCACCCGCCTGCGGCGGTACGGCATCCGGCCGTCGCTTGAACGGATCCGCGCGGCTCTTGAATCGTTCGGCCGGCCCGACCGCCTCTATTCGATCGTCCTCATCACCGGAACGAACGGCAAGGGCACGTGCGCAAAAACAATGGCCGAAATTCTCTCCGCGCACGGCGTCCGCACGGGCCTTTATCTGTCGCCGCATCTGCGGACATACACCGAACGCTACGAAATGAATGGCCGCCGGATGGCGCGCGCGGAATTGGAGCGCGCCGTGTCGGACCAGCGAACGCTTCTGGCCGAGCGGCGGATTCGCCTGACCGAATTTGAGTTTTTGACGCTCCTCGCCTACAGATGGTTTGCGTTCCGCCGCGCGAGCTGGGCGGTCGTTGAGGCCGGCATGGGCGGCCGGTGGGACGCGACGAACGCGGCGGACCCCGAGATATCCATCATCACGGGTGTCGGACTCGATCACGTCGAATTCCTCGGCGCGACTTGCGCGCGCATCGCGGGGGACAAGGCCCGCATCGCGCGCAAAGCCCGCGCGCTTCTGGTCGGCCCCGTCGATCCGGCGATTCGGCGCGTCATCCGGCAGACCGCGTATCGCATCGGCGCCCGGCCGGAATTTTTTGGCCCTCACCCCGACCCTCTCCCGCTTCGCGTGAGAAGGGGATGCGGCGCGCTTCCCGCGTCCATATTCGGCTCCGACGTCGGTCTGGCGGTTCAGGCGTCCCGCCGAATTCTTCTGTCGAGATTCTCTCCATCTGCCGCGCGCCGCGGGGTTCGCCGCGTCCGCCTGCCGGGGCGGTTCCAGCGCGCCCGAATATCCGGCCGGCCAGCCGTACTGGACGTCGCGCACAATGACTCCGCCTTCAAGGCCCTCTTTCGTCACTTGCGCGATCGGTTTCCGAAGCGCCCTTTTGAAATTTTGATCGGCATGCAGCGCCAGAAACGGGGCGAGGCGGCCATCCTCGATTTTATCGGGTCGTGCGACCGCGTGCGATTGATCCGCCTGAATCACCGCCGAAACAAACCGGCCGCGATGTGGAAGCCGTTCATCCGTGCCGCGACATCGCGGGGCGTTCGCGTGACGGAACCGGCGCCCATGCGCCGCGCGCTGCCGGCTGCCGTCCGCTCCACGCCTGCGGGCGCGATCATGATCGTCACCGGATCGTTCCACACGGTTCGGGAAGCGCTGGAGGAGCGGGAATGAATCTGAAACGATGGAGGGTGTGCGCTCTGGCGATCACCGTGGGATTGACTGTCCTCCCGCGATTTGACCGGGTCAGCCACGCCGAGACCTGGGTTC
>JAHFCY010000216.1 GCA_023249255.1 Candidatus Lindowiibacteriota bacterium | reverse complement strand
TTTTTTAACGGCATTCGCTTGTTTGGGATCGAACGGACAAAGGTATCGACATAGTCGAACCCATAGCATTCAAAAAAATCCCGGACCGCGTCGTCTGTGGGCAACGTAACACCCTTGACCCTTCGATTACCGACGACATAACACGCGTATCCGCCCCGGCGAATAAGGCTTGTCACGTTCTCAATCGATTTTTGCAAGTCAATATAAAACGCGGCCACTTCAAAGGCGCGTTTTTCGTCTTCTGCGGTTATTTTTTCTAACGCAAAGTTGAGTTTGTCGCTCTGGAAGTCGGGCATCTCTTTGGAAAATTTTCCGCCCATCAGTTTGCCGTCAATCTTGTCCGCATCGTCCAGACCCAACCATGCAGCAGATAAACGAGAGTATTGACCGTATGCGACGGTAGTGTGGGAGTCGCCATAGGGCGGCGAGGTGACTACAATATCGACGGAAGCAGGACGGATCGTGTTCGGCGGTATGCCCTCGACCGTATTGAAATCAAAAACGGCGGCCTTCGGCGACCGTCCGCGCTCGCTCATGAGTTCCAGAAAAATATCCAGTCCGGCCCTATTGCGTTTGATTTTTTGCGCCATGATCCCGAAGACGTCCGGGTTGAATTTTTCCAACGTCTCCGAATCGTAACGGTACAATTTGAATTCATCGCCCCTTGTGTTTGAACTATCTCTGACGGTCTCGCTGAACGCCACCTGAAAAAATAAACTGATCGGTTCATCATTTATTTTTTCTATAAACGTTTTAATCAATGACAGTTTCTTAGTGACAGCAGGCTTGAACCAGAAATCCAGCCGCGTAATTCCAGAAATTTCGGAAGGGACGGACACCGCCTTCGGCGGAGAAACTACAAATTTATGAAATTTTTTTATGTGATCATCGAGTTTCCGGGGATCGGGTAACGATGTTTTTGCTTTTGCTATGAGCCGTGCCAATGGATTCAAATCGGTACCCGCCGCATTGACACCTCTGAGAAGGGCTTCCACCAGAGAAGTCCCGCTTCCGGCATACGGATCAAAAAGCAACTTCGCCTTACGGCCAAATAGGTCTAAGAGTTTCCCGGCGATCTGCGGGATCATTCTTGCTGGATAGTCGTGGTAGCAGTGCGTCAATTCTCGTGTCGCCGCCCCGTTGAACGTCCAGTCTGTTGCATCCTCGATCTCGATCAGCGCCGGTTGAGAAATGGAAGACATGCTTAGGTTATATCCTTTACTTCGTTGAATAACAGCGGAAGTTTATCGTCGTGCGCTCGAAATCCCGTCCCGTGATTTCTGGCACTTGTCCCTTTGTCGTGGAGACGAAGGTCCACCATAATGTTGTCTGACCTGATTTGGTTTAGAAGTGTTTCTTTTGACGTGCCGGTCAGAATTTGGGCGCGGGTGTAGTGAAACCATTCCCGGCCACCTCTCATTTCACTGAACGCACCCACCAAGATCATCGCCGGAATTTTCTTCACGAATTGTCGGGCTAAATCTTCGAGCTGCCATTCGGCAATAATTTTTCCAGAAATGTGTCTGACGGAAATAGCGGTCGCGTCGGTGTGCAGAAATAGTCCTGTGCTGTTGGGTGTCCGTGTCATTGTGAAATATAGGCCGAGACGGTCATTTTTATCCCGTGTCCCATATTTTCGGACAGCTTCCAGAGGTTTCATCTTCCACGCCTTTCGGTTAAACGTAAAAAGCGTGATCATCGACCCCGAACCGATTCGATGCGCCTTCAATTCCGCGAAAGAAATATCCGGCAAGGCAAGGTTATCCTCGCGGAGACCGAGAAGTTCTTGAAGTGTGTGACCAATCCCCGTCGGCCCGCCCCGCGCCGTCGGGACGAAGCCCTTGTTTTTGACTTTCAAAAAAGCCGCCTTGAAACCCTCGATAGTCATTTTCTTCGTCATTATTCCCTCTGGTTTCCCCGCTCTCGACGCGAGTCACGTTATTTGTAACCAGACGTTACTACGGAGTAAATGAAAATAAAAGATGAAATCACGCCGGTGAGCTTCTACACGAGGTCGCGATTGAAGCCGTGCAGATAACACCGGTGTTATCTGCACGGCAGCCGGTGCCTCTCGCCGCGCGTGGTATGGGGCGCGGGTGCGGCAACGCCAGCGTTGCCGGCGGGCGGCATTCGCCGCCCTCACCCGCGCCAAAACAGGGCCATCCCTGAGCGTCTGGCGCTCGGCCCTCCCTGGCCTCGCGATGGAGCGGGAGGCCCCTCCTCCCGCACCCTCCACCCATATTTCCCCCGGCTCGAAGCCCAAAAGAGGACGCGATTATTACCCTCTCTCGGCTCCTTCACGTTCGTGTTCCTCACAAATCCAAAATTTGTCATCCTTTGTAGCCGGATCAAGTTTTTCGATCGAATCTTGAAGCGGCGACCCGACGCGGACAAATGGAACCCGTCGGTGTTTCGTGTTCCGTCCACAGACGGGACAGACCCTGATCTTTGTCTCCATGCTCTTTCACCTCAAAGAGAATTCATGCCGGGGAGTTGACACTCGCCCCGGCATGATTGTGATGCTGTCTAGGCCTTTTCCATAAGATCACGCATTGCCACACGGGCGTGAAGATTCGCCCAGTGCCCTCGACTCTTCCCGATCGCGTTTGGATTCCTGCCAAGCTCTGTATTCGCTTGGGCAGTCATGCGCAAAAGTTCATCTGCCGATCCCTTCCAGCGCTTGAGTACTTCCTTGAAGCCGCCCTTCCACCGAAATTTCTCTGTCTTCCTGTCCTCTTCAACCATCCACCTGAAGGCTCCAAGGATAGGATAAAGGGCTCCGTTGACGAGACGAAATTTAGACGTTTTGTTGATAAATGGAAATGCGAATTCCACGCGTTCCCTTTGTTCAACAAAGGAGCACAAACCATATTTCCCACCACTATCATTCCAATATTGCCGTGATTCAAATCGAATCGTGTCGTGCAATACTAGAATGTCTTTAAGGATCGGCCGTACTTTCTCGTAGGTCTCTGGCTGTTCCTCAAACAGCTTCAACGCATGTGACTTCTTCTCATAGGCGATGACGGGTTGTTGGTGGGCCACTGTGTTTGGAAAAAGGTCGATGTTGAAACATGTCATCAGGCCGACTATGTCACGAGCGTCGAACTCTCCATCCTCGTTCTCCCTCCATGCAATCGTCCGATAGTAAGATTCCCTTTTCAGGGTCTTCTTTATCCAGTCGAACGCTCCGGCCAGATTATCAAGGCTCATCGGTTGAACTTGGACAGACGTGTTGAGTCCTCCCGCAATGTCTGGAATCCATTTCGGCGGCACATGGGTAAGGATTTCAAATTTCACGTACTGATCCTCTGGAAGATCGCTCGGTTCGTTGTCGCTCGTGATGATCTCGTAGGTGTGGCCTCCATCTAGGATACCCTGATTGTCTCCAATGCTCACCTCAAACTTGTTTTCGTCCTTGTCTTCCTGTTTCACGTCATCCGCAACGACAGTTATTCCTTTGTGCTTGAGGTGGAACATCCCGTCCGTGCTCAACAGACTTTCCGCGATATCCCGGTAGACACGTTTGTTTGTGTTGGGAATGCGTGCATTTGGATCCAACGGCAAGTCCTTGGGGACACTTCTGACCGGAACGAAAAAAATGTGGCGGTTCATTCCGTTAGACTTGTTGAAATTGGGATCAGGAACTCGACGCGCAAAAACCGGGGTGAACAAAAAACTTCTCTGTGCCATAAAGGCACCTCCTTTTTTGAATGTCGCCATCCAGCGACTCCACTGTGCCTGCATCCGCAGACCAGTCACTCAACTACTTGCCCCGTTTGTACCAAATCAGACGGGTGATATCAAGTCCGTCAGAAATAAAAATATGAATTTGATTGAAACCGCGCGGGACACGATGTCCCGCGACCGATCTACCACGGATGGTCCGACAGCGTCCTTATCGCGTGAGCGGAGCCTGGATCAGGTGTCCGACTCCATGCGGAGCGCCGGCAGTGCGACGCACTGCCGCACGCGATCAAGATGCCACCACGTGTTGCGGGAAGCACAGACGAGTGCAGATAACGGGCCGTTATCTGCACGGCTTCAATCGGCAACCACGTGCGGCGGCTCAGGCCCACAAGGTCAGCATAGGGAGCGCCGGACGTGCGCCGTCGCCACCGTTGTCAGCGACGGCGCGGGAGTACGGCGCGTTCTACGTGATGTTGGTCAGGCTGCCCGCAAATTCGGTTTGCTTTTTCTGGCGAGTAAACCCTCGATGTGCTGTAAGACCGCGCGTTGATCGTTGGGCGGGAGCGACGCGATTCGTTCAAGCCTCCGAAGCATCCGCGCCAGCTTTGGATCCTTTTTCATCTTGATCACGCGCCGTCCGAGCATCTGATCGGTTGATACCTGTAAGGCATTGGCGAATTTGAGGACGACGTCGCCCGGCGGGGATTGTTCGGTCTCGGCCTCGTAGTAGCTCACCATGCGCTTGGTCAGGCCGACTTTTTTCCCCAAATCGGTTTGAGACAGTCCCCGCTCCATTCGAACCTGTCGGAGACGGAATCCAAAACAATCCTTTTTCAGCTTCTTCACTTCTTCCGGAACCTCCGTGGCAAACGTCAATGAATTCACCCCCATTCTACATCGATATTTGACAGTGTCCGGGAGAAAGAATACATATCCCTTGACAGGTGTCACGAATAATGTGACTTTTTCAATATATTTCGTCAAGATCAATGGGACAGGCCGGAAACATCGACCCGAGGCTTGACAGATTGTTGAAAAAACCGCCGCGCGCGGCGGGAGGGATGCGGGGATATGGGAACACGCGCCATCAGCCGATTGCGGGGCGGCCTCTATCGCGTCAATTTCTACTACTGGGACCAGCACGGATTCAAACACCGGGGCCGGAAAAAATTCCGGATGCTCCGGCAAGCGGAGAGCTTCTACGCCGAACGGCTCCGCGAGTTCGAGGCCAAGATCAAAATCGGCACGCGCGAGAAAGAATCCGTCACCGTCGCCCAATTCCTCAATGACCATTATTTCCCATGGGTCATGCAGGTTAGGCGCTCCTGTGACCGGGAGATCCGATTCTTGAAGCTGGTCGAACGGCGGTGGGGAGTTCGCCGGGTCTGCGATATTTCTCCGTTCGACGTCGAAAAGTGGCGGATGGAAATGAAGGAGCGCGCTTGCGCCGCCAGCATCCGGAAATATCTTGCATGGCTTCGCTCGCTGTTCAAATTCGCCCACGTCGGCGCGAAAGACGAGGAAGGCCGGTCCGCCGGCGGCGGATTCATTGGCGACAATCCCATGCGCGATATCAAAAGCCCGTCCGTCAAGTTCCCAACGCGACCGCCGACAATCCTATCGCCGGAAGAAATCGCGCAGGTCAAACCGGACGGCACGCGCGGAACGGACATCATGCTCTTTGCGCTCTATTCCGGAATGCGGAAGGGCGAAATCCTGCGGATACGATACTCCGACATCGATCCCGTCGCCGGTGTCATTCGCATCATCATCACCAAAAACAACGAACCGCGGATCATGCCGCTCACGCCGGAACTTTCGGCGATCATCGAACGGCAACCGCGCGACGGTTCGGATTACGT
>JAHFCY010000215.1 GCA_023249255.1 Candidatus Lindowiibacteriota bacterium | reverse complement strand
GATCAACCTCTACCGTGGATATCTCTTCAGCGGCCAGCCTCTGGTCGTCAACCATCCGGCCGTCCTCTGGGCCGAGAGACTCCCGGCCTACGAGGGAACGCTCCTGGTGGTCCGAAAGCCTCTCAGTGACAAGGAGCGCGCGCACATGGTCAAAAATTTCGGCCCGGCTCTGCGCATCCTGGTCAGTGGCGTTGAGAAAAGCGTCCTGGTGGGCCTCCTCGACGAAAAACAGCACTGCGTCGGCATGGGAACCATCGAACAATTCGATTTCCAAAATCGGAAAATCCGCGTCCTTACACCCGTCCGCGACCGTCCCCCCATCCGCGGCGTAGTCCTGGGATCCGTCCGATACAACCCTGACGGCACCGAAGCCGGTTTCGTGGAGCCGGGCACCTTCTGATCCTCGCCGGACAGGCAGGCGCTTCACATCTGCCGGGACAGGCCCCTGACTTGACATCCGCTCCGGTATGCGTGTTAATATGTATTAGCACTCTCAATCGAGGAGTGCTAAAGTCCGAAGGAGGGCTGTCGTGAGATCCAAACCGGAGAGAATTCATGATCTGACGGATCGAGAGAGGAAAATCCTCTACTATACGATCCACAAATTCATCCTCGACACCGAGGCGGTCGGGTCCCGGACCATCTCCAAGGCTTTCGACTATGACATGTCTCCGGCAACGGTTCGCAACATCTGCTCGGACCTGGAGGAGTGGGGATTTCTCGAACAGCCCCACACGTCGGCGGGGCGGGTGCCGACGGACAAGGGGTACCGCTATTACCTCAACGAACTGCTGCGGATTCAGGACGTGGCGCAAAAACATCGGGAACGGATCCAGCGGGAGTACGAGCAAAAAATGTCCACCCTGGACGACATCCTCCAGAAAACCGCGCGGATTCTTTCGGCGCTGTCCAGCCACACGGCGGTGGTGGGGCATCCGGACCAGCAACATTTTGAAATCAGCCGGATGTCGCTCATGCTCGACAAACCTGATTTCAAGAACATCATCACCTTGAAGGAGGCCATGCGCGTTCTCGAAGAACCCGAAAACATCGGCGAAGTCTTCCGGTCGACGGATGTGGCGGGAGACGAAGTGGACGTCAAGCTGGGCCGCGAACTCAATTTGCCGGCGCTGGCCGAGTTCGGGGTCATCAAGGCCAGCTATCAGGTCAACGACAACGTTCAGGGAACCGTCTGTATCGTGGGGCCAAAACGGATGCCGTACGGCCGCCTGATCGCGACGGTGGCGGCGATCAAGGACGCGATGAACGCGGCGGTTCGCCGGCTGATCGGAGGATGAGGGATGAAAGTCGTTGGGGACGCGAAGGACACGCCGCCGAATCCGCAAAGCCCGGGGCCGGTGCAAGACGCGCAGGTCAACGATCCATCCGAGGCGGCGCCGTCAGCGGATCAATCGGCGGAACTTCGAGCGGAGATGGAGAAATTCAAGGATCTGGCATACCGGGCGGCGGCGGAATTGGAGAATTACAGGCGGAGGGCGGCGAAGGAACGGGAAGATGCGGTAGCGGCGTTGAAAGAGCGTCTGGTTTCAAGAATGCTGCCCATCGTCGACGGATTTGATCTGGCGGCCGAGGCGGCGGCAAATGTTTCGGACGACGCCCAAAAAACATATGTGGACGGCTACCGCGCAATTGGCCGGCAGATGCTGTCAACCCTGGAGAGCATGGGTCTTTCGGTCATCGACATTCCGGCCGACGCGGAATTTCATCCGGGCGAGCAGGAAGCGGTGATGACCGAGGAGGTTCCGGGACTGAAGTCCCCGATGGTTCTTCAAGTTCTTCAGATGGGCTATCGGCTGGACGGAAGACTCCTTCGCCCCGCGCGGGTGAAAGTCGGAATGCCGCCGGACTTGAGCGAGTTGGATCAAAAAGAGGTGAAAGGTCATGGCTAAAATTATTGGTATCGATCTGGGAACAACCAATTCATGCGTCGCATACGTCGATCACGGCGAACCCAAAGTCATCGCGAACGCAGAGGGCGCCCGAACGACGCCTTCCGTGGTCGGATTTTCTCCCGGCGGGGACCTTCTGGTCGGGGCCATCGCCAAACGTCAGTCCGTGACGCATCCGGAACGCACGATCTATTCGATCAAACGATTCATGGGCCGGATGCGCGGCGAGGTAGAGGACGAGGTGAAGCGCGTCCCCTACAAGGTTTTGGCGGGGAAGGAAGGCTCGGCTGTCGTGGAGGTGGCGGGGAAACCCTACACGCCGCCGGAAATTTCCGCGCGGGTTCTCATGAAACTCAAAAAGGACGCGGAGGCGTTTCTTGGGGAGTCGGTGACGAAAGCCGTCATCACCGTCCCGGCCTATTTCAACGATTCCCAGAGACAGGCCACCAAGGACGCCGGGGCGATCGCGGGACTCGACGTCATCCGGATCGTCAACGAGCCGACGGCGGCGGCGCTGGCCTATGGCATGGATAAAAAGGACGACCAAAAAATCGCCGTGTATGATTTCGGCGGCGGCACATTCGACATTTCCATTCTGGAAATCGGCGCGGGCGTGGTTCAGGTGAAGTCGACCAATGGAGACACGCACCTTGGCGGGGACGACATCGACGTGCGGATCGTGGACCATGTCGCCGACGAATTCAAAAAAGAAAATGGAATCGACCTTCGCAACGACCGCATGGCGCTCCAGCGCCTGCGCGAGGCGGCCGAACGCGCCAAGATTGAGCTTTCGACGACGATGGAAACCGAAATCAATCTGCCCTTCATCACGGCGGACGCGACCGGACCGAAACACCTCATCGCAAAATTGACGCGGGCCAAGTTCGAATCCCTGATCCAGGAATTGATCGCGCGCAGCATCGGCCCGACAAAACAGGCGGTCAAGGACTCCGGCATCGCCATCAAGGATATCGACGAAGTGGTGCTGGTCGGCGGGTCAACCCGGATCCCGGCAATCCAGAAGGCGGTCATGGAATTTTTCGGCAAAACGCCCAATCAGAGCGTGAATCCGGACGAAGTCGTGGCAGTCGGCGCGGCGGTTCAGGGCGCCATCCTCGGGGGTGAGGACAAATCCGTCACGGACATTTTGCTTCTGGACGTGACGCCTTTGTCGCTCGGCGTTGAGACCCTTGGCGGGGTCATGACCAGACTGATTGAACGCAACACCACCATTCCGTCGGGCAAGACGGAAGTCTTCTCGACAGCGGCCGACAGCCAGCCCAGTGTCGAGATCGTTGTCCTGCAGGGCGAACGGGCACGGTCGTCAGACAACAAGATTCTGGGGCGGTTCCATCTTGACGGCATTCCCCCGGCTCCACGCGGAATTCCGCAGGTCGAGGTGACGTTCAACATCGACGCCAACGGCATTCTCACCGTTTCGGCCAAGGATAAGGGTACAGGCAAGGAACAGCGCATTACCATCACCGCCAGCTCCAACGTCAGCAAGGAAGACGTGGAGAAGATGCGCAAGGACGCCGAGGCCCACGCGGAGGAGGACAAAAAACAGAGAGAGTTGATCGAGGCGAAGAATCAGGCCGACACGCTGATCTATTCAAGCGAAAAGGCGCTCCGGGAATACGGGGATAAACTCGACGAGTCCGAGAAAAAGAAGATCGAATCGGCCATCGAAGACCTGAAAAAGGCCAAAGACGCCGGAACGTCCCAGGAGGACATCCGCAAGGCCATTGACCATCTCGCGCAGGCCAGCCAGAAGCTCGGCGAGAAAGTCTACGAAGCCGCGCAGAAAGAGGCCGCGGCCGCGGCGGCCGGTGGCGCAGGCAAAGCGGCGGACGGCAAGGCAGAAGGCAAGGCCGGCGCCGTCGACGCCGACTTCAAGGTTGTCGATGACAAGTAGATCGACATTCCTCAATTATGGAAATTTACATTTTAAAATTTCCAATTTCCAATTTCCAATGCGAGCGAGGCCGGCCTGATGGCCAAGCGTGATTACTACGAGGTCCTGGGCGTCACCAAAAGCGCCACGGCCGACGAAATCAAGCAAGCCTATCGCCGGCAGGCGCTCAAATTCCATCCGGACAAAAATCCGGGGGACAAATCGGCCGAAGAGAAATTCAAGGAGGCGACGGAGGCGTTTCAGATCCTCACCGATCCACAGAAACGTCAGAAGTACGACCAGTTCGGCCATCAGGCCTTCGGACCGCAGGGCCCGCAGGTCGACTATTCGAACCTCGAAGACATTTTTTCCGAAATTTTCGGCGGCCGCGGCGCGGGCGGGACGGACAGCATTTTTGACATTTTTTTCGGGCAGGGCGCCAGGCGCGGCGCCGGCGGGCGCAGGCGCGGCGGCCGGGACGGCGCCGACTTGCAATTGGAAATCACTCTCAACATGGCCGACGTGCTTGAGATGCAGGAAAAAACATTGGATATCTCCAGGCTGGAACCTTGCGATGACTGCAAGGGGATGGGCGGCAGCGGCGAACGGGAATGTTCCGAATGCGGGGGACGGGGCCAGGTCGCCTATCGGCAGGGATTTTTCAGTTTTGCGTCGACCTGCCCCAAATGCGGCGGCGCCGGATCCTCTTTCAAATCCTCATGCCAGGAATGCCGGGGCGCCGGCGTTCGGCGGGCCAGGCGGAAAATCGCCATGAAAATTCCGGCAGGCGTTGAAGACGGCATGAGGCTCAGGCTAAGGGACGAGGGCGATGCCGGAAGCGCCGGAGGAGACCGGGGCGATCTCTATGTCAGTGTGTGTGTCCGGCCCGATCCCCGATTCGAACGGCACGGAACCGACCTGGTCCAGGAAATCACCGTCAGCTACATCGACGCCATCCTCGGCGCCGAAGTTGAGCTCACCGATCTTTCGAACGAAATCCTGTCGGTCAAAATCCCGCCGGCGACCCAGCACGGCGCGATGCTTCGCCTACGGGGCAAGGGATTGCCGTCTATTGAGAGATCCGGCCGCGGCGACATCCTCGTGCGGGTGGCGGTCGAAATTCCGAAAAATGTATCGGGCCGGGAAAAACAACTCCTCCATGAAATCGCGGAAATACGCAGTTCCAATAAAGGATTTTTCGGCAAAGTCAAAGACGTGCTGGGCTAATTCCTGATTCGCCGGATCTTCCGTGTCCAGAAACTTGCCGTGGGACGTTCCTCGTTCTGAACCGCATCAAAGGACTGCACCACCACGCCGTCGGAGAGTTCAATGTCGTCCGCAATCAACGTTCCGGTGATCAAACCTTCGCCCTTTAACGACACTTTGCCCTGTACGTAGATGACGCCGCGAAGCCGCGCGCCTGAAAGTTTTCCCGTCAGATTCTTTTCAACCATAAAAAGCGGTGTGTCGGCGGACAAAGGAAGCCGCATCAGCACTTTCCCCTCAAGAACCAGATCGCCGTTCACCATGACCGAAACGCCGGTCTCGATCGCGTCCCGGATCGTCACATCTCCCGCCGACCGGTAGTATCCGGGGTTGATCGAAGATTCGATGGAGCCGCCGGTCAGCGGTTCCGGCCACGCCTTTTCGTATTTTTTGAAGTCCAGATCCGGAACTTCCGGGGAGGCGGTCGCCGAATCAAAAATAATCGCCTCCGGCTGATCCTTGGCGATGTGAAGAAATCCGCCG
>JAHFCY010000060.1:12916-14702 GCA_023249255.1 Candidatus Lindowiibacteriota bacterium | reverse complement strand
TGACCGTCCACAACCTCGGTCCGGAGATTAAGTTTGTGAAACAAAAGGACGCCCTGCCGCTCAAATACAAGTTCGGCCTCGCATACACGTCCCCCCAACCCGGCGATATCCGCTGGCGATTCGGCACGGACCTGACCCTCCCGGCCCGCGGTCGCATCTATTACGGCGGCGGCGGCGAGGTGTGGTTCCACAATGTGTTTGCTCTGCGAGCCGGTTTCGACGGCCGCAGCCGCGATCTGGGCAAATGGCTGACGGCCGGCCTGGGTGTTCACATCGGCAGTTTCAACATGGATTACGCCTTCGTCCCCCACGGCGAGCTGAAAAATTCCCACCGGTTCGGATTCGCGTTCGAGTTTTAAGTTCCCCCTCGCCCCTCGGTCCCTCCGGCCCTCCCTCCGGCTTCCGGGGCCGGGTATTGACATTATTGACATTTAAAAATCACCCTCAAGGCCGGATTCTTGATATAAAGTAAGTATGGGACTAAAGGGAATGTTGGCCAGAGTACTCTTGCTCATCGCATCTGTGACGGTCTCACTGTGCATTTTTGAGGCCGGCCTGCGCTGGTTTCCGCCGCGGGAATTTGCGCGCTTGAACTCGTTGTATCCGCTCATGCAGCCCGATCCGCTTCTGGGACACCGTTTGCGGCCCAACATGAAAAAGATCGTCTTGTCCGAGGACGGCCGGACAGAATTTACCGTGGAGACGAACGAGCTGGGAATGCGGGAGATTGCCGCCGGGGAGATGAATGGCCGCCGGGTGATCCTCGGATTGGGCGATTCGTTTTTATTCGGCGACGGCGTGGAACGGGAACAGTCCATCATGGCGGTGATTGAGTCTCGCTTGAATGAGACATATCCGGGACATTTTAGGACAGTGAATGCGGGGGTGCCGGGATATTCGACAAATCAGGAGATTTTGTACTATCTCACCCGCGCCGCCCCGGATTTGAATCCCGAAATCGTAGTTCTCTTTTTTTATATCAATGACGTCGTCCTCTACCTTGACACCCACAAGGAAATTCGCGCCGTTGCGGGCATTCCGGCGCCGAACGATACGGCGGCGTTGCCTGTGCACTGGGGGGAAGATTCAGGATTTCGGATCCCGCGATTTCTGAAATATCTGATGGCCCGCCGCAATCCGGCCCGCGTCTCTTCGGACCGGCCTGAGGCCGAAATTCCCCGAACGGGGAAACTCGGTGTGGAGGCGCAGATGTTTTTGCGGACGTGGGACATGGACCAGGATGTTCGCGTTTTTAATCTGGGCCAGATGTTGTGGGCTTTGAGAACGCATTCGCCGGCGAAAATCCTGATTGTGTGCCTCCCGTCAGCAATCGAAGTGGAAGAAGACGGTCCTGCCCGCGCGGCCTTGCGCGCGCAGTATGACGTGCCGCCGTCGGAGTGGCACTTTGAAAAGGCGAACGCCGAAATCGAAAAAATGCTGGTCATCCGGGGAATTCCGCACGTGAATCTCCATCCGGTGTTCAGGGATCATTGGAAAAAGACCGGAAGAAGTCTTTTCATCAATCGGACGGGACATTTCACGGCGGAAGGGCATCGCGTCGTTGCGGAAGCGGTGTTGCCGTCCATCGTCGGGATGATTCATTCGTCCGACACGGCATGGTCATTGTCGGCCTGGCCGGCCGACGAAGCGGAAGCGGCGACGGCGACGGATCCTTCCTCATACCCAGTTGAAACAAGATTTCGGATGGCGGGTCCCGCAGGCGACCCGACGAACATTCTCATGGTTTCATCGCCTTCGAAGGCATTCGAGAAAACGTTTGAACCCC
>JAHFCY010000060.1:0-12906 GCA_023249255.1 Candidatus Lindowiibacteriota bacterium | reverse complement strand
CATGGGCCTTTTTTCGGGCGGCGTTCAAGTCGGAGTGCAGACCATTTCTCCACCCCCGTCTCCCACTTGGAAAACCGTCCGAATCCCCCATCCCTTCCGCACCGGCAAACCCCTCCGTCTCCTCATCCGCGCTGCCGATCCCTCGCGCTCAAGCCTGCTCTTCACGCCGCCCGCGCCCCAAAATGGCCAAAATGGGGCCGGGTATTGACATTATTGACATTTGATTTAGGTTCACCCTGTGGCCAGACCGGTAAGAATTGACGTTGAAGATCAGTGGTACCACGTTGTCGCTCGCGGCCAGCGCGGTGAATGTTTGTTCCATTCACCTCAAGATGACAATCTGTACTTGATAGAACTACAAAATGCGTTGACGAGATGTCGTGGGACGCTGGGCGCCTATTGCCTGATGTCCAATCACGTCCACCTCTTGATCTACCGTGGATTTGAACGTCTATCCCGAATCATGCAATTGGTCCATTCTCGCTATGCCAGATATTTCAACCGGAAATATCGAAAGCGCGGGTATGTGTTTCAAGGCCGGTACAAGGCCTACTTGGTGCTGGATGATCGGTATCTGGTGAATCTTGTTCGATACATCCACAAAAATCCTGTGGCCGCAAAACTGGTTCGACGGTCCAAGGACTATCGATGGAGTTCAGACGGATATTATCGATATGGCCGGGCGAATCCTATGGTGGAGGTTGCGCGTGTACCCGGATTTGAAGGCGAAGCGGGTCGTCGCGTTTATCTTGCAACGATCGATGAATCCGATCCCGCGGACGTCAAGGTGTTCAACACGTTTGTTGGAGAAGCGGGTGAGGAGAAGAAACTTGAACGGCGGGAGGTCGGCAGACCACGCGGTCGATGGCGGGAGCGTCGAGGGATGAGTGCAATCGAAAGTCGAGCGACGGAGGAAGCGGCCGCTCAAGGATGCCGACTTGAGGAATTGCGGATGCTTGGGAAAAGGAGAAAGCAGTCTCGAGTTCGACAAGGCATCATGGCCAAATTATACGAAGAGGGATACGCCCCAAGCGAAATCGCCCGGGTCTTTGATCGAACGCCATCCGCCGTCATTCATGCTTTTCAACGCTCCGCCAAATGTCAATAATGTCAATACCCGGCCCCATGTCCCACGGCCCCATGTCCCATGTCCCGGCCCAACTTCACCTTCCTCTGATCGCCGCGCCGTTCGCCGCTGGGACGGGATATGGATTGACGGAAAGTCGAGTTCTCGTGACATGAGCTATCGAAAAAAAGTTTTTATTATTCATGGAAAAGGCATGCGGGATGGGATGGGCAAGGAAAGCGGCGGGGACTTGGACACGGTCGCTTCCAACGTTTTTTACGCGGTCTGGGCCCAAAATCATCTGAAGGAAGTTCTGGGCCGGGAACCTGTGTACGGACAGGATTACGCGTTTGACTTCGTGAACTATTCGGAAGGGCTGTTTCATCTGGTGATCCATCGCGGCTCGGACATTTATCTGCCGGATTTTCCGATCGACGCGCTCGTTCCTCGGATCAAGATGATTCTGGTTACGGAAGAAGAGGCCATAAAATATTTGAACGAATTCACCCATCTGTTTACCGAGTACCGCCGATGGATCGCGGATTACAGCGCGGTTATTTCGCCCGGCCTGAAAGCAGTGTCGAATCAAATATTTCTTCAATATTCAAAGGTGATCGAACATCAGGAATCGGCGGCGATCAAAGCCGGCAACAACCTCATTTACCTTTTTTACAATCTCGCCTATTTGAACATCGTCGCGAAAACGACGGCCGACCCGGCGCTCTCATCCGTCATCGGTGAATGGGTTGACCAAATAATCCAAGCTGCAACGGGCGCCGATCTCGATCGGCTTCGGGGGAGATTGTCGGGCGCGACCGAATCCCGGACGAAGCAGGACCTCATCGATATCGTTTTGGATAAAAAATATGATGCCGCCGCCGAAAAGAGATATATCCTCGCTTTACTGAAGGCCGCCGAGGAGGATTCGTCCACGCATTGGCAGATCGAGAATACGCCCGCGCTTCTCATTCTGGCCGTCGAGACGGTGGCCTATGCCATTCGCGGCCTGAAACAAATCCGGGAACTTCGGCTCGATCAGGTCAGCCCCAAATTGACGGCGAAAATCACAGAGGACATTGAGAGTGTCAGAGCCGCGCTCAAGAATTATTTTACCGACCTCATCAACATGACGCCTCAAACTCCGATGGGCGATGAAGGAGTGGAATCGGCCATCCAAAACATCCGCACCTGCCTGCATTCGCTCGTGGAAATCACGGAACAAATTAAAAATCCCCGGCCGCCGGAATCGAAAGACGGTCTTGTCCCCGTCCGTTTAATGGTGATGTACGAGGCGTCGGGAATCGCGGTGTCCAACATCGAAATTGTCGTAAGGCGTCTTGAAGGAAGCGGCGCATTTGTTTTGCCCGATGGAACGGAAGACGCGGGACCTGAAGTTTGTCAGGTGACGGACCGGAACGGATTGATCGAGGTTTTTTACAGGCCCGCGTCGCCCGATGAGGCCTATCGTTTCAGCGCGACGTTCGACGAGATGAACCACATCTATTTTCCGTCCGAAATCAATCCCGACGCCGAAACAAGCGGCGCTTACGTCGAGGAGGAGACGGACGCGTTCGCCGACCCCGAGGGCATCGACCGGGCCATGAAGGTTTCGCTTGACCTGATGGAACGCGAGATCAAATTTCTGAAGGACCACGACATTACCATCGCGGCTATTGACGACCATCATCCGTACACTCCGGCCATTCTGAATAAACTTCAAGAGCTCAAAGAACAGGGATACATCGGCCATATCAAGCTTTCCAGTTTGCCGCGCGGCGAAGAACTGCCCGTGGATCGGCAAAAATGCGGCGCGGACCTTATTTATGAGCAATATGTCCAAGGCAAGCCGTGGGACAACGGCGGGTTGAGCAAATTGAGAAATCTGGCGCACTGCCAGGATTTGGCGATCGAGAGAATTGACCTGGCGATGCAGTTGTCCAGAGTGATTGGATTAAAGCACAGTAAAATCGATATGGTTCTGACTCTCGCTCGAACCCTCAAAGACGAAAAATCGGCCGATCAGGTCATGTCTCTCGCCGGATGGGCGTCAGGCGTGAAATCCTTCGACGGGAAACTGTCGAAAGTTCTTCCGCTGACCGAACAGGCCATCGGACATATCGTGCTGGGCTGCGCGGGGGAGGAGGGAGAGGAGCGCCGCATCCATATTCTCGCCGTGTTGCCTCCGTTTAGCGACCCTCAAATCAACGTGGCGTCCGCGATGGGATACCTGCTGGGCGGGAAGAAGTACCCGTGCGATTATTTTTTTTATTGTTACGACTCAAGCATGCTGCAGATGCGAAAATCCAACAAGGAGGATTTCACCTTTGACCTAAGCCTTCTGGCCCAGCATCTGGGGTGCCGGGCGGACGGCGGCCACAGCGGCGCGGCGACTTGCCGGCCCGATCAAAACCCGGCGTTTCCCCGGCGGATATTTTCAAAGATAAATGACCTGAATTTTCTTCAGTACCTGTGGTATATCGGCGAGCGGATTGCGTCGAAGTGCGGATTAGACCTCATCGGCGTCATGCCGCCGGATATGCAGATGAGCGATGAACAGAACAAAATTCTGGAGCGGATGCATGAGAACTCCCTCAAGCTTGAACTGACCGGCCCAAACCCCAAATCCGACCGAATTTTTGTGCTTTTCGTCAAAGCGCCCGATAAAACGCCCGATACCCCGGTCAGTTATCTTCACGTCTACAATGACGTTCGCCGCAGAACGGACGTTCATTATCTGGTCTATTGCCAGACGGGGCTGAACTCGATCGTCATCCATAACGTGAACGACCCGGCAAAACGATTGAATGTCGATCGTCTGGCCAAGGGCCTTGGCTGGTCGGAAGACGCCGGGACGGAATGGGTCGGGATCGCGAGCGGGCGGTTGAGCAAATACATTCCGCGGAAATCGCGCTGGCTGAACAAGGAGGACATCTATCGTTTGTGCGATTTATTCGGGCTGATGACGGCCGATCAATCCGGGTACACGATCGTCGGCACCGTTCCGAATCGTATGGAATTTCTGAATATCCGAATATAGAACGATACAATGATTGCGGACGGGGAATGGGGCCGGGTATTGACATCATTGACATTTGATTTCGTTCCCGCCCGGCCGCCGTTGACGTAATCTCCGACCCAAAGTAGTTCTTTTTCCCATGATTGAGTCACTTCCCGAGACAATGGTTGTGCTGGTCACGTGCGAGACGGCCGAGCAGGGGGCGCGGATAGCGCGCGGGCTTCTGGAGAAGCGGCTGGCGGCATGCGTCAATATCGTGCCGGGGGCGAGGTCTCTTTACTGGTGGCAGGGCAAAATCGAGGATGCGGCGGAATGCGTCATGGTTATCAAGACGCAGGAGACGCATCTTGGCGCGCTTACGGCCGAGGTCAAACGACTGCACTCGTACTCCGTGCCCGAAGTCATCGCCCTGCGGATCGAAGGCGGCAATCCCGATTATCTTCGCTGGCTCGCTGACGAGACGTCCACATGATGAAAACACATGATGAAAACATGAAGCCACACACAGACACGGACAGACACACACAGGCTGTCCACCCCGCCCCTCAACCATGTCTCCGGTCTGTGTCTGTGAATGTCTGTGGTTGTCTGTCTGTGGCCTTGGTTTAAATGTATTTCCAGGACCTGATCTTCGCGCTGAATTCCTACTGGTCAAAACGCGGGTGCATCGTCGTCCAGCCGGCGGGGTTGGAAGTCGGCGCGGGGACGTTCAACCAGAACACATTTTTGCGGTCACTCGGGCCGGAGCCATGGCGTGTCGCGCACGTTGAGCCGTCTCGCCGGCCTACAGACGGCCGATACGGTGAAAATCCCAACCGCCTCCAGCACTACTACCAGTATCAGGTCATCCTCAAACCGGCGCCGGCCGACGTGCAGGATGTTTATCTCGGCTCGCTTCGGGCGCTCGGCGTCAGCGAACGCGGGCACGACATCCGGTTTGTCGAGGACGACTGGGAATCACCGACGCTCGGCGCGTGGGGCCTCGGCTGGGAAGTCTGGCTGGACGGTCTTGAGATCACGCAGTTCACGTACTTTCAGGAAGTCGGCGGGATCAAGCTCGATCCGATTCCGGTCGAACTCACGTATGGCCTTGAGCGCATCTGCATGTCGCTTCAGGGCGTCGACAACGTCTATGATCTGAAGTGGAACGAGTCGATCACGTACCGCGAAATGCACCAGCGAAACGAGTGGGAGCAATCGACGTACAATTTCGAAAAATCCGATCCGCAGATTTTGTTCAAATTGTTTGAGACGTTTGAGTCCGAAGCGAAACGGCTCATCGGCGGCGGCCTGGTCCTGCCCGGCTACGAGTTTGTCCAGAAGTGCTCGCACACCTTCAACCTCCTCGACGCCCGCGGCGCGATCAGCGTGTCGGAACGGATGAAATACATCCTGCGCGTGCGGGAGCTCGCATCGCTTTCCGCCGCCGGCTTCCTGAAACTGCGCGAACAACTCGGGTTTCCGCTCTGTAAAGTGGAGGGAAAATGTTAAATCTTTTGCCACACACAGACGCACACAGGCACGGACAGACACAGACAGGACGCCGGCGAAAAAATATTTCTAAAATAGCATGGCCGGTTCGTGTCTGTGGGCGCCTGTGGATGTCTGTGTGTGGTTACGAGATTTACCATGTCTGACCGCGATTTGTTGCTCGAAATCGGCACGGAGGAGATTCCGGCGCGGTTTCTGCCGCCGGCGATCCGGCAGGTGGAGGAATCATCCCGAAAACTTCTGACCGACCAGCGCATCACGTTCGGCAAAATTCAGGCGTACGCCACGCCATGCCGCCTGATTCTCCATATTGAAACTGTTGCGGCGTTGGCCGAGACTCACGTGATCGAAAAATCCGGCCCGCCGTTGGAATCGGCGTACGACGCGTCGGGCAGACCGACGCAGGCGCTCGCCGGATTTCTGAAATCAGCGGGAGCGTCGGAGAAGGATGTTGTCGAGATTCAGAAAAAAGACCGAAAATTTGTCGGCGTCCGGCTGACGGAAAAAGGCCGACCGACCGCCGGGATCCTGAAAGAATCGCTCCCCGTCCTTCTGACCTCTCTCCATTTTCCAAAAAACATGCGCTGGCGGACCAACGATCCGACTGTCTTCGCCCGTCCAGTCCGAAATCTGTTGTGCCTTCTCCACGGCAAGCCCCTGAAAATTGCCGCGTTCGGCCTCACGGCCGGCGACCGGACAACCGGCAACAAATTTTTCCATCCGTCGCCGTTTCGCGTGACGTCCTCGGCGGCATATTTCCTGGAGATGAAGAAGCGGATGGTCGTGGTGTCGGGCGCCGATCGCCGGGACAAAATTCTAAAAGACGCTGCGCGCATTGCCAAATTGCGCCGCCTCTCACCCGAACTGGCGGACGACCTTGTGAACGAGGTCGTTTATCTGACAGAATTTCCAACGGTCCTTCTGGGTGATTTCAATCCGGAGTTTCTGAAAATTCCCGACATTGTCCTCAAAAGCGCGATGAGCCATCACCAGCGTTATTTTCCGGTGACCGGCAGGACGAAGGGAATCCCGCGGAGTCCAGGGATGGACGGGAGCGGGCTGACGGACGCCAAAGGATGTCTGGCGCCGCACTTTCTGGTCGTCCGAAACGGCCCGGCTGATTCCAAACGGCTCGTGGCGAAAGGCAACGGCCGCGTGCTGGCCGCGCGGTTTTCTGACGCAAAATATTTTTTTGAAACCGACCGGAAGAAAAATCTGGCTGACCGCATCGACGGCCTCAAAGGTGTCGTCTATCTTCAGGGCTTGGGCACACTGCACGACCGTGCCGCCCGCGTCCGGTCCCTGCTGGTTCAGCTCGCGCCGCGCCTCGGCGTCGACATCGATCTTGCGCGGTTTGCCGATGTCGCTTTCCTGTGCAAAGCCGATCTCTTGACGGAGGTCGTCCGCGAGTTCCCGGAACTTCAGGGGCTCATGGGACAAATCTACGCGTCGCTGGAGGGTCAGCCGCGCGAAATCGCCGACGCCATTGCCGAACATTATCAGCCGAAAGGGGCGCAGGACCCCGTGCCCGCGTCGACGCTTGGCGCGCTGTTGGCTCTTGCGGACAAATTTGAACTGCTTCTTGGCGCGTTTTCCATCGGAATCCGTCCCAGCGCGTCGGCCGATCCGTACGGACTGCGCCGCGCGGCCATCGGCATCGCGCGGATACTGCTTGCGCGCGCCTGGCATCTGCCGGTGCGCAAATTCGCGGAAGAGGCGTCATCGGCATTTTCGAATTCCGAAGCCGTCCGAAAGGCCGTGCCGGAAGCCATGGATTTTTTCCGGGCGCGGCTCGAGGCCCAGCTCAAGGAATCCCATCCGGCCGAATTCGTCGCGGCCTGTCTCAACGTCTCGGACGATCCATGCGAAGTTGCGGGCAAGGTGGCGGCGTTTTCGAAAGTTTCGGCGGAGGGGAAAGAGAAGTGGGTGACATTGCTTCGGACGGCCAAACGCGCGTACAACATCGTGAAAGCCGAAAAAAATCTGCCGGCTCTCAACCCCGCGCTCTTTCAGCAGGATGAGGAGCGCGCGCTCCACCGGGCCATTTTGGACTGGCGTGCGCACGTTCAGTCCATCCCGGACAGAAAATATACCGAACGCCTCCGGTCCATTCTTCAGATGGCCGAGCCGCTCCACCGGTTTTTCGAAAAAGTGTTTGTCATGGTCGAGGACGCGGCGGTCCGGCAAACCCGTCTTGCGCTGATCAAAACCATCAGCGACGCGTTCCGATCCTACGCCGAGTTTGACCGGATTGCCGTCGGCGACTGACGGCTTTTAGACATGACTTCCCCGCCTCCGCCGGACCGCGTTTCTTCCGCATCGGCCTTCAAGGCGACCATTGCGGTGACGGCGATTATCCTGGTCAGTCAAGCCCTCGGGGTGTTTCGCGAATCTGCGATGGCGGCGGTTTTCGGCGCCGGACAGATTACCGACGCATACTTTGTCGCTCTGATGATTCCCAACATCCTCGCCGTTGTGCTCGCCGGCGGCGTCCAGACTGTCGGCACATCCCTTCTGGGCGAATACGTGTATCAGCCGCAGAAACGCACGGACCTGGGCGATGTGGTGTGGAGCCTGTTTCACATGGTACTCGTGTTCGTATCGGGACTCGCGCTCTTACAGGTTTTGCTGGTCCCGCTGTGCCTCGATTGGATTGCCCCCGGATTCAATGCGGAGCAGTTGGCGTTGGCGCGAAGGTTGTCCGTAGTCCTCGCTTTTATTGTGGTTTTCATCGGTCTTGGGGGCTGGTGCCAGAGTGTGCTTCAGATATTTCAGCGATTCACGCCGACGGCGCTCAGTCACATCTATTTCAATGCGGTCCTGATCGCGGCGATTTTTGTGAGCCGAACCGGCGGCGGGATCATCACCGTGTCGGCAGGCATGCTGATCGCCCAGGCTGTCATGTTCGGCTCGCAGATCCCGGCCACGATTCGATCTCTGCCGCCCTATCGGCCGGTCCTGAAATGGTCTCATCCGGCGGTCCGCAACATGGCGGCGCAGATGATTCCGGTCGGCCTTCGAATGGCCGTGCAGATGGTCAACGCGATCGTCGAACGGTTTCTGGCGTCCCGTCTCGTTGCCGGCAGTATCTCGGCCCTCGAATACGCCAATCGAACGTTCCAGCTTCCGATCAGCGCATTCGGCAACACTGTCGTGACGGTCCTCTATTCGGCCATGACCGCATTGCGCGCGTCCGGCGACGGCGAACGGTTTCAGCGCGCCTTTGTCCGGGGTCTTCGGATGCTTGCGTTCATCTTTATCCCGATTACGGTCGGCCTGATCGTGTTTCGCATGGAGATCATTCGACTGCTGTTTGAACGCGGCGCGTTTGACCGGCAGGCGTCCGACCTGACCGCGACGGCCCTGACGTTCTATTCGCTGGGCCTTCTGTTTACGGTCTGGCGAAGCCACACGATCCAGGCCCTTGCGGCGCTCGAGGATTTCATGACGCCTCTATGGGCGACGCTGGTGTCGCTGTTGGCCAATATGCTGTTCAATGTCTGGCTTGTTCGATATCTTCAGCATGGCGGAATTGCGCTCGGCAAGACGCTGGGGGAGGCAGTCTGGTTTCTGATCCTGTACAGGCAGATGCGGATCCGGTTGGGACCCCTGGGGGGACTGGAGATTCTCCGGGCGTCGATCCGGATTTCCCTGGCCGCAGGGGTCGCCGGACTGGCGGCCGACGCGATCCGGAAAACGTCGGCATGGTCCGGGATTGAGCCGGTGTTGATCCAGACGGCCGGCCGACTGCCCGGCTCCGCGGCGGCACAGGCCGTGACTCTCATCAGCCTCGGCTGTCTGTACCTTGGAATTTTTCTGGCCTGTTGCGCTGTTCTTCGCACACCCGAACTTCGGGAGACGCTCGATTTGACCCGAAACGCGATGGGCAGCGGCCGCGCCGAGTCGCCCCGAATATGACGTGATCCCAACCGGTCAATTTTTGCGCCGGATGTTCCGATAATAGGAGTATTCAGGACTTTTTAGTCCAGTCCAACATCCGTTTACATAGAGAGGAGTGTTTGTCGCATGTCAGAAATTCTGGTTGTATCGAGCAAAATCAAGAAATTGATCAAGGAGCAGGGGATGCGGACGTCAGCCGACGCCATCGAGTCCTTGAGCAACATGGTTGCGGCGAAAGCCAAAGAAGGTGTGGAGAAGGCGAAAGCGGCGGGCAAAAAGACGGTTCAGGCGTCTGATTTGGCCTAAATCGACACCGTCGCGAACAGCCCCGGTTTTAACAATCGGTTCGGATTTGCAATCTCAATCCGGATTTTGAACGTCCGGCTGGCCGGATCGACCGTCGGGCTGACGAAGACCACGAACCCCGGGAAACTTTGGGGTGTGATCACCGGCACCGTTACGGTCGCCTTAGTGCCCGTCTTGATCCGCTTGATCTCGCTCACCGGTAGGTTTAACTCCACGTAGAGGCTGTCCGTGTTGAGAACGTCGCAGAACGGCTGGCCGGCTGACGCGTTTTCTCCGGGCGCGTAATAGAGTTTGGAAATGACACCCGCCGTCGTCGAGAGGACGGTCATTTTTTCGACGGCGAGTTTCTTCTGGTCCAGCGTCAGCATGGTCTGCGTGATTTTCATTTCCTGAAGAACGACGTCCTCTTTTTTCGGATTATCCTTTGAGATGTCCAGCGCTATTTCCAGCGATTTTACCGAGAGGGCCGCCACGTCCAGCGTGTTTTTGGCGTCGAGCACGTCTTTCTCCGACACCGCCTTCTCTTCAAAGAGACGCTTGACCCGTGCAAGATCCGCCTCCGCCTTCTCCTTCGCCAGTTTCGCCTTCTCTATGTCCACTTCCATTTTTTCAATTTCTTTCGCGGGGGTGCCCTGTTTCAGTTTATCGAGCGACAGCCGTTGCTGTTCCAGATCCAGTTCCGTTGCCCGAACGTCCATTTCCTCTTTCGCCGAGTCCAGTATGCCGATCTTGTCCCTCTGCGCAATCCACTGCCCCTCGCGCACAAAAATCTTCTCGACCACCCCGGACGATCTCGGACTCACCGATACTTCCTGATAGGAAACCAAAAGGCCGTTGGGATAGACGTCCGCATGGGCGGCGGCAGACAGGCAGGCGGCAACTGCCGCAACGGCAACTGTAAACAGACTCATGCGAAAAAAATGCGTTGTCATCTTCACCACACCCAGTTCATCTGGACCCAGTGTTTGGGCTGTTCCAGAAGAGAGTCGATCGGCCGCCACTGGCCGGCGTGAATTTTCCCGCGGCCGGACATGCCCGACCGGAGACTGCGGTCCACGTTGTCGATGGCCGCAAATCCGTTGTAATAAATTTTGTCGGCCTTCTTTTCCGATTCAATCGAAAATTTCTCGATCTTCGCGGCAAAATCCCGGTTCGGATAGGCGGACACCTTGAAATGGACATCCTCATTGGCCTTGATGTAGCGCATCTGTTCCTGGGGGATCATGACTTTTACGAGGAGTTTCGACAAGTCGACGACCTCGCCCACGATCGCGCCCTTGCTCACGTTCTCGCCGACTTTCTGCGGCAAGTCCTGCGTGAGTATCTGGCCCTCGTAGGGCGAAAAGACCTTCGTGTTTTCCATTTTCGCGTTCAGATTGGCAAGGTCCTGGTCGGCCTGGGCGATATCGGCCTCCTTCATCCGCGCGTCCGCCATCTGGGAAAGTCCGAGCGCCCGAAGATACGACTGGCGCGCCAGTTCGCGTTTCGTCAGAATTTTCCCCTTCTCCTGATCCATGTCCTGCGTCGATATTTCGGCAAACAGATCGCCGGCCTTGACGGTGTCGCCTTCACGGAAATTGACCTTGTCGAGAATCCCGCTTTCTTTGGCGTAAATTTTGTTCCGCACGATGGGAACGATCTCGACCTGGGCCATGATCCGGTGGTCGACCATCGGCATGGTGAGGCCCGCCCAGATTCCGGCGATGACCGGAATCGCGATGCCCAGCGCAATGAGCGGCCGCTTGCCGATGGCGCTCTTGCCGAGACTCGAAAACAGCGGCACCGATTTGTAAAGCTCGGCGTTTCGGATCGCGACGGTGACCTGATTCGCCAGAAGCGTCAACATCTCCATCTGCGACGGCTGGACGAAATCCTTCGTCTTGCTCTCCATCGTCATCAGCGCCAGAATGCCCTGGTCGTCCGCCAGAACGCGCGCGTAAAATGACGCGACCCCCGACGCCTTGAGATATTCCTTCACGGACGGGATGCCGCCCGCGTCGGCGAGATACTGCTCGGCGTCCGCGATGTAAAGATCTTTGTCGATCGAATCGGCCGCGTTATCGAGCGCTTTCAAGGCCGGATCGGATTTGTCGATTTTGGCCGTGCCGGACACGGCGCGCAAATCATATTTGTTTTCGTCCCGGACGAGCATGGCCGCCCGCTCATACGGCACGACCTGGTTGGTGAGATTGACGACGGTCAGAAGCACGCTGTCGATGTCGAGGTTCGACGAGACTTCCTTGGAAATTTCAAGCAGGGTGTGCAGGTCCTTCGCCTTGCGTTCGACCTCAAACAGCGTCGCGTTTTTGATCGCGCTGGTCGACAGGCCCGCGAGGCTCGACAGAAGTTCCATATCGTCTTTCGTGAATAGGTCGTCTTCATCTTTTTTATTGATGACCTGGATTGCGCCGATCGCCTCGTCCTGATGGATCAGCGGAACGGTCATCAGCGATTTCGTTTTGAATCCGGTCGCGTCATCGACTTTGCCGGAAAAGAGATCCGATTTTGACGCGTCCTCGACGATGACGGGCGCCTTTTTCTGCACGACACTGCCGACGATGCCCGTCCCCACGCCGACTTTCGCGCCCACGAGTTTCCCGGCAGTCGGACCGACCGCGACTTTGGCGGTGAGTTCGCTCCCCTGGCGCAGCCACACGCTTCCGGCCACAGCGTCGAGGATCGTCACGACGCGTTTCAAAATGATGTCGAGCAGTTTGTCCAGATCGAGCGTCGAACTCTGGACTTTGTTGAATTCGTTGAACACCTGAATGCGCTCTTTGGCCTTCTTTTCCGATTCGAACGACCGGGCGTTCACGATGGCCGAGGCGGCGTTTTCCGCCATGACCTTGCACAACTCCAGGTCCGCGTCGCCGAATTGTCCGCTCTCGCCTTTTTTGTTCAACACCTGAATCGCGCCGAGAATCGCGCCCGAGGCCCGAACCAGAAGCGGCACACAGATCATCGATTTGGTCACGAATCCCGTCTTCTGGTCGGTCCCGCCGGCAAACCGCTTGTCGGCCGTCGCGTCCTTCACGATCGTCGGCTTTTTCATGTTCACAACCCATCCGACCACGCCGGTGCCTTTCGGAAGCTCCAGCCCCTTCACTGACTCACTGCCCGGCCCGTA
>JAHFCY010000059.1 GCA_023249255.1 Candidatus Lindowiibacteriota bacterium | reverse complement strand
GCCGGTTTGCTTCCTCCTGCATTCCTGGATTCCTTATAAAATTTTCAACGGGCTAATTACGAGCGACAGCAGACAAATGGGCGGGGTCCCCTGCATTCGGGGGATGCGTATCCCGGTGGCGACGGTTGTCGGGATGGTCGCCGACAGTATGACCCAGGCTGACATTCTCAAAGCCTATCCGGATCTTGAGCCGGACGATATCCGCGAGGCCCTTAAATACGCGGCAGAAGCCGTTCGAGAGCGTGAATTGCCGCTGGTTGGATAACCTTTGAAAGTTCCTCCATGAAGCCAGGAACATAGGCGGGTTTGCCTCCTCCTGCATTCCTGGATTCCTTATCAAATTTTCAACGGCATACCTGAATGGATACAGGGCCGGGAGATAAATTTTCATTATAAGGAAGCCATGAATGCAGGAGGAGGGGATGGTTTATTGATGGATCACCCTCTTCATTTCCAGTATCGTCTTGGAAAAGTTTAGAAGCAGGCCGTGTGCTCGTCCGACGGCCTTCAAGTATGATTTCACAATCGCAAAATGGATGTCTTCCAATGCCTTGACTGCCTTTAATTCCACAACAATGGTGTCCTCCACGAATAGATCCAATCGATGCCTTCCAACCTCCCTGTCTTCATAGAAAACAGGAACTTCAATTTGTTTTTTTACATCCAACCCCCGTTTGTGCAGCTCAATCACCAGCGCATTTTCATAGAACGATTCAATAAACCCGGGTCCGAGTCCACGGTGTACTTCAATTGCCGCTCCTATAATCCTTTCTGTCAGCCTCTCATGCTCCAAGTGACTCATAAATTTTATTTTCCTGCCTTCCTGGTTTCCTTATAGTTAAATCTTATTGAAAATCATCTTACCGGACATGACCCTCAACTCAATCCGTGTTTTTTAAAACTGTAAAACGCGTTTGACGTCAGAATGAGGTGGTCGAGGACGTCGATGCCGAGGAGTCGGCCGGCTTGGGCGAGTCGTCGGTGGATCCACAGGTCCCGGCGGCTGGGGGACGGCACGCCCGACGGATGGTTGTGCGCGAGGACAACGGACGCGGCCCGGTCCGACAGCGGGTCGGCGAAGACTTCGCGGGGGTGGACGGACGTTGAATCGAGAAGGCCGATCGTGACGACCCGGCAGTTCAAGATTTCAGCCGCGCCGTTTAACGACACGCAGACCAGATACTCCTGACGCTTGTCGGCGATGAACGAGATGTAAGGCAGGAGCGACTCGGGACCGGTCACGCGACGGCCGGTCGGAGCAAATCGCCGGCGGGCAAGCTCGTACGCCGCGACGATCTGGCAGGACTTGGCTTTGCCAAGGCCCGCGATGGCGCGAAGATTGGACATGGACCACGGTCCCGGCCGGATATCCAGGCGGCGGTGGACGTCCCGGGCCACTTTCAGAACGTCGCGTTTGGCCGTGCCGGTACCGATCAAAACAGCGATCAGTTCCGGATCGGTCAGAGCCTGCGGACCTTTTCGGACGATTTTTTCGCGCGGCCGATCCGACTCCGGGATTTTGGTCATGCGTTTCATGGGTAGAAGGAGACTCCAATCCCATGGATGTCGGCGGGGCGAACCCGGGCCGCCAAAAATAAATTTCGGAACCACAGAGATCACAGAGGCTGAACACGGAGATCACAGAGAAATATCTTAGAGTCGAAACCTCAGAAATTTCGTAACAATTCAACGGCCTCGGAAAAATTATAAGGAAGCCATGAAGCCATGAACTTAAGCGGGTTTGATTCCGCCTGCATTCCTGGATTCCTTATGAAATTTTCAACGGCATGCCTGATTTATCCGAGTACTCTGTGAACACTCTCTGTGTTCTCTGTGGTGAATAGTTACGTTTTGCGACTATTTTTCCTCGGATTCGTCCGAACCGTTTCCGTTGTCGGTGTCCGCGACCAGCGCGGCGCCTTCCTCGCGCAATTTCCTTCGGACTTCCTGCTCGATCTGGGCGAGTTTGTCGAGATTATCCTCAAGGAACAGGCGGGCGGCGTCGCGGCCCTGGCCGATTTTGTCGTTGTTGTAGGACAGCCAGGAGCCGGACTTTTTGACGACGCCCTGCAGAAGGCCGGCTTCCAGAGCGCAACCGGCGCGGGAGACGCCGGCGCCGAAGAACAGATCAAACTCGGCCTGCCGAAACGGCGGCGCGACCTTGTTCTTGACGACCTTGATCCGTACGCGGTTACCGATAACATCGGCGCCTTTTTTGATCTGCTCGATGCGGCGGATGTCAAGCCGGACGGACGAGTAGAATTTGAGGGCGCGGCCGCCGGGCGTGGTTTCGGGACTGCCGAACATGACGCCGATCTTCTCGCGGAGCTGGTTGATGAAAATGCATGACGCCCTGGAGCGGGCGATGGAGGACGTGAGTTTACGGAGGGCCTGGGACATGAGGCGGGCCTGAAGACCCATGTGTTGCTGGCCCATTTCGCCTTCGAGTTCGGCCTGCGGAACAAGTGCGGCGACGCTGTCGATGACGATGATGTCGACGGTGCCGCTGCGAACCAGGGTGTCGGTGATTTCCAGCGCCTGCTCACCGGTGTCGGGCTGGGAGATCAAGAGATTCTGAACGTCGACGCCGAGTTTGGAGGCGTAGACGGGATCGAGGGCGTGCTCAGCGTCGATGAATGCAGCCAACCCGCCGCCTTTCTGAATGGCCGCGATGATGTGCAATGTGATGGTGGTTTTGCCGGACGATTCCGGCCCGAAAATCTCGATGACGCGGCCGCGCGGAATGCCGTCCAGGCCGATAGCCAGATCCAGCGGCAAAATTCCCGTCGGCAACGCTTCGACCTCGAGCGCCTTCTTATCTCCGAGGCGCATGATGCTTCCGCGCCCGAACCGTTTTTCAATCGAATCGAGCGTCGCTTTCAACATTTTGAGTCTTTCTTCCACCTGTTCAGCCATGAAACTTCCCACCTCCCATCATATACGGTCTCCCATCGGGAGAGCCGCCCCAATGCCCAGCACCGTAACTTTGCGCCGATGTGCCGTCAAACCAAATTTCTTAATTACGCGGGGCGTCCGGCATCCACGCGGGCGGCATTCACGTCCTTGTGTCCGCCGCCCCGTGCCGCCGATTGAATCATCAGACCTGCGCGGGAACCTTGTCGTACTTGGCGACGAAGTTCTTGATCGCCTCGATGTGCTCCAAAATGAGTTTTGCTTTTTTGACCCCGAACTGGACGCCGAACTTGTCGTTGGCGTCCCGCAGGATCGCCAGAATCGGCTGATTTTGGTACTCCCGTTCCTTGACTTCACTGGTACTGCTCATGGTGTTGTCCCCCGATGCGTGGAAGTTGGTCCCGCGGAATGCGGGAACGTGTGCGCGAAGTGAATGAGACGATTGCGGATTTCCTCCGGCGATGCGCCGGGCGCAGAAAGATCGATGGTGAGATAGACGCCGTCGTGAACGCGGTAAGTGTGGACTGACCGGTCGGACTCGTCGACGAGCGGACGAGCAGACGAAACCACCGATGACTGGGCGGGAACGACCGATGATGGCGGGCGGGCCTTTGCGGTTGATGCCAATTCCGGCGACACCGATGAGGCCGATGACGCCCGAGGCCAAAGGTCGGGCGAACGGTCCCGGAGAGCCTCGGCGACGGCCCTATTTAATATGGAGGGGTCGACGCCGGCGATGACAATGAGTTTTGCCATGCCGGCGCCGCGCAGGGTCGCGAGGATATCCCGTAACGGCCGATTTTGGGATTGAAGGCGTTTGATGGCGAGAAGTTGAATGAGATGTTTTTTTCCGTACATGGCGCGACGTCCGTCGAGCCGTGCCGGGGGGCTAAGAAGCCCCATGGTGGTGTAGAACCGGGCGGTGCGTTCGTCCGGGATTTCGCGGATGCGCCCGGAGAGGTCGGTCAGGTCGATCGACAGCAAAACCCGGCGGAGCGCCGCGATCAATGTTCGAAGCCGAAATTCTTTGGAACGCGTTTTCGTCTCTTTCATCCTGCATAGAATATAACAGTGTTATATGACAGTGTCAAGTAAAAAATTGGGAATTGGCGCAATCGACAAGAAGTCTAAGAATTAAAGTTAAGGGCGTGTAACAAAAAAAAGCCACAGACAGACACACACAGACAACCACAGACACAGACAGGCTTGACGGAAAGGACGTGTGGAAGTCTGTGCGTGCGGGTGCGAGTCTGTGTGTGGCGATTTTTTTGTTCTAGACTCTAAGCTGGGAAGCCACGGGTGCGGCCGGGAAGCAGAGGGGCGGCGGCGTGGCGGGCGGGCGGAGGGGGCGTGGCGAGAAGATCGGCGCGGGACAGGGCGAATTCGGCGGCGTGGCGGGCGAAAAAGTCGTGTTCGGTTTTTGCGCGGTGGCGCAATAGCTCGCCTGCGCGCGGATGCCGGACGCGGCCTAAAATGATGTAGAGATACTTTCGCACCACCGGAGATTTTTCAGCGCGCGCGGCGGCGTAGACGGCGTTCGGATGAAGCGTTTCAAACCGGTCGATTCGAATCAGCGCTTCCAACGACGCCAGCCTCAAGAGAAATGGATGTTGGGGATGGGCCGCGCCCCAGAGCCCCGGGATTGACCGAAGGCTTCCAAGCTCCCCCAGCGCCCAGGCGGCGCGGACACGCACCAGGAGCGCACGGCGCGAAAAAAGCGTTTCCAAAAAGCGGTCGACGGCGTTGGACGAAGACAACAGGGCGGTGGCGCTGACCGACGGCTCCAATGACCACGGCTGATCCTGCAAACGCTGAAAGGCCGCGGCTAGAGGAGCGCAATTAAATATGGAGAGGCGGGACGCGTAAAACCGGAGCCGAAAGAGAACGGGTTTCAGGCGTTTGGCGTCCGCGCCGGGATGAAGATGCCGGTCGATCGACCGAAAAGCCGAAGAAAATCCGCGGGTGAGCGCGCCGCGAAGATAGGTGGTGGTCCGGGCGAAGTCGCGGTTTTTGCGCAGAAATTCCGTAGCCCACGCATGCGACGAGCCAAACGGCGATTTGAGATTGAGCCGTGGAAAGTTCAGATGAAAGTAGCTGTCCCATGAATCCCTCGGCGGCTTGCGGGCGCGAAGCGTCAAAAAATTCTGGGCGAGCCAGTCGGTCGACACGAAAATTCCGGCGGCTCGAAGACCCTGTGCGTAAGCGCGGAGCGTCAGAGCGGGATATCGCGAATAGAGCCGCAGGTATTCCGGCGGGACATGATAGAGCGTGCGGGCGATCCGGTCGAAATCGTGGGACAGCCCGGCCCAAGCCACGGGGCTTCCCCGGCCGTCAAACGCATTCGACGCGCGGCCGATTTCGACTTTGCCGTGGTGGGTCGCAAGGCCGAATCCGTCATGGAGCCTCCGGCGGAGCGCGTCAAAAGTTCGAACGAGTGTGCGGCGGTCGGAGCCGAACAGAAACATGTCGTCGACGTACCGGGTGTATCGGCCGCGAAGACGCCCGGCGTTGAGAAGTTCCACGTCGAGCGGCGAGAGATACATGTTGGCGAGAACCCCGGAGATGGTCGGGCCCGCGGGAAGATCGGTTCCATCGGCGAGGATAAGAGTTCGCAGGGACTCCGCCGCCGGATGGCCCGGCAACATCCGCCGAACGGTCTCGATGAGCTGGCCGCGACGGACGCTCGGGTAAAATTTTCGGACATCAGTGCGGACGTAGTAGCGGTTTCGAGAGGCGAACCGGCGGGACGCCTGTTCGAACGATCCCCAGGATTCGCGCCATTCCAGAAACAATTTGTCGGACGTGTGAATTCCGGACAGCCGGTTACCGAATGACGCGCGACCCGCGCGGTCCATGGCGTGTTCGATACGATTTCGCACGGCGAGAACCAGCGCGACGGCGGCGACTTCATCCCGGAAATTCCGGTAAGCGTAAGGCCGGTCTTCTCCCGGTTTTTTGGGAATGGGGAAACGCAGAAGCGGCGCCCAGCGGTATCCCCTCTTCAGATGCGCGGCGAGAAGATTCAGATTTTCGCGGAGCCTCCATTCGAAGAGGCGGACCTCGACCGTATCGTAATATGGAGATTCCCACTGCCACTGGCGCGCTTTGAGAAACGCCGCGTAGAGGATGGAATCGGTGAAATTCAGGATGGTTTGTGGCGGGCTCTAGGACGGAGTTCGCGGGCGGCTTTCAAAATGGCGGCCGGAGAGAACGCCGAATCGAAATCGAAAATGCGGTTGAAATCGCCGAGCGAATCCTCATCGGTTTTTGACATCTTTTTGGCGTCAACCAGCGCAAAGACGATTCGCCCGATGGTCTCGGTGGAGTCGATTCCCCACTCATTGAGGACTTCGCGGGCCATGAGGCCATACTCGCGCGCGGCGAGGTCCCGGGCGGATTCACAGAGTTCCTTGCCGGTGATGTGCCTGGGCTGGCGCTGTTTCTGCCCGCGCAGGGAAAAGTCGAGGGCAGAGAGGACAAACCCGAGCGCCTGCGGCTTGACCATTCCGCCGAGCGCCGTGTTGGCGATCTGTTCCAGTTCCTCGAAGGTTGTCATGGGTTTTTTCATGGGTGTAGTTTGGCCGAACTGCGTTCGCCGCCTCCCGTCAGCATGTCGAAACTATACCTCACGATTCGCAGGCAGGCAACAGAAAACTATTTTCACGACGATTCATACTTGCCGGCGTTTTCGAATTCGAGTCAGCGCGATTGCGGCGGAACGGCCGGCCTCATTGGATCCAGAACGTAATTGCTAAACACGATATCGGCGATCTGGCCGTTGCTCAACAGTTCATTGATCCTGACGATCATCTCCTCTTTGAGCGGAGTCAGATTCCGAATCTGCAGATCTTCCAGCGTCTTCGCGCCGAGAATCCGGATGACCAATTCTCTGAGTTGGGGGATGCGTTCTTTTAATTCATCGTAGAATTGACCGCGCGACTCATATTCTCTTGAATACCCCACGTAAATGGTGCAATGCAGGCGGTGGAGTTCCCCCCGATCAGTAATCGTGATATCGATATCAGGATTTTCGCTCGTCCCCAGAAGCTGGGTTTCGAGGATCGTAGAACGCCGGGTGTTCGATGCGCCTTGAGATTGTGGCGCGCCGGAATTCATCGAGCGGGCTTTCATGAACGCCCGGAGGGACAATACAACGACCACGATCGCCAGCAGAGAAAGCAAAACCGGTTTGCCCCAGCGGCATGGGACCGACTCCGGAATCGCCTCCCCCTGTCCGGCCTCCTTCGCGGCGAGAGCTTTGCGTTCCAGATTATTTTTAATCGATTCAAAGACAAACTTTGACAGCAAAATCCCCCATAGGATGCCGACCACCCCGAGTGCAATCCCGCCCGCCAGCATGCCGATGTTAATATGATCCCGCGATTCCAGCGCCTGGCCTATGCGACGCAAGATGTTGATTACCCCGAATACCGTACCCAGCCATGCCGCGTTCATGGAATACCTGGAAAATAAAGAAAACAGGTTTGCATAGTCAATCAGTTTTTCCCTGGAGTCCTGAATGTCCTTCCGGAAAAATGCTTTCAGGCCGGAAATAATTTCTTTCGGGCGGTAGGTGATCAGAACTCCGCCCAGAGAACAAAACACGATAATGCCCAAGGCGCTCGGGGCGAGGAAAAGTCCGGCGTTTATGCCCTCAATCGCCATCAGCACATAAAGGCCAAATCCAATCGACAAAATTCCCAGAAAAATCATGTTCATCACGCTCCTTCAGATTTATTGTTGAAAATTGCCAAGCAGTATTTTCAACTGTGGAACAGTCAAATTCTGAAAGGATATCATCACCTTCACGGCGAGGGAATGCCGTTCAGTTCGGATTGAATCTCCCGCCGGATCGGATCGTCCGGGCGGGACGTCCGGAGGGCCGTCTCAAAACTTTCATGCGCTTCGGCGCTGCGGCCGAGCTTTTGCAGGGCCTGGCCGAGATGGAAATGCGCTTTGGCGTAATCGGGGCGCAGGCGGACGGATTCTCGAAATGACGCGACCGCGTCTGTGATCCGGCCCATGGTCATCAAGGCCATGCCAAGATTGTGATGGGCGCCGGTGTTGCCGGGATCGAGAGCGATCGCGCGGGCGTAGTGTTCAATGGCCTCATCCGGATTTCCCCGGAGGCCCAGTTCGTTCGCGAGATTATTGTGAGCGGCGGAAAAATCGGGGCGAAGCGCGATGGCTTTGCGATAGTGAACGATTGCGGCGTCGGACTGACCAAGGCTCGCGAGAGTGTGGCCGAGATTGCAATGCACATCCGGATCGGCCGGGCGAATTTCCAGAGACTTCGTGAAATACGGGACCGCATCGGCCGGCCGGCCCATCTGCGCAAGCGTCATGGCGGCGCTGTGATAAGGTCTTGCGTCGCCAGGGCGGATGGATATTGCCTCTTGAAATTGTTCGAGCGATTCCGGAAAATTTTTTTGATCGAGGAGGATCTGGCCCAGATTGACGCGCGGAAAGAATGACCGGGGCGACATCGATACGGCGCGGCGCCAAAGCTTTTCGGAATCATGCCAGATGCCGACCTCTTGGACCGTGAGGAATCCCAGAACGATCAGAATGCCGACGGCCGGGGCGACCGATGAAATCAGAAAGGATCGCGAGTTCATATGCGGCGGCCGCACCAAGGCAAAATTTGCGCCTCCAGCCAGGACAGCCAACCCGACGCAAGACAGATAACTGTACCGGGCGGCGACATACTGCGGACCGCTTTGAGCAAATCCGAGAACGGGAGCGATCGCGAGGAGATAACACAGATGGACGGAGAGAATGGCGGGGCGGCGCCTCCAGAGCCGAACAGCCGCCGCCGCCGTGCCGAGGACAAGAACCGCCCGGAGCAGATTCGGCCACGACAACGGATCTACACCCTGGGGAATTTCATAGAAGGGAGACAGACCAAAAGGCCAGACTGTTTTCCATATATAAAACGCCATTCCATAAAACGCCTGCGCGACGCGTTCCGGCATGCCGTATTCGGCGAGGGGCAGAAGAGCCTTTGCGTCCTTTTGAGCCAGCATGGCAATCCCGGCGAAAATCGACGCGAAAAATAGAAAGGGGATTTTTTCAATAAAGACGTACTTTTTCCGAAGATCACTCCAGACCAGCGGACCCGTCAGGCGCCGCAGGGGATAAAAATCCAGCACGAATAAAATCACCGGCAGGGTGATGCCGGATGCTTTGGAGAGAAGCGACGCGAGATACGCGCTCAAGGACGCGATCATCCAGCGGCCGCGGGATTTGTCCGGCGCGGTCACGGCGTTCAGGTAACAGATCAGAGTGAGGAAAATGAAAAAGCCGGACAGAACGTCGCGCCGTTCCGTCACCCATGCGACCGATTCGACGCGGAGAGGGTGAATCGAAAAAAGGAGCGCGGCAAAGGCGGCGACAAGGCGCAAGGACGAGTCGACGGATTGAACGGCGAACACGATCGAAATCAAGCGGAGGGCGAGGAGATACACGAGAAACGCGTTGGCGGCATGGATGAGAAGATTCGTCAGATGATATCCGGCAGGATTTGTTCCCCAGACGGCGTCATCGAGCGCCAGCGTGACCCAGCTTAGCGGCTGATAATGTCCCATGTGAAATGTGGTGAACATCCATTTCAAATGGGCCGGGTCGAATCCCCGAAACGCCGGATTGTCCACGATCATTTTCGGATCATCCCAGTTCACAAACTCACAGTTGAGGACCGGCAAGAAAACGGCGGCGGTGACGAAGACGACCCCGAGGGGAATCAGAAAACGGCTCGACGGCAAAATGCAGGACCTATCAGAGAACATCTAAACCGGGAGCCACACACAGACACTCACAGACACAGACAGACACAGACAATTTCATAGATACCTGTGGGAGTCTGGGTGTGCGGGTGGGCGTCTGTCTGTGGCCTATTTTTTTTCTGGCTGTTCCGGAGGGGTTTCGGTTTCGAGGCGGCGGAGAGTGCCCCAGTTGATGCGGACGAAAGACGGGACGGATGTCCGGGCCAGACGGTTTTTCAGGATCTGGGAGCGCAGCCACCGCCGCGTTTTGGGATCGCCGGGATATCCCGATCCGATATCGCCGTAGGTGGGTTTCAGCTCGTCGATGTGTCGGTCGCGGATGACTTTGGCGACGATCGACGCGGCCGAAACCAGCGGAAAATTTTCGTCTGCCTTCCACTCGGCGATGACGGTCACGTTGGGAAAATCGCGGACGATCTGTTTGGCGAGGCGGTGGGGCGTCATGAACGCGTCGACGATCAACTGGTCGGGCCGCAGACGGACCAGAAGACTGGAAAGCGCGTCATATTCGAGATTGTTGAGATTTGCGCCAACGCCGTTGATGGAGGCGGGCGTCACGATCTCATGATCGATCTGAAACTCGACCGCGAGACGGTCGAAGATGCGCGCGCGGGCCTTCGGCGTGAGCGCCTTGGAATCACGGACGCCCAATTCCCGCAATTTCTCGAACTGGGATTCTTCGGCGCAGACCGCGCCCATCACCAGCGGCCCAAGGACCGGTCCGCGGCCGGCTTCGTCGACGCCGAGGATTTTCATCGGGAAGGCCTGCCGGCAGGCAGGCAGGGGTCGGAAGGAACGTCGGGAGAGTCAGCCTCATCCCGCATCGCCAGGTCGAGGCGCTCGGCAAGGCCGCGCAAAAAATCCTCGGCGCGGTCGAGTTTGGTTTCCTGTTTCAGGCGAATCAATTCCTCGGCGAGGTTCAAGGCGGCGAGGACCAGCATGTGATCGTTCGAGATGAGTCCGTAGACTTCGGTGACGGTTTTGAGTTTGCGCTCAAGCAGGCGGGCGGCGGTTTTGACCCGGTCGGGATTTTCGGGCGTGTCGAACGTGTGTTTTTTTCCGAGGATGATGACTTCGACCGAGGGCATCAGAGATCTTCAGACAGCAGTTTCAGCCGCGAGAGCGCGGTTTCGACGTGGCGGGTGGAGAGACGGATTCGGTGATCGAAGAGGTCGCGTTCATCCGTCAGTTCGGCGACGCGTTTTCGGAGCCGCTCGTTTTCCCGGCGCAGGACAGAGTTGTCCCGCGTCAGGTCGTCCTTGCGACGAATCAGCCGCTCCACTTGCCCCTCGATATGGACGATCAACTGTTCCACGATGTGGTTCCCCCCACGCCTGTGGTGTTATTTTACTGCGGAATGCGCGTCAAGGGTAAAAAGGAGTAAAAAGCCGGCGGTCGGAGTCGAACCGACGACCTACTCATTACAAGTGAGTTGCTCTGCCAACTGAGCTACGCCGGCACGGATGCCAAGTCCCTCGCGGTGACCTGGATGGTCACGATTCGCGGGGGGCGGCGGCACGGTGTTTCACCGATTATACGGAAGAATGGAAGGAAAGGGAAGTCTCCGGGAAGTCCCCCTCATCCTCACCTTCTCCCCCTTGGGGGAGAAGGGATTCCACGAAGTTTCCGAACGGTATGGATCAGCCGACGGTGACGGGTTCCTGTTCCGGGGCGGGGGGAAGCTCGGCCTGGGACTCCCGGGCCGCGTCGAATCCGAATTTGGCGATGATTTTCTGCGCGTCGGCGTCGATGGCGTCCATCTGTGACCGGTAGGGTTTCAAGCCCGTGCCGGCCGGGATGAGGCGGCCGATGATGACGTTTTCCTTCAATCCGCGCAAGCGGTCGACCTCGCCGTTGATGGCGGCGTCGGTGAGAACCCGGCGGGTTTCCTGGAACGACGCGGCTGAGATGAAACTATCGGTTTCGAGGGAAACCTTGGTAATGCCCAAAATCCGCGGTTCGAATGCGGCCGGTTTTTTGCCCTGGCGGATGAGATGTTCGTTGGCGTCCTTGAGCGTGAAGCGGTCGACCAAACTTCCAATCGAAAAATCCGAATCCCCCTGGTCCTTGATCTCGACCTTGCGCAACATCTGGCGGACGATGATCTCGATGTGCTTGTCGTTGATGTCGACGCCCTGCCGGCGATAGACCTCCTGAACCTCGTTGACGAGGTAGAGCATGAGGCCTTTGATGTCTTTGACGTTGAGAATGTCGTGCGGGTTGACCGGACCATCGGTGATCGGCTCGCCCTGCTTGACGGTGTCGCCCTCGCGCACTTTTAGATAGCGGCCGACGGGGATGTCGTACTCCTTCTTCACGCCGGTTTCAGGATTGGTGATGATGACGCGGCGCTGGCCGGCCTTGGGTTTTTTGGCGTCGAAGGAAACGATGCCGTCGATGTGGGAGATAAACGCGTCGCGCGTGGTCTTGCCGCGGGCTTCGAAAAGTTCCTCGACGCGGGGGAGACCGCCGGTGATGTCTTTCGTCTTGGACTGCGCGCGCGGAATTTTGGCGAGAACATCGCCGGCGCGGACTTTCCTGTTGTCGGACACGTCGAGAATGCATCCGTAGGGCAGGTCGTATTCGACCGGGATTTTCCTGGACGGGGAATCAACCCCGACGCGCGGGAACAGTTGTTTCTCGCGGTCTTCGGCGATTTCGGTTCGAATGAGACCGGTGGTCTCGTCGACGATCTGTTTGGACGTGCGGCCCTCGATGATTTCCTTGAACGTCACCGTGCCGTCGACCTCGGTGAGAATCGTGTCGTTGTAGGGATCAAACTCGGCGATGACGCTGCCGGCCGGGATGTAGGCGTCGGAGGTGCATCGGAGGCGCGTGCCGATTTTGACGTCGTAGTATTGTTCGGCGCCCATGATCATGACCCCGTTTTCGCGAATGTAGACGACGCCGTCGTCCGGCGCCTTGATCTCCACGGCGGCCTTGCCCGAACCTTCGATTCCAACGACCTCGCCGCGTTTGATCCACAGTCCGTCGAATACCTTGACCTTGACGGTCTTCGTGTCGATCGTGCTTTTGACCATCCGGATGACCAATTTTCCGTCGCGGCTGGCGATGTGAATATCGTCCCTGCCCTCCTTGCGCGGAATGGTGCGTTCGGGAAACCCGGTGACGAGGGCGTCATAGGTGAGGACCAGTTCGCGGGTCGCGCCGCCGGTGGCGACGCCGCCGATGTGGAACGTGCGCATGGTGAGCTGGGTGCCGGGCTCGCCGATGGACTGGGCGGCGATCACGCCCGTGGGCTCGCCGATGTCGACGAGCCTGCCCGTGGCGAGATTGCGGCCGTAACAGAGCTGGCAGATGCCGCGGCGCGAGTCACAGGTGAGCGTGGACCGAATGAAGACGCGCTCGACGCCGGAATCCTGAATTTTTTTGGCGAGCGCCTCGTCCACCAGCGTGTTGGCCTTGGCAAGGACCTCGCCGGTGTCCTGATGAATGACATCCTCCTGAAGAACGCGTCCCAGAATTCGTTCGCCCAGGGATTCGATCACTTCTTCGCCCTCGCGGAGCGCCTCGGCATAGATGCCTTCGTGCGTGCCGCAGTCCTGTGTTTCGATGACGATTTCCTGCGCGACGTCGACCAGCCGGCGCGTGAGGTATCCGGCGTCGGCGGTCTTGAGGGCCGTGTCGGCCAGTCCCTTGCGCGCGCCGTGGGTGGAGATGAAGTATTCCAGAACCGTGAGGCCTTCCTTGAAATTGGATTTGATCGGAAGCTCGATAATTTCGCCGGAAGGTTTGGCCATGAGGCCGCGGATGCCGGCGAGCTACCGGGCCTGATCGATATTGCCGCGAGCGCCGGAGAACGTCATCAGGTACACTGGATTGAATCCGCCCTTGTCGACCTTGAGCTCCTCGACCATGGCGTCCGTGATGTTCTTGGTGACTCTCGACCAGATGTCAATCGACCGGTTGTGCAGTTCTTCCTTCGTGAGATTGCCCTCACGGTACAGCGTCTCGTAGCGGAGGACTTCTTTTTCGGCGTCGGCGACGATCTGGTGTTTCTTGGCCGGAATGACGAGGTCATCGTAGTAACTGATGGAGCATCCCATGCGGGTGGCGTAGACGTAGCCGAGGCGCTTGATGCTGTCGAGCGCGGCGATGGTGGTGAACGCGCCGCGGCGGGCCAGAAGATCCGAGACGAGGTTACTCAGGCTTTTCTTGTTCATGGTCTCGTTGACGAATTTTTCATCGACCGGAAGGACGTCGTTGAAAATGACGCGGCCGGCGGTCGTCTGAACGGTCTCTCCCTTGGCCCGGACAAAAATCCACTGATGGAGATTGACTTTTTTCTCGTCGAGCGCAAGAAGGACCTCGTCGGGGCCGCGGAAGATCGGGCATTCCTTGCGGGCCGACGGTTTTTCAACCACGGGTTTGGTCAGGTAGTGACAGCCAAGGACGATGTCCTGGGTCGGCGCGGCGATGCATCGGCCGTTGGCCGGGGAGAAGAGATTGTTGGTCGAGAGCATGAGCGCGCGGGCTTCGATGCGGGCCAGTTTCGAAAGCGGCACGTGAACGGCCATCTGGTCGCCGTCAAAATCGGCGTTGAACGCGGTGCAGACCAGCGGATGCAGACGGATGGCCTTGCCCTCGATCATGACGGGCTCGAAAGCCTGGATGCCGAGACGGTGCAGGGTCGGCGCGCGGTTCAGAAGAACCGGGCGGCCTTCGATGACCTCCTCGAGTGCGTCCCAGACTTCGGGCGACTCGGCCTCTATTTTTTTCTTGGCTCCCTTGATGTTGTGGACCATGCCTTTTTCGAGAAGACGCGCCATGACGAACGGTTTGAACAGTTCCAGCGCCATGCGTTTGGGCAGACCGCACTGGTTGATCTTGAGTTCGGGACCGATGACGATGACGGCGCGGCCGGAATAGTCGACGCGTTTGCCGAGCAGGTTCTGCCGGAACCGTCCCTGCTTGCCTTTCAAGAGTTCGGTGAGGGATTTCAAGGGCCGGTTTCCGACGCCGCGGACGACGCGGCCGTGCTGGCCGTTGTCCATCAGGGCGTCGACGGCCTCCTGAAGCATCCGTTTTTCAT